>DATNNM010000004.1 GCA_035601835.1 Candidatus Tumulicola sp. | reverse complement strand
GAAGAGCATCTCCAGGCACTTCGCGCACGATCCCTCGATGCGCGACGACCTCATGCAGGTCGGCTGCGTCGGCCTCATCAAGGCGGTCGAGCAATTCGACCCGACGCTCGGAGTCCCGTTCGAAGCGTACGCCCGGCCGGTCATCTCCGGCGAGATCTCGCACTACTTGCGCGATCTCGCGCCCAGCATGCGCGTACCGCGCTGGTACCGCAGCCTCAATCGGAAACTGCACGAGTCGCGCGACCGGCTGATCGCCCGGCAGCAGCGCGAGCCGACGAACGAAGAGCTCAGCGTGGACATGAACATCACGGTCGAAGGCATCAACGAGATCCAGCGACTGCGCGAGGAGTTCAATATCATGTCGCTCACGCCCGCCGCGACGCCGTCGGGCATGGGCGTGCGCGCCGAAGTCATCCGAAGCCAACGCCACGAAACCTTCAAACTCCCGGTCGAAGACAGCATCGTGCTGGACATGGCGATCGACAAGCTGGCCGAGTTCGAGCGCAGCATCGTGCACTTGTTCTTCTACATGGATCTCACGCAGACCGAGATCGCCAAGCGGCTCGGTTCGACGCAGCGCCAAATATCGCGCGCATTGGCGCGCAGCTTGCAAAAGATCCGGAAGGACATGGATTGACGGAAGGCACGGAGCTGAAGCTCCGTGGCTACGGTCTCTGGCTCTGGCTCGCCGCCGCCCTCGCGCTGGGCGGCGCGCTCATCTTCTGGAGACTCACCGACTCGAGCCTACAAGTCGACGAGGGCTTCACGCTGCACGTGGCGCGAATCGCGCTGCCGCAGATGTTCAACGCAATCACCTACGGCGATTTCCATCCACCGTTGTTCTACCTCATCGCGCATTGGCTGGTGGCGGTTTTGCACTGGCCGGCTTGGGACTACCGTTACCTCACCGCGCCCTTCGGGCTGCTGACGATCGCCGCGACCTGGGCGCTCGTGCGGCGCAGCTTTGGCGACGCGGCTGCCATATGCGCAGCTCTAGTTGTGGCGACCGAGCCGCTCCTCGTGCAGACCGATCGAACATTTCGAATGTACGCGGTACTCGCAGCCCTGACGACCGTGAGCTGGCTCGCGCTCGTCGCGGCTACCGGGTCGAAGCCGCGGCCTGCGCTTTGGCTCGGCTACGCTCTGTCGGCCATAGCCCTGCCGTACATCCATTATCTCGGCGGCCTCGTAGTCGTGTCGCAAGCCGTCTTCGCCCTGACCCGCGCCCGCACGGCGTGGCCGGCGCTCGTCGCGAGCGCGCTCGCGCTGCTCGCGTTTCTTCCGTGGGCGCCCGCGATGCTGCAGCAGTTCCCTGTCGGCGGCCTGGCGGGCTCGTATGGCGGCGCGCAGTTCGATTGGAGCGCGTTGGCGCGCGAAACGGTGGCGGCCGGCTTGCCCGCCGGCCTGCGCACGCCCGCGTTGGACTGGGCGATCACCGTTGCAGTCATCGCCGTCATCGGCGCCGGAACGTGGTTGGGGCGCAGGACGTTTTTGCCGTACTGGCTCGCCCCAGCGCTGATGCAGATCGTTTTTTCGTTCGCGTTCGGCAAGACGCTCGCGCTGCCGCGCTATCTCACGTATCTCTTGCCGGCGTTCGCAGCGTGCATCGGCGTGGCCTTCGGGTACCTGATACGGACGAAGGCGCGTGTTCTCGCGGCGGCGGCCGTGCTGTCGATCGTGGGGGTCAGCTTGCTCTGCGACATCGACCTCCTCGCAGTGTCGTACTACAAACCGTCGGACTGGTATGCCGTCGACTTGCTGGTGCGCAAAGACATCGCTCCGACCGACGTGGTCGTCTTCGATCAAGGCCTGCCGTACGCGGTCCTCGACGAGTTCGCGACCTTTCGGGAGCACGAGCATTACCTTGTCGTCGCGCCCGACCCGCCGGCCGGCGCCGTCAAGTGGCTTGACGCACGGCGCCTTGCGCGAGTATGGTATGTCGAGAATGCGGCATTCTATCCGGACCCCGAACACGTCGTACGGCGGCGCTTGAGCGTCACTCGACGCATGCTCGGCATGTGGGTGCAGTCGCATGTGAACCCCGCCGATGACGTGCTCGTCATCTTGTACGGGCCGCGCCGATGACCAAGCCCAAGTGGCTCCCCTACGCCTTTCTGATCCTTGCGCTTGCCATCGGAGCGCTGGCACGCTTCTGGCGCTTGACGGACAATAGCCTTTTCATCGACGAGGCATACTCGGTTTTCGCCGGGTCGCTGCCGCTCTCGAAGCTCTTCGATTTCCTGGCGCACAACGATGCACACCCGCCGTTGTTCTACCTCTACGCGCACGCGGCGATCGCCACGCTGCACTGGCAGCCCTGGTCGTATCGCTTTCTGACCGCGCCGTTCGGCCTGATCACGATCGTCGCGACCTGGGGGATAGCGCGTCGAGTGTTCGGCGACACGGCAGCTGCGTTCGCGGCTCTGTTCGTCGCGATTTCCCCCGATCTCATCGACTGGGATCGCATGTTCCGCATGTATTCCATGCTAATCGCGCTCAGCACGCTGTCGTGGTGGCTGCTGCTCCTCGCTCAAGACGCGCGCGGCAAAGCCCTTGCGTGGCTGTGGGCGGCATATTGCGTCTGCGCAGCGCTCCTGCCAAGCGTGCAATACCTCGGCGGCGTGGTTGTGCTCAGCCAAGTGCTGTACGCCTTGCCGCGAGCGCGCCAGGCGTGGCCCGTCTTTGCGGGAGCGGGACTCGCGCTGCTTGCGCTCGCGCCCTGGCTTGGCGCGTTGAGAACTCAATATGCATTCGGCGGGCACGTCATCAGCGGCGCCGGCCGATCGTTCTATTGGCTGGGCCAGGCCAGAGGCACGCTGTTCCAAGGCGTGCCCGTCGCCTGGTTCGCGGGAACGACCGCGACGGATTGGGCGATGACCGTTTTCGCGCTCGGCTGTCTGGTCGCGGGCTGTTGGATCGGGCGCAAGAGCATCGTGCCGTATTGGCTCTCACCTATCGCGATACAAGCGGCCGCGGCGTTCGCGCTCAGCAAGGACTTGGTGATCCCGCGCTACCTGCTGGCGATGATCCCGGCCTTTGACGTATGCCTTGGGGCGATCGTGGCGCTGTTGCTCGGCACGCGCTGGCGCATCGCCGGCATCGCTCTCGTCAGCGCATTCGCGACATTGAGCATCATCGCTGCCCTGGACAATCTGTTGGATCCTTTCTACCAGCGAACCGATTGGTACGCGGTGGACATCGTGCTGCTGCGCAGCGAGAAGCCCAGCGACGCCATCATGATCGATCAAGGCTTTGCGGTCACGGTGCTGGGCGGGCTGAACGCCTTTCAAGGGCACGACGTCATGCCCGTCATCGACCAAGCGTCGGTCGTCGAAGCGATCCGTTGGATCGACGCGCGCCCGCGCCAACGCATCTGGTACGTCGAGAACCAATACTACTATCCCGATCCGAAGCGCGCGGTCTACGAACACTTGCGCGCGACGCGTCCTCAACGCGGAGGATACGTAGAGCAGAGAGCAGACGACGCGGACCGGGCGTTCGTGTCGCTCTTCGACGTGAAGCGCTAGCGCTCGAAGAGCGTCGTCACCACGCTGTCGCCGTAGCCCGCCGGGGCGCTTCGCCACGTCGTCGCTTTGGCGTGCGTCGCCCGCAAGGCGCGAAAAATCACGTGGTCGGGATCGGCGAGCCGCGATTGGTAGTCCACGTACCACACGCGGGAAAGGGGCGCTGCCTTGGCGGCAACGACCTCCGCTTGTTGCTGATTGCGCACCGGAAAGACCGCCCCGCCCTGCTTGAGGTATGCAGCGCCATACTGCGTGAAGTACGCCGCTTGCTGATCGAAGACGAAGGCGTCGCCCGGCCGGCTGCGCGACGACAGGAAGGCGGCGTAGACATTCCAGTCGACCGGCTGGTATTGAGGGAGGAACAGTTCGTCCGCGACGCCGACGGTTTGCAGCGTCAGCACGCCGAGCGCGATAAGCACAGCCAGCGCCTTGACGCGGCCACGCGCAAGAGCGACACACGCGTACGCGATGAGAATCGCCAATGCGGGCACGAGCTGCAGCAGGTAGCGCTGCGCGACCAGGTTCTTACCCGCGGCGAACCAATAGAGCAGCTGCAGGAGCAACGGGAGCAGCAGCCAGAGCGGGCGATACTCGCGCCGCAGCACGCACGCGGTCGCGCCGCCGGCGATACACGCCCAGAAGAAGATCCCGAGCCAGGGGCTGAATTCGAGCGCGCCCGGGATGCTGTCGGTGAGCAGCGCCGGCGGTAACGAGAGCAGTGATTGAGGCTGGTAGCCGGCGGCTGCATAGGCGGTCCCGCCGTTTGGGAACTGCACCAGGAAGGCCGGCAGCCAGGGCAGCCACGCGAGTCCGGCCATGGCTAGGGCAGCCGGATAGCGCCACTGGCGCGGGTACGTGGCGAGCCAAAACGCAGCCTGAGCTGCAAGCGTGAAAAACGCGAGGTAGTGGGTGTAGAGAAGCGCTGCAGCCGCCGCGGCGTACAGCGCCCATCTTCCGAGGGCGGCAGGTCGTTCGAAAGCGCGGAAAAGCAGCAGCCAGGAAAGCGCGCTCAAGCACCACAGCAGCGCGTACATCCGGAAGTAGCCGTCATAGAACACCAATACCGGCGAGAGTGCGACGAACAAGGCGGCTAGAGTCGCGCCCGCGGTTCCGACGAACTTGCGCGCCAAGAAGAACGTCGCCGCCACGCCGGCGAGGCCGAACATCGCCGGCAGGATGCGGAACAGGTACGCTTTCCCGGAGAGCCCGAGCAGCCAATGCGCGATCGCGTAGATCAGCGGCGGATGAAAGTCACCGTTGCGCAGCATGCCCAGCATCTCGCCAAAGGGATGCGAGGCGAGGTAGAGGGTGAACGCTTCATCCGGAATGGTCGGATGCGAAAAAAGGTGCAAAAAACGTGGCAGCGCCGCGACCGCTAAGACCGCACAGAGAGCGCCCGCCACGAAAGCATCGGTCTTTCCCTGCGGGACGGCGGCGCCTTCCAGATCACTCTCCACGTCGGCTCCCAGGGGGCCGATAACTCTATTAAGGACCCCATCGCAGTTCAAATGCGTGAGCAGACGCACCTTTGGGCGGTCTAAACCGGCGGCGGTTGGGCATTGCATAGAGTGGAGAAGTCCGGCGCGCAACGCACGATGGCGGGAATTGGACTCGCTGCGCGCGGTCGCTAGGGAACGGCGGCCAAGGTGACTGCAAGAACGCTTACTAGTAAGAACGAGAGAGGACTAATTTCAGTGAAAAGACTCCAAAAGGGATTTACGCTCATCGAGCTCATGATCGTCATCGCAATTATCGCGATTCTCGCGGCGATCTTGATCCCGAACTTCCTGCACGCCCGCGCGGAAGCGCAGACGTCTGCCTGCGAGGGCAATGAGAAGCAGATCGCCACGGCGATGGAAGAGTACGCAGTTGACAACAACGGCGCGTACCCGAACACCTTCGCGGCCGGCCTGACCACACCGTACCTGAACTTCACACCCAAGGATCCGGTCAACGGCACGAGCTACACGCTGACCAACACGGCCGGCGCGTATGGCTCCTACCAGATCAACGACAATGGCGGCCACGACACGACCACCACCATTGGTATCTTCAAGAGCGGCGGCGCCAAGTGCACGGCTTGCGCGAGCATCTCTTACAACCAGAACGCGGGCATCGTCGGCCAATAACAGCTGTCGAGGCCAAAGGTGGCGGGCGGGCGGTCACGGAGTGTGACTGGCCGCTCGTTGCTTATACGGGCTGGGGGAGTGAGCAGTATCACACTCAAGAATAGGACTATACTAGTGAAAAGACTCCAAAAGGGATTTACGCTCATCGAGCTTATGATCGTCATCGCGATTATCGCGATTCTCGCGGCGATCTTGATCCCGAACTTCTTACACGCCCGCGCGGAAGCGCAGACGTCTGCCTGCGAGGGCAATGAGAAACAGATAGCCACGGCGATGGAAGAGTACGCAGTCGATAACAACGGCGCGTATCCGAACACGTTCGCGGCCGGCTTGACCACGCCGTACCTGAACTTCACACCCAAGGATCCGGTCAACGGCACGAGCTACACGCTGACGAACACGGCCGGCGCGTACGGCTCCTACCAGATCAACGACAATGGCGGCCACGACGTGACCACCACCATAGGGATATTCCAGAGCGGCGGCGCCAAGTGCACGGCTTGCGCGAGCATCTCTTACAACCAGAACGCGGGCATCGTCGGGCAATAGCGGCCCTCGAGACCGAAGTAGCGGGCGGGGGTCACGGAGCGTGGCCGTCCCGCCCGTCGCCTTTACCGGGCTAGCCGGCGAGGGATATGGGCATTAAGAAAAGGGAAAGGTGGAGCCGGGAATTGCCACGCCTTCAGCGCGCTTTCACGCTTATCGAACTCATGATCGTCATCGCGATTATCGCGATCCTGGCGGCGATCCTGATCCCGAACTTCTTACACGCCCGCGCCGAGTCGCAGACCGCGGCCTGCGAGAGCAACGAGAAACAGATCGCCACGGCGATGGAAGAGTACGCAGTCGATAACAACGGCGCATATCCGGGCGGCTTCGGGGCGAGCGGTCTCACCACGCCGTACCTGACCTTCGCGCCCAAGGATCCGGTCAATGGCACGACCTACACGTTGACGAACACGGCGGGCGCGTACGGCTCCTATCAGGTCAACGACAGCGGCGGCCACGACCCGACCACGACCATAGGGTTATTCCAGGCCGGCGGCGCGAAGTGCACGGCTTGCACGAGCATCTCCTACAACCAGAGCGGCGGCATCGTCGGCCAATAGCGGCCCTCGAGACCGAAGTGGCGGGCGGGCGGTCACGGAGTGTGACCGGCCGCCCATCGCCTTTACGGGCTAACCAGCGGGGATGTGGGCATTAAAATAGGGGAAAGGTGGACCCAGGACTTGCCACGCCTTCGACGCGCCTTCACGCTCATCGAGCTCATGATCGTCATCGCGATTATCGCGATTCTCGCGGCGATCTTGATCCCGAACTTCCTGCACGCCCGCGCCGAGTCGCAGACCTCGGCCTGCGAAAGCAACGAGCAGCAGATCGCGACCGCTATGGAAGAATATGCCGTCGATAACCACGGCGCGTATCCGGGCGGCTTCGGAGCGAGTGGTCTCACCACGCCGTACCTAAGTTTCACGCCGACCGACCCGGTCGATAACGCCGCGTACACGATCACCAACACGCCCGGCTCCTATGGCGCTTATCAAGTCAGCGACAGCGCCAAGCACGACCCGACCACCACGCGTGCGCTGGTGAAAGATGGTACGACTGCGAACTGCACGGCGTGCACGGGGATCCTGTACGACCAAAACGCCGGCATCGTCGGCAACTAAGGCCGCTCGCAGGCGCCGATGACCTCACTGATCCTCATCCTTTTTGGCATCGTCGGGCTGGCGTTCGGCTCTTTTCTGAACGTCGTGATCTACCGCTTGCCGCGCGGCGAGTCGCTGATCCGTCCGGGCTCGCACTGCCCCGCATGCCGGCATCCGCTTTCAGCCATCGACAACGTTCCGGTGTTCTCGTACATGCTGCTCGGCGGGAAATGCCGCTACTGCGGCGCGCCGGTGTCCGGACGCTATCCGCTCGTGGAGCTGTTGACCGGCGTGCTGTTCGTCCTGGCCTTTGTGGAGTTCGGACTGAGCGTGCAGACCGCGCTGGCTTGCCTTGCGAGCGCGGTCCTGATCGCGGTCGCGTTCATCGATCTGGACCACCTGCTGGTGCTTGACTGGAGCGTCGTCGCGCTTGGCGCGATCGGCCTCGTGCGCGCGTTGACGGAGCGCGACATCATCGGCGCGCTCGAAGGCGCGGCGCTCGGAGCCGCCATCTTCGGCGCGGTCTACTTGGGGACGCGCGGGGCGGGCCTTGGGCTTGGTGACGTCAAGCTCGGCGCGGCGCTCGGTCTGCTGTACGGGTTTCCTTTAGGACTCGGCGTTGCGGTGGCAGCTTTTGTCATCGGCGCGTTGCTCGCCGTCCCGATACTGCTGGCCGGCAAACGCGGCCGGCGCGACGCGCTGCCATTCGGGCCTTTTTTGGTCCTTGCGTCGCTCATCGCCACTTATGCCCCGCTTGCGATAAGCGGACCTTACGAGTGGTATCGCGCCCTCCTGCAATCGTATTGGACGCGCGGGTAGCAGCCGATACAGTTAGGGAGGATAGGATGGGGCAACGAACGTCGGATAAAGCACTCGAGCCCGCGCTGCTGAAAAAAGTCCCGCTCTTCGGGGAGTTCAGCGAAAACGACCGCACCGCGGTCGCTGCGCTCATGGTCTCACGCCGCTACCCGAAACATGCCGTGCTCGTCTACGAAGGCGACGCCGGCGATGCGTTGTTCATCGTGGTCAAAGGCAATGTGGCGGTCACTCGCGTCAGCAACGACGGCAAAGAGACCATCCTCACGATCTTGCGCGAAGGCGACTTTTTCGGCGAGATGGGCGTGCTTGACGGTTCGCCTCGCTCCGCCACGATCAAGGCCATCGGCGAGGTCGAAGCGGCGATGCTGCCGCGCAAAGATTTTCTCGAGCTGCTCGCTAAAAGCCCGAATATGAGCCTCTCGCTGGTGCTGGCGCTGTCAGCGCGGTTGCGCGAGACGAACCAGGCGATTCAAGCCGCAGCCTACCAAGACATCCGCACGCGCTTGGCAGCGCTGCTGCTGCACTTAAGCGGGCAGTTCGGCGAGACCGTCGAGGGCGGCATCCGGCTGACCCTGCGTTTGACGAATCAGGAAATGGCGAACATGATCGGCACGACGCGCGAGACGGCGAATCGCATGCTGAATCGCTTCTGGGATGAGAAGCTGATCGACATGCAGACGGGCCACATTGTGATCGCCGACGCAGCCAAGCTCAAGACCCTGGTAGGCTAGCGGCGCCGTACTACGAGTCGGGACGAGCCTCCCGGCACTCGAATAACTGTTCTAAAATCCGTCCCACCTTTGGCCGATAGGTTACAGCGAGAGGCATATTTCCCCGGCAGCCTTTCTTGATTCTTGTTCCGCACGACGGGGATGGGAAAAGGGGCCATGTCGTTCCTCGGTCGGATGTTCGCGCGCGGCGGGCAGCACTATGTCGGCATCGATTTCGGCTCTGCGGAGTTGAAAGCGGTGCAGTTCGCGCCGTCTGGACGCGGTCCAGTGCTCGAGCACGTTTACAAAATCGCCACGCCATCCAACTCGATCAAAGACGGCGTCATCACGGATCCACCCGTGGTGGGCGACGCACTTCGCCATCTGTTCGCCGACGGCGCTTTTTCTGCAAAGCGCGTCGTGAGCGCGGTGAGCGGTCCCACCGTCGTCGTCCGTCAAGTCTCCATGCCGTTGATGAACGAACGCGAACTGCGTGACTCGACGAAGTACGAAGCCGAGCGCTTCCTTCCATATTCGGTCGAAGAAGCGCAGATCGACGCGAAGATCCTCGGACGCTCGGAAGACGGCCAGAACATGGACGTGCTCATCGTCGCGGCGCAGAAGGACCTGGTGCTCAGCCAGGTGAGCGCGCTGCAATTCGCCGGCCTCACGCCTGCGATCGTCGAAGTGGAGCCGTTCGCCATGGTGCGCGCGATGCTGTCGCCTCAGGACCCGGATTTCGAGCAAAACATCGCGATCATCAACATCGGCGCGTCGTCCACCAGCATCAACATCACCAAGAGCGGCTTCGTGCCGTTCACGCGTAACGTTCCGATCGGCGGAGATGCGTTCACCAAAGCGATCGCGACCGGCATGAACATCTCCACCGAGGAAGCGGAAAAACTGAAAAGAGAGAAAGCGGCCGTCCTCACGCAGGGCGAAGCGGAGCCCGCGCCGCCGACGGTCACCCGGCTGTTCAACGTCATCACGCCGCCGTTGACCGAGCTCGTCACCGAGATCCACAAATCGCTCGATTATTTCCGCACGCGTTTCCGCGGTGAGACGATCGAGAGCGTGATCCTCGGCGGCGGCACAGCGCGGCTGGCGAATATCGACAGCTTTCTCTCGCGCGAACTAGCGCTGCCGGTGCACATCGCCAATCCGCTGGACCGCGCAAGCTACAATCCGGTCGATTTCCCCACCGAGTACCTGGCCGATCTCGGCCCGTCGTTGATCGTCGCAGCCGGCCTCGGCCGCCGCGACTTGCAATCCGACGGACGAGCGGCGTGAGCAAAGGGACGACGAGGGACCATCCGTGATCAATATCAACCTTCTCCCGTCAGCGCAACGAGCTCCGGTCGTCACCTTCGATCGCGGGCTCGCGATCGGGCTCACGGTGATCGCCGTGGAACTGCTCGCTTTGGGCATTTTCGTGCTTTACGAGAACAACGTCATCACCCAGCTGAACAACCAATACGCGGACGTCTCGCAGAAGGTGCTGGTCGAACAGCAGGCCGTCAAAGAAGTCGACGACTTGCGCGATCAGGCCCAACAGCTCAAGGCAAAGGCCGAGCTGCTCGAGCGCATCAAGCAGAGCCCGCTCCAGCTGGCTGAGATACTCACCGACATCTCCAACCAGGCGCCGCGCGGCGTGTGGTTCACCAGCGTGCAGGTGGCCCGCTCGGTGACCGGTGGGCAAGTCAATTTCGCAGGCAGAACCTCTACGTTGCGCGAGGTCGCCGATCTGATGCTCAATCTCGACGCGTCGCCGATCTTCGGGAACGCGTCGCTGACAACGAGCACGCAGACGATCATGAACGGCCAGACCTCAAACGGCGGGGTCGCATTCACGGTCGTGGGCCTGTTGAGCCCGGCGGTGATCGGACAATGAGCCCTACGAACCGCAATCTGATCGTCGCGGGCGTTATCGTGTTCATCGCTTTGCTCGCGTGGTTCTTGGTCATCCAACCCAAGCGCCAGCAAGAGGCGGCGACGCGCGACCAAATCGCCAACCTGCAGACGCAATACGACAATCTCAAACGCGTGGCCGATCAAAAGCCTCTGTACCTCGCGTTGACCAAGCAGGTCCGTCAGCGCTTGACCGGCGTCGAACTGACCGCGGACCCGCGCGCCTACATACCGTCGTATCTAAAGCAGATAGAAGACCTCGCCAAGAAAGATGGGCTGCAGGTCGCGCTCGTCGCGCCGCAGGCGACGCCGTCGCCGACGCCTGGACCGAGCGTCGCGCCTGGAGCAACGCCCAACGCGCAGGCTGTGGCGAACGCGCCGCTGATCGGCGGCCCGATCCGAAGCGCCGCCCGCGTGGCGGGTTCCGAGGGGCAGGCCAACCAGACGACAAGTCAAGCGCAGAGCCAAACTTTTGCGGGCGCGCCGACGCCGATTCCGGGAAGTCCGGCGGGCGCGGCCTCGTTCGCTCCCGGCCGGCCCGGCGGATCGCCGAAGCCGCAAGGCCCGGCCACCGCACGGCAAAAGGCGATCGCGTACCTGAATCAATCCTTCACGCAGGTTCCGATGAACATGGAATTCGACGGGACGTACAACGATCTGCAGCGCTTCCTGCGCGACCTCAACAAGTTTCCGAAGTTGCTGGGCGTCGGTGATCTGACGCTGGCGCCGGGAAGCAATGCGGGCGTCGGATCGATACCGCGCTTGCGCATCACGCTGCCGATCACGGCGTATCGCTTGAGTCCGAACGCGCCGGCGCAGCCGGCTCCCGTACAGTCTCCGGGAACGCGGGGAGGGTAGCGCGTGATGAAAAATTTCGCAGCCCTAGTCATCACAGCGGTCATCAGCGCCTGCCTAAGCGCATGCTCGAGCGCGCCCGACACATCGAGCGCACCCGTCGTGGCGGTGAGACGTGTTGAAGCCGTGCCGCTGGCCTCGTCGGTCGCCACGCCGGTACCGATCGTGCGCGCCAGGCCGAACGCCGGCGCTGGTCGCGCCGATCCGTTCGTCGCGCTCTACGGACCGGCGACGGACAACAGCAGCAGCATGATCAAGTCTATGAAGAGCCGTGTCTCCGTATCCACGTTTCCGAAGATCCCGACGCTGCCTGGTTTCGAAGGCGCTGCGGCAGATCAAGGACCGTGGGCCGGCGTCCGGCTGAGCGGCATCGTACGGAACGGTTCGTACGTCAGCGCCATCATCGAGGCCGGCGGCAAGTCATACGTCGCGCGGCCTGGAGAACTCATCGCTTCTCGTTATCGCGTCCTGGCCATCGGGCCCGGTTACGTACGCTTGTCCTCGCCGGACGGCGTGCGCACATTCTCGTTGGGGGGTTAAACATGCATCGGCACTATCGGTCGGCGGCGACCTGGCTACTCGGCGGCATCATGCTGCTGAGCAGCGTGCTTGCGCCGCAGCCTGGCCGCGCCGGGGACAATCCCGTAACCGACGTCAAGTACGCCAGGCAAGGCGGGGCGTTTCGGCTGACGGTGACGGCGGCGAGCGCCGTCTCCACCCGCGTCCACAAGTACTCGGTCGACTCGAAGAACGACGTCGAGGATCTGGTGGTCGACGTGACGCCGGCAAGCTACGAAGGCCGGACCAAAGTCATCGGGTTCAGCGACGGGCAGATCCGCCAGGTACGGATAGGACAGCTTTCCGACTCACCCGCGGTGCTGCGCATCGTGGTCGAGTCGCAAGGCGCGCCCAAATACGATCTGCTTCAAGGCGGGGGGGGCTCTGTGACGCTTGCGGTTCGCACCGACCAAGCGCCGCACGTGCTGCCCGCCGACGAGGCCGTGGCCGCCGCGCGCAAAGCGGCTGCGCAACAGACGGCAGCGATCGCCGGCACGGACAACGTCCAAGCGCCCAAAGCCGTGCCCGTGAAGCACGTCGCCTTCGCGCCGGCTCCGTACAAGCAGCCGGCGGCGGCGCCGGCGAAGCCCGCGCCCGTCAAGCACGTCACTGCGGTAGCAGCACCTGCCGTCGTGGCGCAAGCGACGCCGAATCCCTGGTTGCCGGGCGGCAAGTACTACTGCAAGATCCCCGGCGTGAAACATCCTTACACGGGCGGCATGAGTTCGAGCTCGAACGCCAACGCCAATGCGAACGGAGGCACGCTGCCTCGAGCGCCGCAGTACGCGTCGTCGGGAACGGTTTCGATCGACGTCAAGAATGCGGACATCGTGGACGTGCTCAAGGTCCTCGCGCAGCAAAGCGGCCAGAACATCATCGCGACGTCGAGCGTCAAAGGCACGACGACGGTGAGTTTGCACGACGTGCCGCTCAAGACCGCGCTCGATCTCGTCGTGCGCACGAACGGCCTTGAATATCGCACCGTCGGCAACGTGTATGTCGTCGGTACGCCCGAAGACCTGACCAAACAGTTCGGTTCGGCGGGTCAGACCGCGCAGACCGTCGCGTTCCCGATCAAGTACGCCGACCCCACGGCGCTCGGCAAGCAGATCGGCACCGTGCTGCCTGGTGGTTCGTTCACCATCGATCCACGCACCGACACGCTGCTGGTGACCGGGTCGCCGGACATCATCCAGTCGGCGCGCAACTTCCTCGCGCTGGCCGATGTGCCGGCGCCGCAAGTGGTGTTCGAAGTCAAAGTCATCGACATCACGAAGAACAACGACACGTCGAACGTCGGCGTGAGCTTCGGCGGCTCCAGCGATCTCGGGCTGTTCGAGAACTGCATCGCGTGCCCGGCGGTCCCCGATCTCGCGTCTCCGCCGAAGACCTCGCTCAACCCGATCGCGGTGCAGCCGTTCACGCGCAACGCGTTCTTCATCTCGACCAAAGTGAACTACCTGATCTCGCATAACGAGGCGGAATTGCTGGCGAACCCGCGCGTGGCTGCGTTGGACAACCAGCAGGCCAGCCTGCTCATCGGTCAGACGTACCCCATCGTGTACTACGATCCGAAGGCGGGCAACTTCCAAGTCCAGTACATCGACATCGGCGTCAAGCTCATCATCACGCCGGTCATCAACACCGACGGCTACATCACGACGACGATGAACGTCGAACGCAGCGTGATCACCGGGCTCGTGCAGAACTTCCCGATCTTGAACAACCGCAAAGTGACGGATACGCTGCGCGTGAAGGACGGCGACACGATCGTGCTTGGCGGCTTGCTGGACGACGAAGTCACGAAGACGATCACCAAAGTGCCGCTGCTGGGCGACATCCCCATCCTCGGCGCGCTCTTCCGCAACGTGCAAAAGGGCAAGATCCACAACGAGGTGGTCTTCTTGATCACGCCGCACATCATGAATGAGAAGTGAGTGGCGGCGGGAGCAACCAGCTATTGGGGCGGCCGCGGCCGCCCCAATTCATTTAGCGCCGTCCGCGTGGCTTCATGATCCGTTATCTTACCGCAGGTGAGTCGCACGGCCCGGCCTTGGTCGGCATCCTCGATGGGCTGCCGGCGGGCATGGAGGTCGACGTGGAGGCGATCCAACGCGAGATGACTGCGCGGCAGGGCGGTCACGGGCGGGGTGGGCGGATGAAGATCGAGTCCGATACGGTCGAGTTCGTCGCCGGCTTACGCGGCGGGCTGACGCTCGGATCGCCGCTGGCGCTGCTCGTACGCAATCGGGATTTCGAGAACGTGCGCGGCTTGATGGATCCTTTGACCGGCAGCGGCCCTCCGATCACGCGGCCCCGGCCGGGACACGCGGACTACGCGGGCGCGCTGAAGTACCGGCACCGCGATCTGCGCAATGTCTTGGAGCGCGCGAGCGCGCGGGAGACGGCCATGCGGGTCGCCCTCGGCGCCGTCGCCCGACAGTACCTGGCGCTTTTCGGCACCGAGGTCGTGGGCTTCGTGCGCCAGATCGGAGACGTCGCGTCACAGCTTGAGATCGAAATGGCCGACCTCGTCGCGACCGCCCAATCGCCCGTGCGCTGTCCGGACGCCGAAGCCTCGGCGCGCATGGTGGCGCGGATCGATCGGGCGAAGACCGAAGGGGACACCCTCGGCGGTGTCTTCGAGCTGCGCGCCACCGGCATGCCCGTGGGCATCGGCAGCAACCGTCAGCCGCTCGAGCGTTTGGATGCGCGCTTGGCGGCCTCGCTGACGAGCATCCAGACCGTGAAGGCAGTGGAGTTCGGCAGCGGCATCTCGTCCGCGGACTTCATCGGCAGCCGCTCGCACGACACGTTCGAGCGCCGCGGGGAGGAGATCGGGCGTGGGAGCAATCGCGCCGGCGGGATCGAGGGAGGCATGTCGAACGGCGAGGCCATCGTCGTGCGCGTGAAGGTCAAGCCTATCGCCACCCTCATGCGCCCGCTGGCATCGGTGGATCTCGAGAGCGGCGCCGAGGCGCCCGCAGCGGTCGTGCGCAGCGACGTGTGTGCGGTGCCGGCGGCCTCCGTCATCGGCGAAGCGATGCTGTGCCTCGCGCTCGCCGAAGCGTTTTCCGATAAGTATGGTGGGGACTCCGTGGAAGAGGTGCGGGAGCATTTCGAGGCGTCGCAAGCGGGAGCGGCGCGCATTTTCGGCAGGAAAAAGCCGGCGAGCACAACGAGCTAGACCAAAAGTAGAGGCGCTCCTTCGTGTCGCAGCAGGAACAGAACGCACAAAGCGGCACCGCGCAAGACGAGCAGGCACGCGCGCTGCTGACGCGTGCGCGCGAGATGATGGCCCGCAACGACGCGGCCGGCGGCCTTGCGCTGCTCAAGAGCGTGGTTCCGCTCGCCTGCGCTCCGAGCGCGAAGGTCGAAGCGGCGAAACTGCTCGCTGCCGCCGGCGCGAACGCCGAGGCGATCGCGTGCTACCTGCAAGCCGGCAAGGCGTTTCTGTTCGATCATACCGACGTCCTCAAAGCGCGCCAAGCGCTTGCGGCAGCCCACGCGCTTGACCCCAACGACCTCGACGTCATCTTCCAGATGGGTCAGGCCGACGTCACGGAAGGCCACACGCAGGATGGCCTCGCGAAGTTCATCGACATCCTGCGCCGTTCGAACCTCAAGCACACGCCGGCGCTGTTCGAAGCCGGCTGCATCTATCAGAAGAACTCGCAGATGGACCAGGCGATTCTCGCGTTCAAGAAAGTGCTGGATCGCGACAAAGACCACATCCAAGCGATGGTCCACATGGGGCAGTTGTATCAGACCAAAGGCCTGAGGACCGAGGCGCTCGCGTATTTCATCAGCGCCGCCGAGGCTTCGCGGGAACAGCGCGATTTTGACGGCGCGCGCCAGCTCGCGAACGCGGTGCTTGCCATCGACGACGGCAATGCCAAGGCACGCTTCATTCTCGACGAAATCGACAAGCAAAAGCCCCTGGTCGCAACGCCGCGGCCGCCTGCCCCCGCGCCCAAGCCGGCGCCGCGGCCGGCGGCCGCAGCGAGCGAGAAGCCTGCGCCGCCGCCTGCCCCCAAACCCGCGCCTCCAAAGCAAGCAGTAACGGAGCCTGCGAGCGCAGCGGTCGCGCCGCCGCCGAAGGAAGCGAGCGAAACGAAGGCGCCGGTCGCCGATCCGGAGCGCGAGGCCGCTTGGGTCAGCTTGAAGCAGGTGGAAGCGCGAAGGCACGCCGCGCAGGAGAATTTAGAGTCCCTGCTCGCGTCAAGCGAAGAGTTGGAGCGGATGCTGGGCGAGCAGCGCACCTTGCTCGAGACGGCGATGGCGCGCAAGAGCCAGCTCGATCAGGAGATCGCTGAACGACAGGCCTCGCTCGAGTCAACCCAGGTATCGCTCACGGAAGCGGAGCAGTCGCGAGCCGCGGTATCCAAGGTCGATGCCGAGCGCGCGGCCGCGGAGAAGGCGCTCGTGGATCTGCGCGCGGAGCACGAAGCGCTTGCCGAACGGCACGCCGCGGAACGAGCCGCCCTCGAGAGCGTCATCGTCAGGCATGAGGAGATGGCGGCAGAGCAAGTGGTGTTCGCGCACGAGATGGAGGAGCTTGAGGGGAAAGTTCTGGCGGCTCAAAACGCTCAGGCGACGGCGGAGAGCGCCCGCGGGCAAAGCGAAGCGGCGCGCGAGCAAGCGGAAGCAGCGCGCGAGCAAGCGGAAGCAGCGCGCCAACGTGCCGAACAAGCGAAGGCGGCGGCAGAGGCGGAACTGGCGCACGCGCAGGCTGCTCAGATCGACATCGCGGGGCGGCGATCGAAGATCGACGAGGAGCTGGCCGGCTACCAGGCTTTGCGCAAGACCGCGCAAGACGAAGCCGCTGATGCGCAAGCCGTGCTCAGCGAACTCGAGGGCCGCATCGAAACGGCTCAGGCGGAAGTCGAGCGGCGTCAGCAGCAATTGCGCGCGATGCTCTCACAGATAGAACTCGCGCAGGCGAAGGCCAAAGAAGAAGCCGCTAAGGTCAATGAAGCGCTCAGCGCCGCCGAACAGGCGGAGACTCTGCGCGCGAAGCGATCGGCCGAGGCCGAAGCGTTGGCGCAACGGCTCGCGATCCTCGAAGCGTCTATCCAGGAGTCGTTGGTGCGGGAAAAGCCGGCGTTTGGCCGCCGTACCGGCCTCCCGCCGCTCCTCCCGCCGCTGCCGCGCGAGGAGCCGGAGGGTTTTGCCCCGCTGGCGCGGGCAGATGCCTGGGCGGCTGCGGGAGATTGGGGAAGGGCCGCATCGGCGTATCGTCAGGTGCTGGACGAGAACCCAGACGATGCCGGAGCATGCTATCATCTGGCGTGCATCCTCGCGGATCACTTCGAAGATTTCGAGAACGCCGAAAAGCTGCTCGCGACCGCCGCGCGGCTGCGCCCGGATCACACCGCGACGCAATACCGGGCGGCGATGGTCATGGCGCAAACGGGGCGCGTCGAGCAAGGCGTGCAGCAACTGCTCGCGTTGGTGCGCCACGATGAGACGAATGCTGAATTCATCGATCAGTTCGTCGAGCGCTTCGAGAACAACGCCTCGCGCGGCGACCCGCAAGCGATGTTCCGGCTAGGCATCGCGTATCGCGAGCTGGGTCGCATAGAAGAAGCCCTCGTGGCGTTCCAGGCCATCCAGCGCGAGCCGGAATACGTCGTCCAATGCCTCATCGCGATCGGGTTGTGCCTGCGGCGCCAAGGTCTGGACGGCGCGGCGGCAAAGCGCTTTTCCAAGGCGCTCGAAACGCCGGGCTACCCCGAGGGCCAGTATCACGAAGCGTTATATCACCTCGCCGACCTCTACGAAGCAAAAGGCACCACGGAATCGCTGCGGCTGGCGCTGTCGTCGCTCGAGGAGCTGTACTCCAGCGACATCTCGTATCTGGACGTGGCCGATCGCATCCGGGCGGTGAAGGCGAAGCTTGAGGCCGGGGACAGTCCCAAAGTCACACGTCTGCCGACGCGTCACGCCGAGCCCGGCGATCGCTAGGCGCGCGGGACTCGCGCGCTGTGCGCGCGAATAGAGTCTGTCTTGCAAGCCGAACGCAGACGACGATACTCGAGCATACAGTTCGCGCTGACCATTACGTGTCTGGCGCTGCTGTTCGTGCTGGCGTTGGCGGCCATCACCCGGGAAGCGGTCGGCGAACCGGTGCTCCCGGCGCAACTCGCCCAAGCGCTGCACCAGCCCCAAGTGACGCTGCCGGACGGCCTCACCTACGATTTCGAAATCGTGGACCCGTTAACGAATCGGCGCGTCGCGGCACTGCCGGACCAGGGCACGGTCGAGCTGCGGCTGGCGGTGACCAACGACAGCGCGCTGCCGATGACGCTGCGCTTCGCCACCTCGGAGCAGTGCGAGTTCATCGTGCGAAGGGTGAGCACGTATGTCTACGGTCTCTTCGCGCTACCGCTGGAGATCTGGCGCTCGACCTACTTCCACAACCTGCTGCGCAGTCCGACAAAAATCGATCTAGCGCCCGGCCAGACCCACGTGTTCGTCTCCTACTGGTACTTTGAAGAGCAAGGTCCTCAACAGGCGCCGCCGGGGGATTACCGGATCGTCGCTCGCTTCTATGGCGCCACGTTTCCGCTGCGCATCGACAAACCCAACTGACCGCACGCGATGAATCTCGCGCTGACCGGCTTCATGGGCGCGGGCAAGACGACCACCGGGCGGCGGCTCGCGCGTATCCTCAAAGTCGCGTTCATCGACACCGACGCCGAAATCGTGAAGCAGCACGGCGCGATCGCCGAGATTTTCGAGCATGAGGGCGAGGCGCGCTTTCGGGATTACGAACGGGCCGTGCTCGAGCGCTTGGCCGCATCCGGGCCATGGGTCGTCGCTGTGGGCGGCGGCGCCGTGCTCGATGCGGCGAATAGGAAACTGCTGCGCTCCTCCGGCCTGATCGTGCACCTCGCGGTTTCGCCCGAAACGGCTTTTGAGCGCGTCGCGCATCGCACGCACCGGCCGCTGCTCGGGGCCAAGCCGACGCTCGGTGGGATTCGAAGTTTGTTGTCAAGCCGGGCAGGTGCATACGCGGACAGCGATCTCGCGATCAAAGCGGACGGCAAGTCGCCGATAGCGCTGGCGAACATCATCGCGCGTTGGTATCGGAAGCGCCTCATCCAGGCAGGCGCGCAAGGATGATGATCCTCGACGGATTGCCGTACAGCGTGCTCGTCACGGAAGACGGCCCCGCGGAAGCCGCTCGCATCGTCGCGCGGCGCGGCGCTGCGTGCGTCGTGGTTTTCGACCGCCGGATCGCGAGCAGGGCCGCGGCGGTGCGGGCGGCGCTTGAGGCGCAAAGCGTGCGCGTCCTCGGAGAACGCGGTTTGGCGGCAGGCGAACGGCGCAAGACCTTGCGCAGCGCGACCGACGTCATGCACTGGCTGACCTCGCTTCGCGTCGAGCGCGGCACATTGTTGCTGGCCGTCGGGGGCGGAACGCTGACCGATCTTGCCGGCTTTGTCGCCGCGACCTATTTGCGAGGGCTCGCGTGGCTGCCGGTGGCGACGACGGTGCTTGGGATGGTCGACGCGGCGATCGGCGGCAAGACCGGGGTCGATCTGCCTGAGGGCAAGAACCTCGTCGGCGCTTTTTGGGATCCGGTCGCGGTGATCGGCGACCTCGGCGCACTTGACACATTACCCCGCCGCCAGCGCTCCACCGGCATGGCCGAAATCGTCAAGTCAGGCATCATCGGCGACCCCGCTCTGTTCGAGGCGATCGAACGCCGCGGCATGCGAGCATTGGACGCGGGCAGCATCGGCGCCGCGGCGCGCGTCAAGATAGCGATCGTGGCCGCGGATCCTCGGGATTCGGGGGCTCGGGCTGCATTGAATCTCGGTCATACCATAGGCCATGCCCTAGAGGCCGCTTCACTCTTTCGGATGTCGCATGGCGAGACGGTGGCCGTAGGGCTGCGCGCGGCCGGCATGCTCGCAATGGGCGAGGGCTTGTGGTCGAAAGCCGAGCAAGCTCGCCTCTTGCGCGCATTGACGAAGTGCAGGCTCCCGGTCCATTTCGAGGGACTGTCGGTGGACGCGGTCGTGGAGGCGCTTGGTCGCGATAAGAAGCGCGTCGACGGAGAGATGCGCTTCGTTTTGCCGGTGAAGGTGGGCGAAGTGCGCGTCGGCGTGCGCGTGAACGCAGCGTCCGTGCGCGCCGTGATCGAGCGATGCGGCTCGCCTCCCACCGCAGACGGAACGGCATGATGGGCAACAGCCTCTCTTGCGTCGACGTGGTCGTGGACGTGCCGTCCGCTCACGTCGACGGATCCTTCACCTATGCGGTCGATGAGAATATTCCGCCATTGGGGGCTCGGGTGCGCGTGCCGTTCGGCGGCAGGATCGTCGGCGGTTGGGTGGTGAGCGATCCGGCGCCGGCAGAGGCCGGCGCTGGGCTCAAGCCGATCGCCGGCGTCGAGGACGAAACGCCGAGGTTCGGCGCAGAGGCGGTCCATCTGGCGGCGTGGCTGCGCACGCGTTATGCCTGCACGTTTCGGGAGGCGCTCGCCAGCGTGGCGCCGCGCGGAGCGGCGACCGGCACCCGGGGGCGCTTCGCGTTCGCGCAGCCGCCGCAGGCCGACGAAGCGCTGCTCGCGGCGCTGCATGGGGTTTTCGGCGATCGGCCGTTCACCGTGATCGCCGCTGCGCGCGCGTTGAAGCGTGCAGGTCAGCGCATGTCGGCGCAGCGCGCGCAAGCAGAACTGACCAGGCACGTGCGGCTCGGCTCGCTGCGCCGCGAAGAAGAGGTTCTTGGCGCGAAGCGCGCGCGCGTGACGGCGTCGCGATCGGAACTGGTTCTCGGCAACGCCGCGCTGGCGAAGGGCGCCGGGCAACGACGACTGGCTGCCGTGCTCGGCGAGCACGACGGACGGCTGCCGCTCCTGCAGGCGCGCAAGCTTGCAGACGTGGGACCCGACGTGGTCAAGCGCGCGCTGTCGGCCGGCGTGATACGCGAGCAGCCGCTAGCGCAGACCGATGCGCCGGCAGATGGGGTCGTGGCGGGCGTTTCCCGATCCGGACTCACGCCGACCGCCGAGCAGCGGCGAGCCATCGAGACCATCGACGCCGCCATGAAGCGGGGGAGCGTGGTCGCGCTGCTGCACGGGGTGACCGGCTCGGGCAAGACGTTCGTGTATTCGCGTCTGATCGATCGCGTGAGGCGCCGCGGCGGGCGCGCGATCGTGTTGGTGCCCGAGATCGCGCTGACGCCTCAAACGTCGAGCCGCTTCATCGCGGTGTTCGGCGAACGCGTGGGCGTGCTGCACAGCGGACTTTCCGACGGGGAGCGTGCGCGCGTCTGGAAACAGGCGGCAGCGGGCGATGTGGATGTGGTCGTCGGGGCACGCTCGGCCGTGTTCGCTCCGCTTCCGAACCTAGCGCTCATCGTGGTCGACGAAGAGCACGAGCCGTCCTACAAGCAGGATGTTCCGCCGCGCTATGACGCGGCCGCAGTAGCGCGGGAGCGCATGGCGCGCACGGGCGGTGCGGTGGTGCTGGGGAGCGCGACGCCGAGTCTTGAGTCGTATCACGAAGCGACCTCCGGCGCCATCATGTACGTGCCGATGCTGCAGCGCGCGACGAAGGCGCCCTTGCCCCCCGTTCAGGTCGTGGACATGACCGCGCAGCGCGGACTCCGAGGCCGTCAGCCGATAGGTCCAGCGCTCGTCGAAGGCATGGACAGCGCGCTCAAGCGCGGAGAAAAAATCATTCTTTTCGTGAACCGCCGAGGCTATGCCGGCCTGTTGCTTTGCCGGTCCTGCGGTTTTGCGCCGCGCTGCCGGCGCTGCGCGATTTCGCTCGTGCTTCACTCCGCGGATGGATCGCTGCGTTGCCACGTCTGCGGCGACGCGTTCAAAGTGGCAAGCGTGTGCCCCAAGTGCCAATCGCCGGAGTTGCTGCCGTACGGCTTCGGCACGCAGCGCGTTGAGGAGGCGATCGGCGAGCTGTTCCCGTCGGCTCGCATCGTGCGCATGGACGCGGATACGACGTCGACGCGCGGCTCGCACGGCCGCTTGCTGCATGCATTCGGCAGCGAGGCGGACGTGTTGGTGGGCACGCAGATGATAGCGAAGGGTCTGGACTACCCGTCCGTCACGGTGGTCGGCGTGGTGTCCGCGGACGTGGATCTGAATCGGCCTGATTTCCGCGCCGCCGAAAGGACGTTCGCGCTGCTCACGCAGGTCGCCGGACGGGCGGGGCGCGCGGCGCCGGGCAGCCACGTCGTCGTTCAGACGTACTCGCCGAATCACTACGCCGTTATGCTCGCCGCGCAGCACGACTACGAGACGTTTGCGCGCAAGGAACTCGCTTTACGGCAAGAGCTTCGCTACCCGCCTTTTGGCCGGCTTGCGTACATCGGCATAGCCGGCGTGGACGCAGGCGTGGTGACGAAGACGGCATTGGCCGTGGCCGCAGACTTGCGCGAGCACCAGCCGGGTGTGGAGACGCTGGGTCCCGCTCCCGATCCGCTGCCGAAAGCGCGCGGTGAATATCGAATGCGCATCGCGCTCAAGTCGGAAAGCGAAGAGCAACTGCTGGAGGCATGCAGGCGGGCACAAAAAATGCGTCACGGCCCGGATGTGCGGATCAGCGTCACCGTCGACCCGCGCTAAGTAAGCGTAGCAACGGACCTTTAGGTCCGTTTCCGAGCTTCGCTCGGAACGCTACATTAACAATTCTTGAAGTTTAGAAGGACGTGCCGAGGCCCAGCTGCAGCCCACCCATCGATGTCGGGGACGTGCCGTCAAAAGAGTTCGCGTGGAAATCGAAGCCTACGCGATAGATCAAGCCTGAGGCGTGGGGATGCAGCGCGATGCCGGCCTGCAGCGTCGTGATGCTGCCGCCGGCTCCGAGCTGGCGTGCATTCGGATAGAAGAAGAGATTGCCGTATGGCGACACGCTCTGCGCGAAATCGGGCATGAGCGACACGCCGACGCCGAAGCTGTTGGCTGAGGTGTTGTTCGTCGACCGCTGGAGTGAAACAAAACCGGCTCCGGCCCCGAACGCCGAATGCGACGGGCTGTAGAGCACGTGCGCTTCCGTGCGCGTCACGTACGGGTTGTCGCCGCCATGCACGTTGGCGCCGTTGAAGCGCAGCAGCGCGAGGAACTGTTGTGAAAGCCTGCCCGCCGCATCGATCGAGAAGCCGCTGGCGCCGGATGCTGGAAACGGCCTAGTCGTCGGTGACGGCGAGGCGACGTGGAGAGTGCCTCCGCGCGCAAAGAGCGCGTCGTAGCTGAAGAAGACGTAACCGTTGCCGCCGCGACCCGGCGTGGGCGTCGGCGCCGGGGTCGCAAATGGGTTCGAGGGCGACACGCTGCCCGTCGGCACGGCCGATGGGGTCGGGGTCGCAAACGTAGAGCCGTTACCGCCGGGCTGGTCCGCGCTTGAGATGACGGGAATCAAAGCCAAGACGGCGACGCAGGCGAAGAGCAGCGCGCGCGCGATCACCTTGCTTTGCAGTCGGTTATTTCTTCTTGGCAAGCTGCTTGGCGAGCCGCGACTTCTTCCGGTTCGCCTTGTTCTTGTGGATGATGCCGCGCGCCGCCGCCTTGTCATGCAGCGAGTCCGCTGCCTTCGCGTCCTCACCGCCGGCACTCACCGCTTTTTTGAAGGCGCTCTTGAGTTGGGTTTTCACCGCCAGGTTGCGTTTGCGGCGCTTGTCCGAGGCTCGAACCCATTTCTGGGCGGACCTGATGTTGGGCAACGAACGAATTCCTTTCGAAATGCAGTGCCGGGCGCTAGTCCGGAAAGTATGTCGTGTAA
This sequence comes from Candidatus Tumulicola sp., assembly GCA_035601835.1. Lineage (NCBI taxonomy): Bacteria > Bacillati > Vulcanimicrobiota > Vulcanimicrobiia > Vulcanimicrobiales > Vulcanimicrobiaceae > Candidatus Tumulicola > Candidatus Tumulicola sp. Next base: position 11,903 of record DATNNM010000004.1, on the reverse strand, counting down.
CTTGCCTAGGGAAGTCGCGCGCTCCTTGGGGAAAGCATCGTCGTGGGCCACTTGTATATGCGGCTTGTCGCAATACCCGTTGTCGGCCCGAGTGCGGCTGCCTTGGCATCCTTGAAGGAGGCAGGCGAGCGGGTCGGGTCGGTGGGCGTGCTGAAGTTCGACGCCGATTTGCGCGCGATGATCATAAGCGTCCATTTGCGCGACACTCCACGATCGGCGCTTGCCGCGATCGCAGGAGCTCTGCGCAGTGTGGGCGATGAGACGATGCTGCGCTTCGAGTTGTTGGCGGAAGACGACGCGGATGCGCCCCCCGGCATCGAGCAAGACCTTGCCGGCGCCCTGGCAGCATTGGGAGAGGCGCTGGTCGTCCGGAGAACGGTGTCCGCCTCGGCTTGGGCGAGAGCGCGCCCGATCAAGGTCTTTTTCCCCGGAAACGAGCCGCGCATCGCCATTGAGATCGGCCGACCCACGGTGTTGCTGAAGGTGAGGCTGCCGGGCGTGCCCGCCCATGGACTGGTCCGGCTGACGGCGGCGGTGGCCGGCGTGGAGAGCGGGTTCAGCGATGTCGGCGCCACGCACGTGGTCGCGCAGGACGGAACCCTGTGTCTGCTGCTGGAGTTTTCCGACCTCGTGCGCGCGCCGCTGCACCGCGTTCTCGACGTGCTCGACATCGAAGCGCGACGTTACGGAGGCAGGCTGGGAGAAACGGAGCTGCTTTCGTACGTGCCGTTGAGAGCGTTGCTGGGCGCGCTCGCGGGCCGCCTGAACTTGTCCGTGGTCGAAAGGCAGATCATCGAGACGCATCTGCGCGAGCTGCCGGCGTGAATTCACTGTTCGGCACCGACGGCGTCAGGGGCGTCGCCAATGAATTCTTAACGCCGGAACTGGCGTTCTCGCTCGGCCGCGCCGGAGGCCACGTCCTCAGCGTGCACGGAGCGCACCGCCCGGTGTTGGTAGGCCGCGACACGCGCTGCTCGGGTCCGATGCTCGAAGCGGCGCTTTGCGCGGGCCTGAGTTCGATCGGGCTCGTCGCGTGGAAGCTCGGCATCGTCCCAACTCCGGCAGTCGCGTTCCTCACGCGGCATCTGAATGCAGCGGCGGGCATCATGATATCCGCGTCGCACAACCCTATCCAGGACAACGGGATCAAATTCTTCGCCGCCGACGGCGGCAAGCTCGACGACGCGCTGGAAGACGAGATCGCGGCGAAAGTCGCCGCGCACGAATCGTTGCCGCGCCCGGCAGGCGCTGCCGTCGGCGAAATCCTCGAACGGCGAAGGGTCGTGCGCTCCTACGAACACCACTGCGTGGCGCTCGGGCGGCCGCTCGGAGGAAAAACCGTCGTCGTCGACGGCGCCTACGGTTCGGCATACGACATCGCGCCGCGCGTGTTGCAGGCCTTGGGAGCGAAGGTCGTGCCGCTGCACTGCAAGCCGGATGGACGGCGCATCAACGTGAATTGCGGATCCACCGACTTGAGCACGCTGCGCGCAGCCATGGCAGCGTATCCCGGAAGCGTGGGCGTAGCCTTTGACGGCGACGCCGACCGCGCGCTGTTCGTCGACGAGCGCGGCGGCGACGTGTCCGGCGACCACGTGCTCGCGATTTGGGCGAAAGAGCTAGCCGCCAAAGGGCAGCTGCCCGAGAACACGATCGTCGCTACGGTGATGAGCAACTTCGGATTGGAGCGCGCGTTGAAAGACGCCGGCGTGAAGCTCTTGCGAACCGCGGTGGGGGATCGCTACGTTCTCGATGCGATGCATCGCGGCGGCTACCGCATCGGCGGCGAGCAGTCAGGTCACATCATCGATCTCGAGGCGAACTCGACCGGGGATGGGATCGCGACGGCCGTCAAGCTGCTTTCGCTCGCCGCGGACACCACGCTGCATCAACTCGCGAGCGGCATGCGAGTTTATCCGCAAGTGCTGCTCAACGTTCGAGTGGCGGACAAACGCCGCTTCGAGGACGACCCACGGGTGAAAGCAGCGATCGAAAGCGCGGGCAATGCATTGAAGGGCACCGGGCGCATCTTGGTTCGGCCATCGGGGACAGAGCCGCTCATCCGCATCATGGTAGAGGGGCCCGATCGCGCACAAGTCGAGCGGCTCGCCAAATCGGTGGCCGAACAAGTAGCGGCATCGGAGTCTGCCTGAAGAGCGGCATCGGATGCGGGTCACACGATGTGGGTCACACATATGTGGAACGGCAGGAGGCACGAGCACCCGGCCGAAGCAGGGGTGCAGGCGTGACGCGCCTTGGACGCGGCGCTTTCGACTCTTAGGGATCTCACTCTAGGCGACTGACCAAGCAACTATAGTGACGCGGGTCCGCCACCGGCCCGCCGATATCCCGATAATAACGCAGTCAACCTAAAGAGGGTGCATTGCAAAGACGCATAGCGTTTCTTTTCTTTAGCCTCGTGGTGCTCAGCGCGACTCCGGTCATGGCCCGGCCCGTATATCATACGGTCGTGTCCGGCGATTCGCTGTGGACGATCGCGCAGCGGTACGACGTCTCCCTGAACGCGCTGGAGAAGAGCAACAATCTCTCGGACGCGAGCATCTTGCAGCTCGGCCGTTCGCTGATCGTGCCGGGCTTGGCCGCACCGGAGCCCAGCAAGGCCAGACCGCATCATGCGAGCGCTATCCCGGTTTGGCATAAGAGGCTGGTACGCATCGCTCGAGCGGCCGCGAAATCCGATGATATGGCTGCCCTGCAAGCCCTGTGGAGCGCCACGCACACCGGCGTCGCCCCAGCCGACTTTCCGGGCACAACCCCGTTCAAACTGGCCGATCGCGCCCTCGCGCTCGATGCTCGGATCACGCGGACTGCGATGCGCTACCTCGGCGTTCCTTACTCGTTCGGCGGAACGAGCTTCGCAGGGATCGACTGTTCGGGCTTCGTCCAGACGGTCTTTGAGAGGAACGGCATACCGCTGCCGCGCATGGCGGACGAGCAATTCGGCGTGGGCCGCCGTATAGCGACCAGTCTCTTGATGCCCGGCGACCTCGTATTCTTTGAGACCTACACGGCCGGCGCGTCGCACGTGGGGATCTATGTGGGCAAAGGGCAGTTCATTCATGCCTCAACGCGGGGCGTGCGGATCGATCCGCTGTCCATGAACTACTATGCAAGCCGCTATCTCGGCGCCCGCCGCGTCAGCAAGATCTAGGTCTCGCCCGCGCAGGACTCGTCGAGCCGGATCGTACGGTCCGGCTTTCGCCTTTTCAAGACGCCCCGGAGTCGGCGGAAATCGTCGAAGCCCGATGGAACCAAGCCGTATGAACGCATTGGGGCGTAGCCAAGTTGGTAAGGCACCAGCCTTTGGAGCTGGCATGCGAAGGTTCGAGTCCTTCCGCCCCAGCACCGCATGGCTGCAGCCTTATGAACTCATCTCCCTCTTGAGACGTAGTCTCTAAAGAAGAGGGAATAAATCTGATGCCGGATCGGTCGGACGAGGATCTGATCGCCGCGCTGGCGCGCGGCGAGGTTTCCGGTTTGGAAGAGCTCTACGACCGCTACAATAAGATCGGCTATTCGCTGGCGTATCGCATCGTCGGCGAGCGCAATTCAGCCGAAGACGTGCTGCAAGAGGCCTTTCTGGCCGTCTGGCGCCAGGCCGGCTCGTTTCGGCGGGAACGCGGCAGCGTCCGCACGTGGCTGCTTTCGGTCGTCCATCATCGCTCCATCGACAAACTGCGCGCGAGCGCGTCAACGAGCGCAGCGTCGCCGCTTGACGAGCTGCCGGACACTCCCGCCGACGAGCCGGGCGTGTGGCAGCAGGTCTGGGCTGAGCTGCGCGGCGATCTCGTGCGCAATGCGCTGGACGACCTTCCGGCCGAGCAACGCAAGAGCATCGAGCTCGCGTACTTCTCCGGCTACACGCACGTGCAGATCGCCGAGCTCATGGGAGTGCCGCTCGGCACGGTCAAGGGCCGGCTTCGTCTAGGCCTGCTGAAGCTCAAGGGCTACCTCGAAGGTCAAAAGCTCGGCGAGGCTGCGACATGACCCAACTCTTCCACGTCTTCGATATGACCGCGCCGTACGCGCTCGGGGCGCTTTCGCCCGAAGACCAGCTGGTCGTGCGCGAGCACATCGCGGCGTGCGAGCCGTGCCGGGTCGAACTCGCGGAGATGCAAAACGTAGTGGGAATGCTTCCGCTCGCGTGCGAGACCGCGCAGCCGGACGACGAGCTCAAGCGCAGGTTGGTCGCCGCGGCGCAAGGCGAGATCAAAGCAAAGACGATGTTGAGGCGTCGAAGCCGGACAAACGCCGGCAGCGGCGAACGCGCGGGTGAGCCCGGCGCGCTGTGGCGCTATGCGCAGTACTGGCTCACCGCGGCGGCCGGCTTGGCGGCGATCGTGGCCGTCTTCATCGCGATGAATCAATCACACGAACGGGAACGCATGGCCCACGCGCTCGCGCAAGCGACGGCGCGCGTGACGGCGCTGGAGGCGGCGAACACCGAGCTCGCCGCGAAGGCCGAGCACGGCCACGACGTCATGGCGTCCCTCGCTACCGGTTCGTACTGGGAGATGGGCCGCGGACAAGACGCAACCGGACGCACCTGGCATAGCACCGTCGTGCAACCAATGGACGAGAACAAGAACGGCATGGTGATGGCGTCGGTGCCCAATGCCCCCAAAGGCATGAGTTACCAATTGTGGGTCGTGCGCAACGGCCAGGCGCACAGCGCGGGCGCGGTTCAAAAAGGCGGCATGACGATCATGGATCTGCCGATGCCGCTGCGCAAGGGCGACATCGTGGCCTTCAGCATGGAACACGGCGCGGGCACCGGAATCCCGACGAGGCCGTTTTTGATGGAGACCGCGATCTAGACGACCGGCACTGCAACGAGAGTGGACAAGGGGTGATCATGCGAAAGAAAGTCACGATCGTGGGCGCCGGTAATGTCGGCGCCACCACGGCCCACTGGTTGGCCCAAAAAGAACTCGCCGACATCGTGCTCGTGGATGTCGTCGAGGGCATACCGCAGGGCAAGGCGCTCGATCTGCTCGAGGCGTTGCCGGTGGAACGCAGTAACGTCGACGTCGTCGGCAGCAACGACTATGCGCCCACGAAAGGTTCCGACATCGTGGTGATCACCGCCGGCTTCCCGCGCAAACCCGGCATGAGCCGTGACGACCTGCTGAAGGCGAACGCCGAGATCGTGGGCGCGGCCACCAAGGCCGCCGTCGCCGGTTCGCCGGACGCCATTCTGATCATCGTCACCAATCCGCTGGATGCGATGTGCGAGGTGGCGCGCCGCGTCAGCCGGCTGCCGCGCGAGCGCATCATCGGCATGGCGGGCGTTTTGGATTCGGCCAGGTTCTGCACGTTCATCGCGCAAGAGCTGAAGGTCAGCGTGGACAACGTGCACGCGTTCGTGTTGGGCGGGCATGGCGATCAAATGGTGCCGCTGCCCCGCTACTCCACGGTGGCCGGCATTCCGATCACGGAACTCATGGACGCGGCCGCTATCGATCGGCTGGTGAAGCGCACCGCAGGCGGCGGCGGCGAGATCGTCGCCTTGCTCAAGGCAGGAAGCGCCTACTACGCGCCGGCGCGTGCCATCGCTGAGATGGTCGACGCGATCCTCAAGGACAAGCACAAGATCTTGCCTTGCGCAGCGTTCTTGCAAGGCGAGTACGGCATCAAGGACCTCTTCATCGGAGTTCCGTGCAAGCTGGGAGCCAAGGGGCTCGAAGAGATCGTCCAAATCAAGCTCACGCCGGCCGAGCAAGCGGCGCTCCAGAAGTCCGCCGAGGCGGTCAAGAGCCTCGTGGAGGCGCTGCCGGCCGGGTAGGCAAGGTGAAACCGTCGTCCGAAAGTGACGATAATCACAGTAGGGTGGGGCGCGGGCATGCCCTTGTGGGCATTGACCTAGAGAAAGCGCTCCGACTTCGCGCGCAGGAAGCGTTCCGGGCGGGGCCCGGAAAGTAAGGGTTCATGTCAGCAGCACGTGCACAGAGCAGCCAGCCGGCTCGGACGATGAGGGGAAGCAAAGAGCTCTTCCCCGACCTTCCGAAAGCCGAGCGCCGCTTTAAGCGGCGCCGCATGCGTTTGTCCGTCACGATTCGGACCAACGACGGCCGCGTTGCCATGGGCGAGACCACCGACCTCAGCGCCGGCGGCATGCGCTTCGAGTCCCACAACGAGCTGAAAATGGGAGACGTGGGTTCGGCGCAGATCCGCCTCACCGGAAGCGACATGGTGCGCGTGCCGGTCGAGATCGTGTGGCACAACGCCATCGACCCGCAGGAGCACGAGTACGGCATCAGTTTCGGCGACATGGTGGCCGCCGATCGCTTCATGCTGTTCGAAACGATTTATTCCCCAGCCAACGGGACCAAGGGTTTCGCGGACAGCAACATCGATCCCGACGACGACGTGCCCCGCATCGGCGCCGAACCCATCACGCCGGCGCATTATCAATATTACTTGCGGCTGCTGCGGCGCATCGACCAGGTCCACAAGCTCGATGCTTCCGCCATCGACAAGATCTTCTATGCTCGCCTCCTGCAGGGGCGTAACCTGCGCGACGTGCTCACCGAGTTTTCGATCACGCCGCGCGAAAGCGTTGATCAATTCCTCAGCGATCTCTATCACGTCCCGTTCATCGATTTGACGCGGATCCGGCCGGACGAGGGCGAAGCGGACGTCATCCCCGAGCACATGGCTACGGATCGCTTGATCGTGCCGGTGCGCCGCGAAGAGGAAAAGTTCATCGTGGCCATGGCGGATCCGAGCGACTTGCTCGCGATCGACATGCTCAACCATCGCGTGAAGATGACCCTCGACGTGCGCTTCGCGCTCATCGAAGATGTCGCAAACGCGATCAACAACCTGTATCACGCGGCATCGCTGCACTCGGTGGACCGGCTGCTCGATTCGGTGCCGGAGACGTCCGGAGCGCTGGACGCCTTTGCGGGCATGGGCGAGGTCGAGGATCTCGAAACGCTGCGCAAGCTTTCGGACACCCAGCCGATCGTCCAGCTCGTGGAATCGCTGCTGCGGACCTCGGTCGAGGACCGAGCGAGCGACATCCACCTCGAACCGTTCGCCGACAAGGTGTCCGTGCGGTTCAGGCTCGACGGCGTGTTGCGCGAACTGCGCACCCTGCCGAAGCGCCTGTACCCCGCCGTGGTGTCGCGCATCAAGATCATGTCGCGCATGGACATCACCATTCGCCACGTGCCCCAAGACGGCGGCATGTCCATGCGTTACCAGCGCAAGGATTTCGACTTGCGCATCTCCTCGATGCCGACCGTGTACGGCGAGAAGATCGTGATCCGGCTGTTGGAGAAGAACCCGATCTTCAAATCGCTGAAGTCCACGGGATTCTCGGAGCGCAACTACGACGCGATCGCCCCGCTGACCAGGCGGCCCTACGGCATGCTGCTGTGCTGCGGTCCGACCGGCAGCGGCAAGTCGACGACCTTGTTCGCCGTCCTTCAAGAGATCAACGACGGCACCACCAACATCACCACGATTGAAGAGCCCGTCGAGTATCGCGTCGCCGGCGTCAATCAGGTCGAGATCCAGCTCAAACGCAATTTGACCTTCGCCTCGGTGCTGCGCGCGATTCTGCGCCAGGACCCGGACGTGATCTACGTCGGCGAGATCCGCGATCGCGAGACCGCCGACTTGGCGGTGCGCGCGGCGCTCACCGGCCACTTGCTGCTATCTACCCTGCACACGAACACCGCGATCCAGGCGATCGCGCGACTGGTGGATATCGGCGTGGATCCCGCGATGATCGCCTCATCGCTGCTCGGCGTCGTCGGTCAGCGCTTGATGCGGCGCATCTGCGATCGCTGCGTCGAGGACTACGAAGTGCCGCTGGAAGAGCAGGTGGTGCTGCAGGAGATGGTGCCGGTGGCGACGCCTAAGGTGTTACGCCGGGGCCGCGGCTGCGAGCGCTGCCACGAGAGCGGTTATCACGGCCGCCTCGCGGTGCATGAAGTGGTGGTCGTGGACGAGGGTCTGCGACGCCTGATAGCGCGGGGCGCGGATTCGGGCCAGCTGCTGGATTACGTCACGTCGCGCGGCTTCACCGACTTGCGCGACGATGCGATCGGGCGCATGCTCTCAGGCGAAACGACTTTGCGCGAAGTCCTCCGGGTGACGGCCTAGGTCCTAAAGGCGCCGCACTGAACCTTTGTGCGGCCTATCCCGACATACTACAGGACCTTTATGCTGCGTTCTGAACCTCTCGCCATGCCTCTTGGGCGCGCCTTAGCAAGGGCGTTGCTGGCCATACCGGTCGGCTTGATGCTGGCATGGTGGCCATCGCCCCTTCCGAGCTTCGCTCGGAACGCTACATTGGTTCTGGCGCGGAACACTACATTAGATCCGGTGCCCGGGGTTGCGGAGCTAAAGCCACCGGCGCGGCCGGCTTGGATCGAGCAGATCAGCCCGCTTGGCGACGTCGACACGACGGCGCAGATCCGCGTCCGCTTCTCGGATCCCTTGATCCCGGTGGAAGCGATCGAGAGTCCCGACCAGCAAGCCGCCCTGCGTGATTTCGCCACCGTGCCTGCTTTGCCGGGGAAGTTCCGCTTCTTGACCCCGCGCATGGTCGGATTCCAGTCAGACCGCCCGTTCCCGAAGGCGACGCGCATCCGCGTCGTCCTCAAAGCAGGACTAGCCGACCTGCGGCATCACCGGCTTGCACGCGACCTCGCGTGGACGATCGCCACCGAACGCATAGCACTGTCCGGATTGCCGGGCTCGAACGGCAACGGCGGGCTGGAGGACACCGTCGCGCAAGGCGGCTTGCACCCGAGCATCGCGATCGAATCCAACGTCGAGTTGGATATCGACTCGTTGCGCCGCCTGACGTCATTGCGGGCGGAGTCCAGCGGCATCGCCGTGCCGCTGAAGATCGCGGTGCAGAAGTCAAAGCCGCAGCCGATTCCGTTGGGGCGCTTTGAGTTCGGACCCGTCCGCCCCATCAGCCTGAGCTGGACGTACACGATCGAACCCGCGCAGCCGCTGCAGAAGGCCACTCGCTACCTGCTCCGGGTGGGGCCCGGGTTGCAGCCGGCGCACGGCAACATCCCGAGCGACCACGCGTTTCTTGGAAGGATCGAGACGTTTCATCCGCTGGTCTTCAAAGGGATGGAATTCGTCGGCAAGCCGGAGAGCTACGGCACGGCGAGCAGGTTCGCCGGCGGCACGCCGCAGCTGGATTTCAACAATGCCGTGCGGGCCAAGTCGGCCAAGGCGAACTCGACAGTGCGCGCGGCTTCGGGCGCGCCGATCGCCGGCGCGATCAACCCGACCGAAGATTCGAGTTTCATCGCCGTTGACGACTCGAAGCTTGCGCCGGCGACCGATTACACGATCCATGTGGATGCCGGGCTGACCGACCGGTTCGGCCAGCAGCTCGGCTCAGGACTCGATCTGCATTTCAAGACGAGCGATCTCGCTGCCGCGTTCTGGGCGCCGAGCGGGTTCAAGATTCTGCCATCCGATCTAGCGCTCAAGCCGCCGGTGGCGGGATTGAATCTCCCCGACAAAGCCTACACCTCGACGCACCGCGTACTCCAACCAGCCGACATGGTGCGCCGACGCCAGCCTGACCTTCCGGACCCGAAGACATGGACGGACGCAGGTTTGAGCGCAAGCGTGAATCAGAAGGCGCTAGGCACGCTGCCTCTTTCCCGCTGGCTGGGCGCCTACGGCATGCTCGCCTACGGCGTGCAGGCACGCACGAATCCGTACCTCCAGGACGGCAAGACGCAGTGGCAGCACCCGACCTTTTACGGAATGGTGCAGGTCACCAACCTCGGGGTTCTGGCGCAGTGGTTCCCCAAGAGCGGTATCGTGCGGGTCCACCGCTTATCCGACGGCGCTACGGTCGCGGGCGCATCGATCAGCGTCTACAAGAACAGCAGCTCCGGCGAGCCGCAAGTGTGCGCGTCCGGGAGCACCGATAGTGCCGGCTCGTTCTCGCTCGACGCAACCGAAGCTCAAGCATGCTCGGCGGATTCGAGCAACGGTTACGCCCCGGGGTTGTTCGTGGTCGCCAGGGAGGGGCGCGATTGGGCATTCGCGGGAACCGAGTCCTACGGCTATCAATACGGCTTTTACTCAGGATGGCAAACGGATGCTCCCGAGGCGCGCGGCGTCATTTTCTCCGACCGCGAGCTGTACCAGCCAGGCGAGCGGGCCGCGTTCACCGGCATGGCTTATTACCTTCAAGGCGACGTTCTCGCGCGCGCGGATAATGTCGCCTTCGATGTCACCCTCGTCGGCCCCGATGGTCAGAAGATCGCGCTGGGTCAATACACGACCAACGCGTTCGGCACGTTCTCGATCGCGTTACCGCGGTCACCCGCGCAAGCCTTGGGCTCTTGGACGATCGCGGCCAAGAGCGCGAGCGGACTTGAGCTCTCGGGCTCGTTCCGCGTCGCCGAATTCAAGCCGCCGAACTTCAAGACGGAGCTGACTCTCGACAAAGAATTCGCGTTTGCGGGCGACAGCGTCGTCGCGATGAGCCAGAGCAATTATCTGTTCGGCGCGCCCGTCGACGGCGGCAAGACGGAATACCACGTCACCCGCGGGCAGACGTACTTCTCGCCGCCTGGTTGGGACGGTTATGCATTCGGGCGCCAGTGGTTCTGGCCGGAGCAGCCGCCCAAGATCTCCTCAGAGGTCCTGAGCAAGACGCTCACCGCGGATAAATACGGACGAAGTTCTCAAGCGGTGCCGGTGGGCCACGATCTGCCGTACCCGGTCTCCTACAGCGTCGACGCCTCGACGTCGGACGCATCGAACTTGTCGGTCTCGGACACGAAGGCGTTCACCGCACTGCCCGGACACGCGTTCATCGGATTGAAGAGCGACTGGGCGGGCAAGGTGAACGCGCCGCTGCCGATGTCGGTGATCGTGACCGACGACAAGGGGGGCGCCGTCGCGAACCGGCAGGTGCATGTGGAGCTGCAGCTTTCGACCTACAGCAGCGATTACAAGCACGTGCAGTACGCGACCGTCGATCAGACGGACGTGCGCTCCGGGAACGTTCCGCAAAGCGCTGCCCTCACGCCGAGGGCGCAAGGCGTGTATCGGATCAGAGCGCAGTTGAGCGGCGACACGTCTGCGGAGACCGATGTCGAGGTCTACGTCGACAGCGGGGGCCCGCAGCACGAGCAGAAGACCATCGACCTTGCACAGCCTTCGTACAAAGTGGGCGACACGGCAACGGCTGTCGTGCGCTCGCCGTACGACGACGCTACGCTGTATTTCTCGGTCATCCGTTACAACACGTTGTTCCAGCAAACACTTGACGTGCCGCGCGGCGTCACACGCGTCGCCTTCCCGGTCGGCGAGAGCATGCGTTTGGGCGCGGCGGTGCAAGCCGTGCTCATCCGTCGCGGCGCGCCGCTGCATACGCTGCCCGCCGGCAGCCTCAAGAGTTTGAGCGAGATCGGTTTCGCGCGCTTGAGCGTCGATCAGAAAGATCGCTATCTCAAAGTCAAAGTGACGCCGCTGCACGACGTACGCGAGCCCGGCGGCGAGCAGGCGGTGGACTTCGCCGTGACGGATGGACAAGGCCGTCCGGTGAGCGGCCAGCTGAGCGTGCTCGTGGTGAACGATGCGATCCTGCAGCTCAACGGCTACCGTCCACCCGATCTGGTCGACACGGTGTTCGCGGAAGGCACGGTCTCGACACGGCTCGGCGACAACCGGCCGATCGCGGTTCTCTCGCAAGCGAGCCTGCAGCCGCCCCAAGGATGGGAGCGCCAATCAGGCGGGCTCACCACCCTGGGCACCGTCACCACCAGGAGCATGTCGGACTTGTCCAGGGCGATGCCTGTGCCGATGGAGGGCGCTGCGATGGCGAAAGCCGCGGCGCCGGGAAGTCCGTCGATCCGCGTTCGGAACAATTTCCAACA
>DATNNM010000003.1 GCA_035601835.1 Candidatus Tumulicola sp. | reverse complement strand
CCACCGCCGCCATGTGCGCACGCGCCAAAAGCGTGGGTGCCGGTTATCACCGCGGAGCCTCCGAGCTCGCCTATGAGATGTCCGGCGGCCTTGCCGGCGTGTGCCCCCGGCGCGAGCATCGCAGCGACCGTTTCAACGACGGCGACGATGCAGCCGCACGAAACGCCCCCGGAACATTCTGCGAGGGCGATGAACGCGTGCCACGCGACGCTGATGCGCTTGACCAAGACGGCATACTCGGACAGCTCGGTGCCCGCGCCGCCGCTCATCCTGCCGACGGTGCTCCCGCTCTTCGGGTCGATCGCCCACCAGCCAAACCCGTTTCCGCTTGTCATCGCCACCGGCCGCTCGATCGCCACCGCGGCTTGGCCGGCGCGAAGCGTGTCTTGGAGGCTCTCCGCAGTCTGCTGGCCGAGGGCCGGCTTTTGCGCCGCATTGACGTCTGCCGGCGCAAGGACCCATTGATTGATACCCTGCGCATGCGCAGCTTTGAATACGCCCATCGTGCTCGCCGGCTGCTTCGCCGACATAACGACCTGCTCGACCCGCGTATCGAGGATTCCGCGTGCGACGTTGAGACGCGCCGCGGCATGGGCGTCGCCGCCGGCCGTCGCCATGGCGTTCTCCACGATGTCGAAGCTGAGACGATTGACCGTCGAACTCGGTATTTCGAGCCGCACGAAGGCGATGTCCGGCCGGTCTTGATACAGACGGACCTTGCCGGACTGCGTCTCCTCCAGGGCATCCGCGAGGCTTCGGTCGCGCACGAAGTAACTGAGGACGCGGATCGGATACGGTTTGCTCGCGAGCGGGGGGCCGCTCTTGGACTGTTGGTCGGCCGGAGCGATGCCGTCGATGAGTGCTGGTTTCACAGCCGATAGAAACTCTGACGTTTTTTTCGCGACGAACGACTCGTTGAACGATCCCGGCGCCACAAGGCCCTGGTACAGCGTCGCGACGCCACGTGCGAGCGCGTCGTTGCTCATCGCGCTTATGCCGGAACCGCTCCGCCGATCGAACACCCAGCGCCGGTAGGTCTGAGTCGGCCGGCCCGGCGCGCTGGCTTGGATCTCAACTCGAACTTCGGCCAGCTGGGGACCGTCCTTTTGAAGATCGAGAATCGTGCCTTTGAATTCGCGATCGCCGATGCTAATCATCGGCTGGAACGTGGTCACCTGTCCGAGATCCTCAGTCTTGACGTCCTTCTCAGGTAAGATGCTGATCTCAAGCGGTTGGCCGACGAGTTCGACGACCTTTGGCGCGGCCGTCAGCAGCCCTTGATCTTGCAGACTTCCGCCTCGCGAGAACGTCGCGATGACGCTGATCTTCAGCGCCTGGTACACATCATCGGGAAGGGCGGGCGCTGAGAACGACGGGTCCGCTTTGCCGAGATGCTGTCCGGGCTGAAGCGATGGCGCAGAAGGATCGAGGTCGGCCCAGGAGCCGTTTTGGCTGACCTGCACCCAGTAATGCGGTCGAAGCGCGGCTGCCCACTCCGCGGAGGAGGCCGACGCGACGTCGATGCTGCGGCGCGAAAGGATGTCGAGAAGCTTGTCCGCCTGCTTTTGACCCCACGCGACGCCGTCGGTGATATTCCGTTGATACACCGGCTCGAATTTTTGGTGCCACTCGGCGATGTCAGCGCTGCTGATCCCCAGTTGCGCGACAATCGTGTCGGGCAGCGTTATGGGTTCGACCGTTGGCGCCGGAGCGGTCACGAGGCCGGCCAGCGTGGCGGCCTCCGCATCGGTCAGCGTGCTGCGCGCGAACCGTACCTGCATGCCTTTGCGCTGGAGCAGCGCTGCAAGCAGTGACGCCTTGTCCGTCGGATTCGCCGCGCGTCCTAAGATCGCGCCGAGCGCCCCGCGCATCGCTCCCGGATAGATGTCGAGGCGGATCTTATCGCGCACCCACTGGTCGATGAGGTTCGCGTCGCTGGGCAGCGTGTCGGCGAGCGCCGAGACGCTGAAGTCCGATTTGGGCACGTTGTCGGCGATGAGCTTGTAGCGCTCGATTGTTTGATTGATCACCTGCCTCGGCGTGGTCTGACCGTTCGAATTGAGGATGTCCGCGGCGCAGCCGGCCGCGCCCCCCACATTGCGGAAACAGCCGGCGCCGCCCGAGTCAGCGGCGGACGTGGGGCTTGAGCTGGCGGCGGACCCACCCAAGATGTTGCCAAGTCCGCCCGGTGATGGTGAGGCGGCAGCTTGTGAAGTGTTCTGCGCCGTTTTCTGCGCGCAGCCCGAAAGTATGATGTTCGCGCAGAACACCGCTGCCGTAGCAAGCGACAAGAAACGTTTCGAAGCCTGAAGTGTCATAGCGTAGAAAACCTGCCCCCTCCATGAATCAGCGATGTAGCGTTCCGAGCGAAGCTCGGATTCGTAGCACGGCGTGAAAGGTCCCGCGAGGTTATTGCCGCACGAGTTCCACGCGGCGATTCAGCGCGCGGCCGGCGTCAGTGCTGTTCGTGGCGACCGGGCGCGTCGCGCCGTACCCGGCCGTCGTGAGGTGAGTGGAGGATATCTTGTATTGCGTCACCAGGATCGTCTTGACCGCGGCCGCGCGGCGCTTGGACAGGTCCAGATTGTAGGCATCGCCGCCGACGTTGTCGGTGTGGCCTTCGATCGTCAATCTCCACTCCGGATGGTGGTTCAGCGCGTCGGCGATCTCATGGATCACTGGCCCGGACTCGGGCCTCACCGTGGCGCTGTTGAAGTCGAAGTGGATGCCGTAGATGCGGATGCGCTTGCTCTTGGTCAGCGCGCTTTCGAGCGCCGGCTTCTTGACGTTCAGCGTGATGGTCGCCTTGGCCGTCTGGTTCTTCGCATCGGTGCCCACGACCCTGAATTCGTACCGCCCGGGCTTGGCCTTGGCCGGGATATCCAGCGAGAACACCAGCGCTTTAGTATCGCCCTTGAGTTCGACCTGAGTCTTTGAAAGCGCCGTCCGCCACGGTGCGTCGGCCGGCGCGGCCGCGGCAAGCGACAGCGTCCCCGCGTAGCCCTGATTGGCGTACACGTTCAGGGGGAACCTGAGTGTCTTCGCGACGCCGGGCATGAGGGTCCGTTCCACGGATGGCGAGATGAGGAAGCTGGTGGACACGAGCTGCGTGCACTTGAAATCGTACGGCACTCTCTGCTGCAGCTCCAAGAGCAAGAGCTTCTGATGCGCGGGGACGCCCGAATCATCCTTATCAAGCCCGTCGAAGATGATGAGTCCGCGCCCGTATGCCGCGAACATATGCATGAAGCCGTTCACATTGAGCGCGTTGGTGCCGAAAAGATGGCCGCACCAGTGAGGATCCTGCGACACGACGGTATTGGCGTCGCCGAGGTCCTGGTTCTGCGCCTTCGCGTACGCGGCGGTATCGACGAAGTGCGCCGGATCGCTCTTGTCGCTGCCAAGCTCGCTCGACTCGACGAGGTCGAGGTGCTCGCCGTGCGCGCCGCGCGCGCCCGGATTCGACGTCGTGAACGGATACGGTAAGAACGAGTAGCCGGTCTTCGTACATGTGTCCGAGTCGTGGATGATGAGTTTGTGACCTGCTGCGACGAACGGTCCGAACGCATCCGATTGCCACTTCGCGAATTCGTTGTCCCCTCCGCACACCCACAGCAGCTCGAGCGTGTCGATGCCCTTCAGCTGCGCCGGTTGGAAGAGCGTCGCATACGCCGGTATGAATTCGAACGGGCCGAACGCCGGATCGTTGTACTGCGCTCTTTGGTATGGATAATAGTTCCAGGGATCCCCGGCCGGGTTGAGCAGCAAGACTTTTCTGTCGTGGCCGACCGGTTTAGGCGGGGGTTTGCAGGCGTTCGCGTCGCTGACCCGCATCGCGATGTACCTGCCGCCGGAGCCGCCCCCCACCACGATGTTGCCTTCCGGATAGAGAATGCCCGGTGGACGATCCTTGCGCACGCCGATCGGCACCCAGTTGACGCGCGCGCCGTCTTGTGAAGCGCCGATCTCCTCGTAGAAGTCGCCCCGTTCGCCGCACTCGATGCCCCGAAGCTCGGCGCCCTTTTGTATGATCTTCCAGAGATAGTGCCCCGAGGCGAACTTCTTCCAATCCGGCGCGTCCGGTAGTTTGCCGGAAGCGAAGAGCGCATCGTTTGCGGTCGCCGGGTCCCCTATCAAGAACCACGTGCCCGCGAGCGGCTTGTTCGCCGGGTTGGCGTCCGGCGTGCCGAACACGGCGAGCTCCTCAAGGTCCGCGAGCGGCGTTCCGCTCGCCGGCGTAAGGGTCACGCGCAGCCATCTTGCTTTACCCGTCGCCGTCACGGGAAATTTCTGCGGGCCGCCGCCCGCTTTGACTTGATACGTACCCATGTCGCTATAACCGGAGTCGGCCGCAACCGTCGATCCTTCCAGGCGCACCGCTTCAGCATCGGGTTCCTGGCCGCTCGGAGGCGGCGTTCCGCTGGCTCGCGACATCTCGAGCGACGTTATACTCGTCGGCACAGGAAACTCGAACACGAACGTGTAGGGCCCCGCAGCTCCAGGGCGCGACTTCCATCCCCAGCCGGCACCGATGAGCAATACCGCAGGTGCGATGTCCTTGCCGGTGGGCGGCCACGAGCGCACGATCGCCCCTTGTTCGAAGGTGAGCAGGTTTGGCGCAGGGGTGGGCGAGGGCGTCGGGCTTGGAGATGGAGTCGGCGAAGGCGTCTGGGCACCCGCTGGTTGCGGCGACGCCGCTCCAGGTACCGCGGTTGCAGCTTCGGTTGCTGTCGGCGTCGCTTGCACAGCCGCCGGCTGTTGTTTCGCGCACGACGCGAGCGTAAGCACCATCGCGAAGACAGCGCTTACGTTGCGAATCGCAATCATTGCTCTAGCCGCCGCAAATTGGCGCGCCGCCGCCGCACATGCCACCGCTTGAACCGCCGCAGCCACCGCCACCGCCGCCAGCGCCGCCACCGCCCTCGCCGCCGCCTTCACCGCCGCCGTGTCCACCGCTTGATGAACAGATGCCCATGTCGTGCGTCGCGCCCATTCCGGTCGCTACTGTCGCCTCAGCGATCGAATGGCCGGCTGCGTGCGCGCTTCCCCATCCAAGGCCCCCCAAGAAAGCAGCGGCGGCAAGTTCGATTGCGGCTAGCACGCATCCGCACGACACGCCCTCCGAGCATTCCACGAGAGCGATCCAGGCGTGGTACGCGATATTCATGACGGTTAGAATTTTTCCGTACTCGACCATCGAAGGCCCGAACCCGCCGCTCATGCGGCCGACGGTGCTTCCGGTCTTCAGGTCGACGGCCCACCAACCGAACTGGGTCCCGCCCGCGAGGGCGACCGGCCGCTCCACCGCCACGGCCGCTTGGCCCGCGCGCAGCGTGTCCTGCAAGCTCTCCGCGGTCTGCCGGCCCAAGGCGGGTTTTTGTGCCGCGGCGACGTCCGCCGGTGCGAGCACCCACGGACTGATGCCTTGTTGGTGGGCCGCCTTGAATACGCCCACGGTGGGCATCGGCCCCTTCGCGTTCATCACGATCTGCTCGATGCGCGTGTCGAGGATGCCACGCGCGACGTTCAGACGTGCGGCGACGTGCGCGTCGCCGACCGCCGCCATCCCGTTCTCCATGATGTCGAAACTCAGCGCCACGTTGGAACCGGCGGTGTTCCCCATGCTCATGCGCACCAAGGCCAAGTTCGGGCGGTCGGCATACAACCGCGTCGTGCCGTTTTGCGTCTGCTCGAGGGCGTCCGCCACTGCGCGGTCGCGCGCGAAGTACGCGAGCGCGTAGATGGGATAGGGCTTCGCGTTCAAGGGCAAACCGCTCTTAGACTTTTGATCCGCCGGTGAAATAATGTCGAGCAGCGCCGGCTTCACGGCCTGAAAGTAGTCGGCGGTTCGCGCAGCGACGAACGAATCGTTGAAGCTGCCCGTCGCGGCGAGCCCACGGTAGATGGTGGCGACGTTGCGCGCCAACGCTTCGGCGCTCATGGAAGTCAGACCGGATCCGCTGCGACGATCGAGCACCCAGCGCCGATAAGAGACCGACGGACGGCCGGGCGCGCTCACTTGAAGCTCGATGCGAACCTCGGCAAGAGCCGGCCCGTCTTTTTGCAGGTCGAGAACGGTGCCTTTGAAATCGCGGTCGCCGATGCTGAAGACCGGCTGGAAGGTCGTGGCTTGGCCTATCGTCTCGGGTTTCGTGTCGTGATCCGGCATCATGTCGATCTCAACCGGCTGACCGACCAGCTCAACGACCTTTGGCGAGCTGGTGAGAAGCGTCTGATCCTGCAAGACACCGCCGCGTAAGTACGTCGCGATCACCTTCACGTTGAGAGTCTGATATGCGTCGTCTGGCAGCGCATCCGCTGAGAACGAGCCGTCGATGGTTCCGAGGTGTTGGCCCGGCTGGAGCGACGGCGCCGAAGGATCGAGGTCGATCCACTTGCTGTTCTGACTGACCTGAACCCAGTAGTGCTGGCGCAGCGCGTTCGGCCATTCGGCGGCCGACGCCGATGCGACGTCGACGCTGCGGCGCGACAACAAGTCGATCAACCGTCCGGCTTGAGTCTGCCCGTACTGCACCCCGGCCGCGACCTTGGCAGCTTCGGTGGCGTGCCGGTCGCGGGCTGCGCCGAGGTCCGCGTCGTTGAGGTTCAGTTGTTTGAGCACATCATCGGAGAATGTTGATTGCTCCTGCGGCGCCGGCGCCATCACGAGATTTTGCAGCGTGGTGATCTCGCTGTCGCTGAGATTGCCGCGGGCAAAGCGGACTTGCATACCTTTGCGCTGGAGAAGCGCGGCGAGCAACGATGCCTTGTCGGTGGGATTGGCCGCGCGGCTGAGGATTGCGCCTAGCGCCCCGCGCATCGCGCCAGGATAGATGTCGAGGCGGATCTGATCGCGCACGTATTGGTCGATGAGATTCGCGTCGCTCGGCAGCGTGTCGGCGAGGCCGCCGACACTGATGTCCGCCTTGGGGACGTTGTCCGCGATCGTCCGCATGCGTCTAACGAAATTGTTGATGGCCATGCGCGGCGTCATCGCGCCGCCCGATTTGAAGATGTCGTTGACGTCGGCGCCGGCAGCCGCGGCGTTTTGGCCCGCATCACCGCCGCCCACATTTCCAGACTCGGCGGAGGACGTGGGGCTTGCGTTAGCGGGTGGACGGCCGAAAATGCCGCCGAGCCCGCCGGGCGATGGTGAGGCGGCGCTTTGTGAAGTATTCTGCGCCGTCTTCTGCGAGCAGCCGGCCAAGACGATGTTGGCCACCATCGCGGCGATAGTCACAAGTGAGAAGAAACGGCTGGCCGCCTGCGGTCTCATAATCTTGAAAACCCCCGTCACAAGGGAGATGATAGCAGGTGGGCGTCCGATTCGGCGCCGCCGCGGCGGAGCCTCGCACACAGCGAACGGCCCGCCGCGTTGCCGCGTCGGGCCGTTTTTGCCTACCCCAAAGTGCCGATACCCGCCAGGGACTTGAACCTGCGCTTGCAGGTGGGTGCTCACCCGCTCCGATACAGGCTTCCCTCTACGGGGAGGGCTTGCTCAAGGCGGAGCGGAGATCGGCTCCCTATGTGATGATGTTGACTCAATCACAAAGCGGGCTCTCGAACACCGCAGGGAGAGCGCGCGCGATCGCTCGCGCGACGCCATTACGTTATCATGGGAATTTGACGGGCACAAGTCTTGACTTTTGGCCGGCGGCCTGCCCACAAACGGATGTTCCCGCCTTTCTCAGGATGACAAGAATCACGGTTGGGGGCCCCGCGGAGCGGGTATAATGCTAGCGAACTCGTTTTGCCAAGGAGGCTACAATGGATACTGCGCTCGTCATCGTGCTCCTAGTGCTCATCTTCCTCGTCGTCACGGGGCACTTGAAGCTCTAGGCGCGCGATTCAGGTAGCAAGCGGGCGGCCGCCTCCGGGCGGCTGCCTTTTTATTGGCCCGATTCGCGCGAACAATGTCGCCAGAGGGCGCGTCCGTGGCGCACCGAATCGCCCGCCATGGTCGACCACTATCTTGCCGAATACGGCACCTATCACACCGACCGCCGCAACCTCATCTGCCACGAGATCGGCATTCCGCTGATCGTGCTGTCGATCTTCGCGTTGCTCGAGTTGGTCCGTTTCGGCCCGATCGATCTTGCGATGGTAGCCGGCGTCGCGGTCATCAGCTTCTATCTGACGCTCGACCTCAAACTCGGACTTGTCGCCCTTGTCGCCTTCGCGCTCTTGTACGTGATCGGCCGCTTCGTCTGGTGGCCCGTCGCGATCGCCCTTTTCGTGGTGGGGTGGATCTTCCAATTCGTCGGACATCATCACGAAGGACGCAGTCCTGCATTCCTGACCAACCTCGTCCATCTGCTCGTCGGACCGCTCTGGATCGTCTCGCTCGCCGTTCGCCGGACCAAGACGTAGAGCGCCCGTGCGGCTGCAGTGCGAGCCGATCGAGATGCGCCTGCGGCATCGCTTCACCATCGCGCGCGGTTCCGAAGACGTCTCGCGCTCGCTGATCGTGCATCTTTTCGCGGAGGGGCTCGAGGGTTTGGGCGAGGTGACCCCGTCCGGCAGATACGATGAAAGCGTGGAACTCATCGAGCGCCAGATGCGCGAGGTCACGCTTGAGGGCGCGAACCTGCTCGACGTCGAGGAAACGCTGTCGCGCGTGCCGCAGGAGCGACGCGGCGCCATGTGCGCACTCGACATCGCCTTGCACGATTTGGCCGGAAAACGCCTCGGCGTGCCGCTCTACGAGTTGTTCGGGCTTGACCCGTCCGCGGCGAAACCGACGTCCTTCACGATCGGCATCGCCGACAT
This sequence comes from Candidatus Tumulicola sp., assembly GCA_035601835.1. Taxonomy (NCBI): domain Bacteria; kingdom Bacillati; phylum Vulcanimicrobiota; class Vulcanimicrobiia; order Vulcanimicrobiales; family Vulcanimicrobiaceae; genus Candidatus Tumulicola; species Candidatus Tumulicola sp. Next base: position 182,640 of record DATNNM010000003.1, on the reverse strand, counting down.
CGAGACGACGCTGGCGAAAGTTCGCGAAGCCGCGCACATGCCTATCCTCAAAGTCAAACTTGGCGGCGGGCGCGAGATCGAGACCGTGGAGGCCATTCGCGCCGAATTTACGGGCACGATCCGCGTCGACGCCAACGAAGGATGGCCTCCCGAAGAAGCCGTCAGACTCTTGAAAGAGCTCAAGCGCTTCGACCTCGAGTTTTGCGAGCAGCCCGTGCCCGCCGGACATCCTGAACACTTGCGTTACGTGAAGGAGCGCTCGCCCATTCCCATCTTCACCGACGAGGACTCGCGCACGCCCGAGGACGTGAGCGCGCTCGCCGGCTGCGTGGACGGCATCAATGTGAAGCTGGTCAAGTGCGGCGGCATGCGCGAGGGCGCGCGCATGATCCGCGCGGCCCACGCCCTGGGCATGAAAGTGATGATCGGGTGCATGATCGAGTCGTCCGTGCTCTCGGCGGCTGGCGCGCATCTGACGCCGATGGCGGAATATGCCGACATCGACGGACCGCTGTTGGTCGCCGACGATCCGTTCGAAGGTCTGGAATATCGCGGCGCGCAGTTATGTCTGTCGACGGCGCCCGGCCTGGGGGTCCGGAGGCGCGCGGCGGCGTAAAACGCCCCATGCCGACTGCGCCGCGGCGCTACGCCATCATCACCGACGGTTTTCTCACGGATCGGCGCGCCAAAACGGCGCACGGCGTGATGCAATATGGCCGCGACAAAGTCGTCGCGGTGATCGATTCCGGGTACGCGGGCAAGACGATGCGCGAGGTCATGCCGCGTTTGGGCTGCGACGCGCCCGTCATCGCGTCGATGCGCGAGGCGCTCGCGCTCCGGCCGACCTCGCTGCTGTTGGGCGTCGCCAATCAAGGCGGCTTCATCCCGCCGAGCTTCCGCGAACACATCCTAGTGGCGATCGACGCGGGTCTCGAGATCGTCAGCGGACTGCATGAGCTGTTGCGCGACGATGCGGAATTCGTCGAACGCGCTAAGGCGAGCGGGGCGCGGTTATGGGATGTGCGCGTGCCGCCGCCGGACATCCCGTTGTACTCGGGCGCAGCGGCGCGCGTGCCGCAAGTCGTCGTTCTGGCGGTCGGCACGGATTGCGCGATCGGCAAGAAGACCGTCATGATCGAGCTCGATCGGGCGGCACGCGAAGCGGGCGAGCGGAGCGAATTCGTCGCTACCGGCCAGACAGGCATTCTCATCGCGGGCAAGGGGATCGCCGTCGACCGCGTGATTTCGGACTTCATAACCGGAGCTGCTGAACAACTGCTGCTCGGCGTTTCAGCTGAGGCCGACTATGCGCTCGTTGAAGGGCAAGGCAGCATCGCGCATCCCGCCTACGCTCCGGTGACGCACGGCCTCTTGTTCGGCTGCTCGCCGGACGTGCTCGTGATGTGCGCGCAGGCCGGACGGCGCGATATCGAGGAGTACGGCGTGCCGCTCCCGCCGTTGCCCGAATTCATCGCGTTGCACGAAGCGCTGCTCCGGCTGGTCAAGCCGGCGCGGGTCGCGGCGGTGGCGCTCAACACGATGGATCTGGACGATGCTGCCGCGCGCGCGGCCATCACCGCCGTTGAAGCGCAGACCGGGCTGCCGGTCGACGACGTCGTGCGCTTCGGCGGCGCGAAGTTGTGGCGCGCGGTGCGTGCCGCCGCCGCTGAGACGGCGAAGGCGAAAGAGAACGTCCGGGCGTGAGATACGCGGCGTTTCTGTCGATTCTGATCGCGCTGGTCGCGTGTTCCAAAGTCTCCGAGGCGCCGACGCGCGGGGCGGGCAATCCGTGGACCATTCACGGCGTCGTGCGCTTTGCCGAGTCGGAAGAGCCGAACACGCTTGTGCGCATGTTCTCCAACCAGGCGTCGGCGGACGACGTCACCGCATTGCTTTTCGAACCGTTCTTCCGCTTTGACGATCGCGGCCGGCCGGTGCCCAGCCTCGCGACGATTTTCCCGTCCCCGCAAAACGGGTTGATCAGCAAAGACGGATTGCGCGTCACGTTCAAGCTGCGCAAGGAGGTCCTGTGGTCGGACGGCGTGCCGGTCACCGCGAAGGACGTCATCTTCACGTGGCGCGCGATCATGGGCGGCAATAATCCGGTGGTGCGTACGGCCGGCTTCGACAAGATCAAAGACATCGTCGCCGACGACGAACATCAAGTGACAATCGTGCTGAAAGAGCCGTTCAGTCCCGCCGTGTACCTGTTCTCCGAGGGCGACTTCCCGCCGCTGCCCGCGCATCTGCTGAGCCGCTACAAGACGCTGCACAACATCGCGTACGACGCCGCGCCGATAGGCGACGGTCCGTTCGTGCTGCAGCATTGGGAACACGGTTCGGAATTGGTGTTCGCTCCCAACGCGCGCTACTGGCGCGGCAAACCGAGACTGGATCAGATCATCATCAAGGTCGTGCCCAACACGAATACGGTCGTCCAGCTGCTGCGCACGCACGAGCTCGACGTCGTCGACGGCGTCGCCAAACCGCAAGTGCACGATCTAGACGCCATCGACGGCATCCGCGTCACCAAGCACATGATCGCCAACTACCGCCATCTCGACTTCAATTGCAAGAGCCCGCTTCTCTCGGACGTCGCGCTGCGGCGCGCGATCGCTCAGGCGATCGACGTCGATCGCATCATCAAAGCGGTGTACGGCGGCTACGCGATTCGAGCCGTGACCGACATCCCGCCCTTTTCCTGGGCTGCCAACGCGCTCGAGCCGCCGGCGCACGATCCGAGCGCGGCGCGGACAACGCTGGACAAGGCCGGCTGGTCGCCGGATCAGGACGGCGTGCGCGTGAAGAACGGTCAACGGCTCGCGCTGACGATCTCGACCGCCGCTGATAATCGCGCGGGCGCCGCGGCAGAAGCGCTGATCGCGCAGGAGCTCAAAGACGTCGGGATCGACTTGACGATCAAAAATTACGCCGGCGCGGTCCTGTTCGCTGAAAACGGGCCGCTGTATGGCGGCAAGTACGATATGGCGTGGATCGTCAACACCGAAGGCACCGATCCCGATAACCTCGCGCTCTGGGGATGTGCCTACTGGCCGCCGCACGGCGGCAACACGAACTTCTACTGCAACCGGCGCGTGGATGCGTATTTGGCCGACGCGCAGCACGTCTTCGATCAGGCGGCGCGACGGCGCGACTACGAGGCGGCCTGGCGCATCATGCTGCAAGAGGTTCCGGCGGTCATAATCTATTGGGATAACAGCGTCGTGGCGGCGAACAGCGATCTCCGCGGCTACAAGCCGTCGCCGGTCATCACCGATTTCTGGAACGCTTGGGAATGGGAAATCTAGCGCGTGCGTGCAGCCTTGTTGCGCTTTGCGCGGTCGTGAGCTCCGCGGGCGGACCCGCGCGCGCGGGCGGCGATGCTAACGACCGCGTTTGGGTCGAGCGTTTCCAACCGGCCGCATCGACCGACATCGAAGGCGATCCCCAGATGGTGCCCGGCGGTTTCACCGTCGCGATCGCTTCGTGGAACGCGATCACGCCGCGCGGCAGCTCGCTCGAACTGACGCTGCGCGCTCGCGTCGGCGGGCGCTGGACGCGCTGGTACGTCATGGGTCTGTGGAGTTCAAACCGTCTCGCCGGCAAGCGCCGTTCGTTGGCCGGGCAGCAGGACACCGAGGGCAAAGTCGACACCGACACGCTGACGCTGCGCGCGCCCGCTGACGCTTTCCAGATCGGCGTGAATCTGCAGGACTCCGCGGATGGCAGATCGCCGAGCATCGACTTGCTCGCGGTCGCGACCTCGCTCGGCGTACCGCCCGGCGCTCGCGCCGACATCCAAAAGTTCGCTTGGGGGACCGATCTTCACGTGCCCGAGCGCACGCAGCGCGTGCCTGCTTCTCCCGATGCCGTCGGAGGCGGCGGCGACGCGTGGTGCAGCCCTGCAAGCGTGTCGATGGTGATGGCGTATTGGGCGCGCGATGCCGCACACCCGGAGTGGGATGTCGACGTGCCCGCCGCAGCCGACGGCACCTACGATCCGGTGTATGACGGAACCGGCAATTGGCCGTTCAATGTCGCGTTCGCCGCGGAGCACGGGCTGGGCGGCTACGTCAGGCAATACTCCAACCTGGCGGACCTCGAGCAGCTCATCGCGCGCGCGATTCCGGTCATCGCGAGCCTCTCGGCGAAGTCCGGCGAATTGCAGGGCGCTCCGTACGACAAGACGGACGGCCACTTGCTGGTGGTCCGCGGATTCACGAGCGCGGGCGACGTCATCGTCAATGATCCGTATGCCGCGCCCGGGGAGATCCGCCGCATCTACAAGCGCGATCAATTCGCGCACGTGTGGCTCGACGGTTCCGGCGGCACCGTGTATCTGATCGCGCCGCCCAAGACGATTTGGGAGATCACGAACTGACGGCCGTCTTTTAATGGGCGGGCTACTTCGCCTCGAGGTCGACCTCGATCGCGATCCGCCTTTTCGCGCGCCGGCGAGCATCTTCGCGCCTGGCGACAAGACCCGCACCAAAGAGCACGCCGGCTAAGAAAGCGCAGCCAAGCCCGATGTACGCTGCGCCGGCGTCGACGACCGGCGCGCTCGAAGGGGACGGCGCGGGCACCGGCGGTAGGAGCGTGGGTTGCGGCCCCGCCGTACGTCGCGGAGCCGACGACGCGGAGTGCGGCTTTACCGAGCCGGGCGGCGTCGTCGCCGGAGCGGGGGACGGCCGCGGAGTCGGTGATGGACTCGGCGTGGGTGTCGGCGTCGGCGAAGGGCTGGGCGTCGGCGTCGGCGTCGGTTTTGGCGCGGGGGTTGGGGTCGCCGTCGGCGGCGGTGAGGCGAGCGCGATCTGAAAACACTCGATGTTGAAAGAGCGCTCGAGGCACCGTGCGACGCCGAGCACTCTAGGATCTCCTCGGCCCACACCGAGGTTCGGCTGTTGGTCCAAGCAGGCCGAGACGGCGCGCTGGTAGGCCACGTCTTGCAGCCCTTGCGACATACCGCGCAGTAATTCGCGCTGCTGTGACGGCAGCGCGTCATTGACGCAGGTGATGAACTGCTGCGCCCCTGCGGTCTGCGCGGACGCGATGCGACGTTCGTGGAGTTGACCTGCGACAAGCGCGCCGGCCAACGCCAGCATCGCCGCGGCCCGTCTCATTTGACGAGGCGCACTTGTCCGCTGACCTGCACGACGTCCGGAATCGCACCGCCTGCAGCGCCCGCAGCCGCCGCTTGCGGCGCGGCGGCGTGCCCCCCGAGGGTTTGCAGCAGGCTGAGGTTGTCAGAGCCGATCGCGATCACAGCGCCAGTGACGAGCGAATCGAGACCGCCGCCCTCAGGCACGAGATGCAGCGCCCACAACACGCCATGGCGTGAAAACCACGCGAACAGCGCGCCTGCCGCGAACGCGATGCCCATCTGCAGCAGTTGACGCTTGTTCTCCCGCCACGCGCTTCCCAGCGCGTGCACGTGGAACAGCCAATTGATCATGAGCACCATGAGCAGCAGCAGGACGAAATAAGAAATGCCGTCCGCATTGACCATGTTCTACACCTCCGGGAGCCAAGCAGTGATGATCTCTAACGATTTCTCCTAGATAACCCCGGTCGTCTGGCCGAGGCCGCGGTTCGCCACGGCCAGCGTGATGACCAAGCCGGGCAGCATCTCGCAAAATGCGTCGTTGATGCGCGAGATGCGCGCGCGATCGTCGGATGTCACTTCCGAGCGCAGCAACAGCTCGTCGGAGAGGTTCAAGCGATACGGCAGCGCGCGAGCAGCCTCGACGCCCGCTTCGTCCACTTCGCGCAGCAGGGCCGCGTAGCGCGGCGCGTTCAAGCTGGCCTTGCAGTCCTTCCACCATATCTCGAGCCAGTCCGGGAACGCGGCGATCGCGCGGTATTCGCTGGGCATCAGCGAGAGCCCGAGGCTCGACTTGATGTCCTCGAGAACCGTCCGGATGCGAGGCGGGGCATCGCGCTCGTCGACCAGGCTGAGTCTCAGACCCCGATGATCGCGCGAGAGCCGGTCTTTGTCGCCGCCGTGCTGCGGCCCGCTTATGCCGCCTCCGCCGATTTGGGTTCCACCCAGCGCCAGACGCACGGCGTGCGCGATCGCGAGCAGCTTGCAGTCCAGGTCGTTGAACATGCTGGAGATCTCGCGCATGCGAAGCATGTCCGCTTCGCTGACGTTCCGCTCGCGCAGGGCCGCTCCGTGATCGTCGCCCGGCCACGCCGAAACCACCCGCGCGGCGAGCCCGCTGATCCTGCGCGACTGCTCGATGAAGCTCGCGGCGAGCACGTTGGGCCGAAAGCGGCGCCATGCGTAATCCAAAAAGCGCGGCACCGTCGCCCACGCCTGGAATATCTGGCTCACCAGCGGCACCCGCAACGTGGCTTTGATGTCGCGAAAGGCCTCGCGAACGCGTTCGTCTGAGGCGTCGGACTCGCGGACAAGCGGGATCGTCAACATCGCAGCCACCTTTTCAGTTCGACTTGCCGGGGGGCAGGTCCACCTTGATGCGCAGCTCTCGCAGCTGCTGCGCGTCCACGGCCGACGGCGCGTCGATCATCACGTCTTGGAAGCGCTGGTTCTTCGGGAAGGCGATGACCTCGCGGATGGAATCGGCGCCGACCATCATGGCGATGATCCGATCGATGCCGAGCGCCATGCCGCCGTGCGGCGGCGCGCCGTACGCGAACGCTTCGAGCAAGAAGCCGAAGCGCGCTTGCACTTCCTCTTCGGAATAGCCGAGCAACGCGAACACTTTGCGCTGCACCTCGGGGTTGTGGATGCGAATAGAACCGCTGCCAAGTTCGGAGCCGTTGAGCACGAGGTCGTAGTGCTGGGCGCGCAGGCAGAGCGGATCACCGTCGAGCGACTCCTGGCCTGGCGCTGGCGCGGTGAACGGATGGTGCATGGGACCGATCGCACCGGTCTGCGGATCTTTTTCGAAAAGCGGGAAGTCGAGCACCCAGCAGAACTCGAAGCGTTTGGGGTCGCGCAGACCTTTTGCCGAGCCGAGGTGCAGGCGCAACTTTCCGGCGACGGCGCGTGCGGCCTCGAGCTCGTCCGCTACCATGAACACGGCATCGCCGTCTTCGACTTTTCCGAGCGCGCGCACGCTGCCCAGCATCCGGTCGTCGAGCGCCGCTTTGGGCAGCGACGATTTGATGCCATCCGCGCCGAGGGTCAACCACGCCAGTCCCTTGGCTCCGAACTCGAGCGCGTTCTGCGAGAGCGCGTCGAACTCTCGGCGCGAGCGCGCTGCGCCGCCGGGATCCACCAAACCGATGATCTTCTTGCCTGCCGCGAGCGCCGCTGCGAACACCTTGAACTCGGTGCCCTCGAATGCCGGGCTGAGGTCGTGCAGCGGCATGTCGAAGCGCAGGTCCGGCTTGTCGGTCCCGTACTTCGACATCGCTTCTCCGAATGTGAGGCGGCGGAACGGGGGCGCGAGGCGCACGCCTAACCCGACCTCGAACATCGCTCGCATCGAGCCTTCCATCACCGCGATGACGTCTTCTTGGGTGGGAAACGTCATCTCGACGTCGATCTGCGAGAACTCCGGTTGGCGATCCGCGCGCGTGTCCTCGTCTCGGAAGCAGCGCGCCATCTGGAAATAGCGCTGGAAGCCTGCCACCATCAGCAGCTGTTTGAAGAGCTGCGGCGATTGAGGCAGCGCATAGAATTGCCCGGGGTGCAAGCGGCTCGGCACGAGGAAGTCGCGCGCGCCTTCCGGCGTGCGCTTGATCAGCATCGGCGTTTCGATCTCAAGGAAGCCCAAACCGTCCAGATAGTCGCGGCATGCCTTGAGCGCGCGGTGGCGCAGCGCGATGTTGCGCTGCATGGCCGGCCGGCGCAGGTCGATGTAGCGGTATTTCAGCCGCAGATTCTCATCGATATCCTCCTCGCCGTGCACCGGAAAAGGAGGGGTGAGGGAGCGGTTGAGCACCTCGATGGCGCTCGCGCCGATCTCGATCTCGCCGGTGGTCAGCTTCGCGTTCTCCGTGCCGGGCGGCCGGCGCCGGACCGTGCCGCGCACCGCCACGACGTCCTCGGAACGCAGCGACGACGCCACGTCGGCCGATGCGCGATCCACGCGCGGATCGAACACGCACTGCGTCACGCCGAAGCGGTCGCGCAGATCGACGAAGATCAGCCCTCCGTGATCGCGCGAGCTGGAGACCCAGCCCCGCAGCTCGACGCCGGCGCCCTCGTCCTTCGAGGTCAGCTCGCCGCAGGTCTTGCGAGAAAATGCCGTCACGATTGCCGTGCTCCGTCGGAGTCGCGCAGCGCGCGCTTGACGCCGTTCAAATAGTGATACTGAAACACGATCTGGCGCGCGATGTACGGCCATGTGTTCTTGCGAGGCACCTCTTGCGAACCCCCCGCGCGTTCGATCGCGCGGCGCACCGGTCCGGCGGCGTGCAGCACGGAATGCAGCGCCAGCGACACCGGGGTCATGCCGAGGTTGGCCATCACCGCGATGTCGCGATGCTTGCGAAGAAAGCGCACGGCCGAAACGCCGGCCAGCTCCATGCGCCCTTTTTGCTCCTCGTATCCGACGGGATGCCAATGGTAATTGGCCGCGCGCGCGTCGTACAGCACCTGGACGCCGCTTTTCTGCAGGCGGTAACCAAGCTCGAGATCCTCATGTCCGTAGCCCGTGAACGCCTCATCGAAGCTCCCGACCGCGAGAAGATCATCGCGTCGCGCCGAGGCGTTGCCGGTGAGGAAATAAAGCCACGACAGGCGCCGGCGTTTCTTGGGGTGGAGCGGCCGGCGCGCGGCGGGCTCGTCGCGCTGACGGCGGTAGTCCTCAAGCGTCCGGACAAGATACTCGCAGCCGATGATCGCGACGCGCTGCGTTCCGGCAAGATGATGATCGTCGACGTGCATTTCGAGCAAGCTGGGCGACGCGATGATGTCGGCATCCGTGAAGAACACGATCGGCGCGCGCGCCGCGGCGACGCCGGCGTTGCGGGCGGCCGCCCGTCCGCTATAGTCACCCGGAAGGTAGCGAATGCGACCGGCTCCTGCGCCGCGCATCAACTCCTCCACGTAATCGGCGGTGCCGTCGACGCTGCGCGAATCGGCGAGCACCAGCTCGTAGCGATCGTGCGCCAGCGTCTGGTTGAGCAGGCTCGGCAGGACGACGCGCAGAGTGTCGAGGCGATTGTACGTCGGGATGACGACTGATATGTCCATCAAGACCTAGCAAACGGTTCCTAGCGCGCGGCCAGCGCGCGGGTCGCGCTCACGACGTCGTCGAGCAGGGTCGTCACCGCGCCGCCGGGCGGTGGTTTGCGCAGGATCGCGCTCGGCACTCGCCACGGACTCCACTCCTGCGAACTCAATCGATAGTATTGGTGCTCGTAGACCACCACCACGGGGACGCGCATCGCAGCGGCGACGTGCGTAGCGCCGCAATCGACCGTCACTACGACGCTGCAGCGAGCAAGCGCCGCCGCCCATTCCAACAACGGCGACTCGCCGAGCCACGTGACATTGGGTGACAAAACGGCGCCGCGAAGCTGCGCCGCCGCATCCGCGACGTCAGTTCCGTAGGTGACCAGCACGTCCCTTTGCTCTGAAGCGAGCCGCTCGATGAGCGAACGCAGCGCGCCGGCGCCGAAATCGGAGGCGAACCAGCGGGGCGCCAGATTGATGCACACGGCTCGATCGGGCACGCGCTCCTTCGCAAAGGCCACATCGTCGTCGCTCACCCGCAGCAGCAATTCATCCGTGCACTGCGAGCCGCCGGCAAGCGACACGAGGGCGAGGACCTGATGGACCTCGTGCTCCACGGGCCGCTCCGGATGACGATCGGCGAGCCTGGGATCTGCTTCGGAGATGCAGTGTTCCGTCAGCAAGAACTGCGCCGCGAGACGAGAGAGGTAGCGCCGCCGGTACACGTAGCCCAATCGCCTGGGCGCTCGGCTCCACGCCGCGAGCCGGTAGTCCTGCGTGCGCGGCGCAAGCGCTACGGCGATGTCGGCTGACGCGCCGAGTTTGCCCACGAGATCGCGTGTAGCGGCATCGAGATCGCGCCGCGGAAGGACGTGGAAGGCATCGAGATCGGGGTTGTGACGGAGAACCGGCTCGGTGTAATCGGTGACGAGCGCTTCGATCCGCGCGTTGGGCCACGAGCGCCGAAACGAGGCGATGGCCGGCGTCGACAGGATAAGATCACCGATGCGATCGGTGCGGATGAGGAGGATGCGCCGATAATTAGGCGCAGCGCGCCTTCCGTGCAGCGATTTGGTCGAGTTCGTCGTAGAATTCAGCGCGAGCCAAGCGCTGCGCCGCCCAGCGACGCACGACCATCGGCACGCGCGAGATGTCCTCGGGCCTCCCGGCCAGCGCGGCGAGGAACTGCGGATACTTGAGTGCGCGGAATGCGGCGCTCAAGTATAGCGCGGGGCCGACGATCCCGGTCGCCAGCGCCACGCGCCAGTGCGGGTGCTTGTTCAAGAACTGCGTGGCGGTGCGCGCCTGCGCTCGAGCCTGGCGGATCATCCCGGCGAACTGGTCCGGTCGCAACGCGGGTTTGTGATGGTACACGAGCGCGTCCTTGGTGAAGATGGATGGCACGCCCATCATGCGCAGCCGGAAGCCCAGTTCGAGATCTTCCCAGCCGTACTCGTGAAAGCGCTCGTCGAACCCGCCGGCTTCGCGCGCCAGGTCGAGCGGCAAAGACACATTGGTGGTCCAAAAATAGCTGGCCGAGAAGTTGCGCCACGTCCAGCGGGCGGGGCGATGCTCGCCGAACGAAGCGACGTTGATGACGCCGCCTTGGCAGATGGCCCTTGGGTGTCGCTCGTGACAGCGGATGTGCGCCGCGAGCAGCCCCGGCGTCGCGAGCACGTCGTCGTCCATGATCATGAGATATTTCCCACGTGCCCGCGCGATGCCGGCGTTGCGGCCGCTCGCCAATCCGGCGTTCTTCCGCCGGATGCACGTGAAGGCGCAGGTCGGCCGTACGCGCGCGATGACGTCCTCGTAGGTGCCGTCGGTCGAGCCGTCGTCGACGAGAATGATCTCGTAATCGGCGGGATCCAAATCCTGCGCGAACAGCGCTTCCAACACCGAACCCAAGAGCTCGCGCCGGTTATACGTGTTCATCTGCACGGATATGATCGGCCTGCGCGCAGATGACGCGGGGGTGAGCGCGGGCACTAGGAGCCGGCCGCCGCGCGCGCCCTGGGAGGGGCGGCGCAGATCTGCTGCGCGGCCGCGACGATTGCCGCGCTCGACAGCGCGCGGTAACACGCGAATGTCCGGCATGTCTCTTTGCGGCACCAGGATGGACACGGATAACTCGGTTCGATGACCGCCACGCGCGGTCCCAACGGTCGCCAGCGCTTGGGCAAATCGGTGCGCAATGCGAAGATGCCGACCGTCGGAGCGCCGACCGCCGCCGCGATGTGCATCGGACCGGAGTCGAGCGCGACCACCACCGTCGCGCGCGCGAGCAGCGCAGCCAAACCGCGCAAGCTTGTTTTGCCGGCGAGACTGATGTTTGGAACCGACATCGCGGACGCTATCAGTTCAAGCGACGCCGCGTCGTCCGCGCTCCCGGTCAGCACCACGCGAGCGTCAAATGCCTTGCCGAGCGCGTCGCCGACAGCCGCAAAGGCTTCGGCGGGCCACGCAGGCGCAGCAGGCGAGAGGCCGCGCGCAGCGTGCCAAACGACGAACGGCTCGTGCACGCCGGCAGTCTGGAGGACCGCTTGAGCCTCCGCGTCATCGCGCGGACGGATGGCGATATCGATCTTGAAGTCGTCGGGTCGCGGCTGCGCGCCGAGAGCGCGCGCATAATCCATCTGGACGTCGGTCCAATGGCTGCTCACGTCCCCGCTCTCCGTGCGCACGGGTACGCGCACGGTATAAAGGAATGAATACAAACGGCGGGACTGGCCGGCGCGCACGGGAATGCCGGCGCGCCATACCAGCGAAGCCACGCGCGGGTTCGACCAAAACACGACGGCATGCGTGAAGCCGCCGGCTTTCACTTCCATCAACAGCTCCGCAAACGGCCTGCGGCCATCGTCGACCATCACGCTCGCGATCGCCGGGTGGTCCTCCAGCATCGGCTTCGCGTATGGCGACACGAGCGCGGTCACCGGCGCATCGAAGTGGCGCGCCAGCGCGCTCATCGCGGGCGTTGCGGCGAGCAGATCGCCGATGCCGCCACCCGTGCAGACGGCCAGCACGCGCGTGCTCATGCGCGTACGACTTCCGCGACGCTCGCTCCGATCTGCGACCCGAACGACGCCGCCAGTCCGGTTTGCCATGCCGGTTTGATCACGCAGCGATGCGGAGCGGCCCACGGACGCCATTGGCGAGAGAGTTGCGCAAAGCGGGCTTCGTCGAACAAATCGATGACAGGGACTCCAAGCATGCCGGCGGCGTGTGCGGCGCCGGTGTCAGGTGTGATCAGCGCGGCGAGCGATTCGATCGCGCCGAGCCAGTGCGGCAAGTCGGCGGGCGGTGCGAGCGCGACCTGATCGCGCTCGCGAAGCGCGCGCGGTAATTGTTCCAGAATCGACCGCGCGAAGCCCTCGTCAGCTGCGGGCGCCAATAGCAGGCAACGTCGCAGTGTTGACGCTTCCAGCGCTGCGACGATGAAATGTCCGAGCGCACCCGGACCCCAGCCTCCGCTCGCGAGCTTTGGCGTCACTTGAATGCCGAGCGGTGCTTCGCCCTGCCTCGCCTCGACGGCGCCGCCGCCCTCGACGAAAAGCCAAGGGCGCAGCTCGCGAGCGTCTGCGGGCGGAGGCGGCGCTGCGCCGAAGATGCCGGCAAGCCGGTACAGCGCTTCGACTTCGTGTTCGGGGCGCGCGGTCCACGCCGCCGGCCGGTACACGGGGTCGGTCAGTTGCGAATACTGCCATAGCGATTTGAACGTTTTTTCGAATCGATGCCAAAAGCCCGTGCGTCTCTTCGCACCGCTGAGCCGAGCGAGCCGGTAGCCGGCGACCTCTTCGGTGGCCACGATGGCATGGGTGTAGCCCGCGCTTGCCAACTCATCCCCGAGCTCATCCAATGCGCCGGCGGCGTACAGATGAGTCCGGACGCGGGTTGAGAAAAGCCGCGAGTTGGCCTTCGAGCACACGGCCCCGAATTGAGCTTCCGGGAAAGCGCGCGACAGACCGGCGAGGCCGGGCACGCACGCCAATGCGTCACCCAGACCATCTAAGCGCACCAGTAAGAACCTCGTTTTGCTAAGCATCGGGGCGGCGTAGCGCCGTGCGCAATGCGTCGACGTAGTGCGCATCGATGAGCGCCTCGCGCGCGAGCCGGCGGAGCAGCGTTGGAGACCCTTCGGACAGCCGCTCGTACATGCGGCGCAGCGGCCGCGCGTTGACGATCGACGCGCGCACGAAGTTGGCGGCATAGGCGCCGGTTGCGAGCTTCACGCGCCAACTCGGGTTCTTCCGCACAAAGCGCGCCGCCATCGCAGCCTTTTCGCGCGTAAGGGCGATGCGCCGCTCCAGCGTCGTCATCGAGTCGGGCTTGAGGTGATAGATGTACGCGTCCCATGCGAACACGTGGCACATGCCGTTCGCCCGCAGGCGGACGCCCAGATCGGTGTCCTCCCAGCCGTAGAGGTCATAGCGTTCGTCGAATCCGCCGACGGCTTCAAGCGCGGCCTTCGGCGCGCTCGCGTTGCACGTGCAAAAGAATTGGCGCGAGTAGTGGCGCGAGTCGGCAGGCGGCAGATGTTGCGCGTCGGGCACGTTGACGATCGGACCGGTCACCGCCCGGTCGAGCGCGTCCCCATGCGCGTGCAGATGCGCCTGCACGAAATCAGCGGGCGGCAGCGTGTCGTCGTCGCAAAAGATCACGATGCGGCCGGCGGCTTGCGCTATTCCCGCATTGCGCGCTTTGGCGCGGTTCGGATCGGCCACGAAGAGACCGCGCGCACCGGCTTCGTGGATCACGCGCGGCGTCTCATCGCTCGAGCCGTTGTCGACCACGATCACCTCGAAGCGCCCGGCCGCGCTCTGCCGCGCGAGCCCGCCCAGGCAGTCGCGCAAAAGCGACGCGCGGTCGCGCGTCGCGATGACCACCGTGGCTTCAGGCACTTACGAAGCAGCTCCCCGAGCGGCGCTGCGCTTGGGCTCCGCCGCAGCGACGATCAGCGCTTCTCTTGCCATGCGATCCGAGGCGCCGGCGTGCGGCGCATAGATCTTTGCAAGCGACTCGCCCATGGCACGCAGGTTTTGCGGATCCGCAAGCATCTGTCCGGCGCGCTCCGCGACGTCGTCCGGCGTGAGAATGCCCCGCAGTTCGGGCATGATCAGCCGGTCGGCGTCGATATTCGGTTGTGCGACGAACCGAAAGCGCCGCTCCGCGTTACGCGCGACCCACGTCTTGATCGGCCGGCCGACCAGCGGTATATATTGAAGATAGCCGGCGATGCCGTTCATGGCGACCTGGTCCATGCGATTGGTCGGGAGCACCGTCAAGGTTGGGCGGCCCAGCACTGCGGCTTCCAGGCATTTGGTCCCAGGAATCGTGACGACAAGCTGAGCGCCGGCCATCGCGCGGTATCCGCCGGAGCGGTCCAGAGCGAAGCGGATGCCGCCGGCGAGGATCGCATTGCCTTCCTCGATGAGTTCACCGCCGATGCCTCCCAGCGCCGGGTCCGGCGCCCGCAGACTGGCGCGCAATTCGTCATCGCTGTTGAACGGCGATATCACCACGGAGAACCCGAGGCCGGGGTGGCGCGCCGCGAGTTTGCCCGCAGCGCCCAAGAAGAACGGCAGCAGGCTGTGCAACTCGTATGGCCGGCTGCCGGGCAAGAAGCACACGCCTTCACCGATACCCGGCGTCGGCGGCGGAAAATCGAGAGACCCGAGCACCGAGTCGGGGACCAAATTGCCGACGACGCGCACGGCCTCTGCCGGCGCACCCTGGCGGCGGAACTGCGCCGCGTTCGCCTCATCCAGCGCGAAGAAGCGCTCGAAGACGTGCGCGTACGGGCGATGCGAGAATTTGTACGTCATCGGGCGCACGCCGAGCCGCTTCGCGATGGTGGTCGCGTGGAAAAGATCGCCGCCGAGATATTGCAGCGCCCCAGGACCGCGCGTCATGCCTTCGGTCGCGCGCCCCATGAGGAAGCGCGCGTAGCGTTTGGGCTCGACGACCGTCGCCCGCGGGAACAACAGGCGCGTGATGGCGGCCTCTTTTCCGGTGGCGTACGCGCATGGGACGAACACGATGGTGAGCGCCGCGTCGGGCTCGTGAGCGTACACCGCGCGCACGAAGGGTCGAGCCCAGCCCATCAATTCTCCGGGACCGTTGACGGTGACGACCAGTCGCGCGCTCATCTCCGTGCGATGCGGCTCAGCAACGACGTCGTCGAGCTGCCTTCCACGTGCGGCGCGAACACGATCTCGCCGCCGACGTCGCGCACCGCGCCCGCCTCAGGCAGTTCCGCGCCCGCATACTCTGCGCTCTTGACGTGAACATCGGGGCGCAGGGCGCGGATCGTCGCGTCGGGGCGCAGCTCGTCGAAAATGCACACGAAGTCGACGCTTGCCAACGCGGCGACGACCTCGGCGCGTTCCGCTTGCGGCACGATAGGTCTTCCCGGAGCTTTGCCGAGCTGGCGCACGGAAGCGTCGGAGTTGACGCCGACGACGAGCATGCCGCCCAGGGCCCGCGCGAATTCCAGGTAGCGCACGTGGCCGACGTGCAGCAAATCGAACACGCCGTTGGTGAAGACCACTTTGCCCTGGGTCGCGCGCAGCTGCGAAAGCCGGCGAGCCAGCTCTTCGCGGGCGACGATCTTATCGGCGGCGCGCACGCGCACCCCCGAACCGCTTGGCGTGCGCGATGCCCTCGTGCTCTGCGAAGTGCAGGATCTCCTTAGGCGACGCGGTCGCGGTGCCAAGCTTCTCGACCACCACGCCCGCGGCGATCGACGCGAGCTCGACCGCTCGTTGAATCGAAGCCCCCGCGACCAGCGCAAGGGTGAGCGCCGAGATGACGGTGTCGCCGGCGCCGCTGACGTCGTACACCTGCCGCGCGATGGCAGGCACGGTGAATGGCGGCTGTGATTTTGCGAACAGCGTCATGCCGTGCTCGCCACGCGTGATCAACACATAGCGGCAGCCGGTGCGTCGCAAGAGCTGGCGGGCGGCGGCCGCAAGGTCGGCGTCGGTGCGGATCGGCGTCCCCGCGGCTCCTTCGGCCTCGGCGGTGTTGGGCGCGATGCAGTCCACTCCGGCAAATGCATCGAGGTTGCGCGGTTTCGGGTCACCCGCTACGACGACCCTGTGTTTGAATGCAAGCAGCGCGCGAACGATCGGCGCGCTGATGAGCCCCTTGCCGTAGTCAGAGACGATCGCGCCGTCAACCTCACCATCAAGCGCCGCGACCGCGGCACGGATGGACTTCGCGGCGCGAGCGTCAAGGCCGCCGACGTGCTCTCGATCCGCGCGCACCACCTGCTGGTTGTGCGCTACGATGCGGGTCTTTTGCGTGGTCGGCCGGGAGCGCACGGACGCGATGCCGCTGGTATCGATGCGCAGCGTCTTGCAGAGGTCGCGCACGCGTTGCGCTGCTTGGTCATCGCCGACGACGCCGATCAGGCGCACGCGCGCGCCAAGCGCCGCCAGATTGTTGGCCACGTTGCCGGCACCGCCCAACGTGTACGACTGATCCTGCACTTCGACGACCGGCACCGGCGCTTCGGGGGAGATCCGGCTCACTCGCCCCCATAGCCACTCGTCCAGCATGATGTCGCCGACGACGACTATGCGCTTGCCGCGCATCGCCCGCAGCGTCAGTGCCAGCCACGCATTATCTTTCAACGAGGGCCTTCTTCTCCAGGCCTCGGTCGGAACGCTCCAGCATCCTGCGCGTGGGCGATGATGAAACGCGCGGCGTCGCCTAGGTCCTGCGCGGCGTGATCCGGCGGCGCGGCCTTGAAATCTTCCGGCGGCTCGTGCGGCGGCGAACCGATGACCGAGACGGCGCGACAACCGGCTGCGCGGCCGGCTGCGATGTCGCGAGCGCGGTCGCCGACCACCCACGACTGCGCGAGATCGATGCGCCACTCGGCTGCGGCCTGGAGCAGCATGCCGGGTTTGGGTTTGCGGCAGGGACAATCGCGGGCGTATGCCGGCAGCGGCGCGTCGGGCAAATGCGGGCAACGATAGAATGCGGCGATCGTCGCGCCCTGCGCGGCGAGCAGCTCGCTCACGCGCGCGTCCACCGCGTCGGCCTGCCGGTCCGTGAACATCCCGCGCGCGATGCCCGATTGGTTCGAAGCGACGATCAGCAAAAAGCCCGCATCGGTGAGCGCGCGAGCTCCGTTTGCCGCGCCGGGCGCGAGTTCGACGTCGTCGGGCGATCCGACAAAGCGTTTGTCGACGTTCAGCGTGCCGTCGCGATCCAAGAATACGGCGCGGCGTGAAGGCGCGGGGGCGTTCTGGGTCACGAAGCGACCAGAGCCAGCTCCACCAGTTCGCAGATGATGTGGCCTAAGGCGAACTGCACTTCCTGGACTTTCCATGCCGGACCGCTCGGTCCGACGATCGCGATGTCCGCCAGCCCGACGATCGGGCCGCCGCCGTTGCCGGTCAGGGCGAGGGTCGTGGCGCCCTTGTGGCGAGCCATCTTCATGCCTGCGAGCACGTTCGGCGATGCGCCGGAGGTGGTGATGCCCATGGCGACGTCACCCTTGCGTGCCAACCCCTCGAGCTGGCGCGCGAAGATCTGCTCGAAACCGTAATCGTTCGCGATCGCGGTGATCGCCGAGGTGTCGGTAGAAAGGGCGAGGCCTGCCCATCCCGGGCGCTCCAGCATGAAGCGTCCCGTGAGTTCGGCGGCGAGGTGCTGGGCTTGCGCGGCGCTGCCGCCGTTGCCGAAGAAGTAGACCGTTCCTTTCGAGCGCAGGCAGCGCACGATCGCGTCCACACATAGCCTGACCGCGTCCCCGTAATCGGTGCCGAACCACAGGTCGGCGCGTTCGGCGAGGCAGTCTTCGAATCGTTTAGTCCGTTGCGGCGCGTTCAGCTCCCGATCCAAAACAGCTCCTGATGCAGCGACACCAACTCGCCGTCCTTGGCGCAGACCTTGACCACGGTGCCGTCGTACTCGCTCACGATCTCATTCATCAGCTTCATCGCTTCCAGGATGCACAAAACCTGGCCTGCGGAAACGCTGTCGCCGTTTTCGACGAACAGTTTTGCACTGGGTGCGGGCGCGCGATAGAAAACGCCGACGAGCGGCGCGAGAACTTTGCGCACGCCCGGCGGCGCTTCGTCGGTTTTCGTCGCGTGTTGCGACCCGGCGGCGCTCGCGCTGGCGGCCGCCGAACCCGAGGATTCAGCCGCGTGCGGCAGCGACATGCGAAGGTCGAGATCGAGGTCGCCCACGCGCACGCGCAGACGGTCAAGCCCGTCGCGCTGCATCAGCTCGACGAGTTGGTCCAGGATCTTCTTGTTGAGATCCATCGCGTCTCTTAGGCTTCCTTGCCGAGCATGCGTATGACCTCGCTTTGCGCCGCGGAGAGCTTGACCGATCGGCGCTCCCGCGTGTTCAGGTCTTGAATGGTCACTTCGCCGGCGGCGCGCTCGTTGCTTCCCGCGATGACCGCGAGCTTCGCACCGCGTTCGGCCGCGTTGCGAAGTTGCTTTTCGAGTTTGCGGCGAGTGTAATCCATGTCCGCTGCGACGCCCCGCGCGCGAAGGTGATGCATGACCGGCAAGAGCAGCAACGCGTCTTCCGCGTCCACCGGAACGAAGGCGACCTCGATACCGGGCGGGCTTGCCAGATGCGCAGCGCTGCCGCTCGCTTCTGCCAAGAGGAGCAGGCGCTCCATTCCCATGGCCAGTCCGACACCGGCAGTCGGCGGACCGCCCATATCTGCGACGAGGTTGTCGTAGCGGCCGCCGCCGCACACGGCGTTTTGCGCGCCGAGCACATTGGTCGTGATCTCGAAGACGGTGCGCGTGTAGTAGTCGAAGCCGCGGACGATCTTCGGGTTGCGTTCGATCGCCGTTTCGCCGATCGCCGCGAGGATGAACAACGTCCGTTCGAAGTGCTCGCGACACTCCTTGCACCAGAAGCCGGCGATATCCGGAGCGCCGTCCACGACTTTGCGATCGGCCTCGTCCTTCGAATCGAGTATGCGCAAGGGATTCTTTTCCAGGCGTTGGCGGCTGATCTCGCTCAATTCGCCTGCCCGACCGCGAAAATAGGAGATCAACGCGTCGCGATAGCGCGGGCGGCACGCGTCGCAGCCCATCGAATTGATCTCAACGCGATACTCGAACACGCCGGCGCCGCGCAACACCGCGAGTCCGATCGCGATGATCTCTGCGTCGGCCTCTGGCCCCGCGACGCCAAAACATTCGACGCCCCATTGGTGCGATTGGCGGAAGCGCCCCTTCTGCGGGCGTTCGTAGCGGAAGATCGGTCCGCGATAGTACAGCTTCAACGGCAGATTCTGCAGGAGATTGTGCTCGAGCGCCGCTCGCACCACCGGCGCCGTGAGTTCCGGACGCAGCGTGATGCTGCGGTCGCCGCGGTCCGTGAATGTGTACATCTCCTTCGAGACGACGTCGGTTCCCTCGCCGAGCGTGCGCACGAAAACATCGGTCGATTCGAAGATCGGCGTCCGGATCTCACCATAGCCGAAGCGAGCGCAAACGTCGTCGACGATGCGCTCGAGGGCTTGCCAAAGGCGAGCTTGCGCGGGGAGTATGTCGAAGGTGCCGCGCGGCGCCTTGAGGTCCTTCACATCCCTCCTCTGATGACGATATTTGGTCTGCCGGACGTTGGTGTGGTATGCCGGACTTTAGTCCGGCTGACGTTGCTTTGTGCGATCGCCGGCGCGTGTTTCGTGTCGCCTGCCACAACGGCGCTCGCATGGTCCGATGCGGCTCGCGCGTGGACGTATGCTTGGTCGATAGTCCTGGAGGCCATTCCATATATCCTTGTGGGCGCGATTGCGGCGGCCATGTTCGAACGTCTGGCTCACCGCTCCGTATTAGTCGCGCTCTTCGCTGCCATCGCGCCGGGCTGCGACTGCAGCATGAACGGATTTGCTCGCTCGTTGGGATCGCTGCCGCCTCCAGTCGCAGGCGCGCTCATCGTGTGGGGAAGCTGTTGCAACCCGATCGCTCTGCTCACCACGTATCAAATCCTCGGCGGCAGGCTCACGCTCGCGCGCATGGGCGGCGCTCTTGCTGCGTCGCTGCTGATCGCGACTTCATGGGCGATCGGGCGCGCCCGCTTCAAAGCAACTGAAGCTTCTTGCCAGACTAAGGTCGGGCAGCCCGCACTTGTCGAGCATTTCGGGAGCGGTGTGAAATCGCTGGTCTTGGCCGCGGTCTTGGGCGGCACCGTTTTGGCTTTTTTTCCGGACTGGCTCCGGGCTCACTCCTCGCCGTGGTTCGCGGCGTTTGCCGGCGCGCTGCTCTCCCCGTGCTCGAGCGCCGACCCGATCCTGGCCCGCGCGCTGATGTCGACATCGGCGGCGCACGCGACCTTCATCGTGGCGGCGCAATGCATCGACGTTCGTCAGATCACTCTGCTCGGGCGGTGCTTCGGCGCCGCCCCTGCGCTGCTCGGAACTATCGCGGGCGCGGCGGGCTGCTGCCTCGCGGCGATTATCGCTCGATGAAACTCGGGCCGCTCGTCGCAGGGGTTGCGCTGGGGTCGGTCATCTCGGGCGCGGCTCCGGCGCTCATCGCGCTTCCGCCGGCCGTTCTCATACTGGCCGCGGGCATCGTCGCCGCCATGCATGTGCGTGCGTCTCGGAGCAGCCTGATCGCGCTCTTCACGGGTGCCGCGCTCGGCCTCGCCCTTCCGCAAATGCCGCCTGAAAATGCGGGCCCGGTCATCGCGAGACCGGTAGGGAGACATCCAGGCGGTGACCTCTTCGCGCTGCTCGACAGAATCGATCGTGACCCGGCTTCCGTCCTCGGCAAACGCGTCAGCGTCAGCGGCGAATGGACGCCGCCACGCGGCGGTCGATCCGCCGCTGTATCGCGCCGCATCATGACCTGTTGCGCCGCCGACGCGATCGACGTCGGCTTCGACGTGACACCGGCATCGCCGATCGCGCTCGCAGCCGCGGGCACGCGCGTTCGCGTCAGCGGCGCTTTACACGCGACGTTGCGTGACGGCGAACTGCGCTACGAGCTCTCGGCGGCCACGCTTAAGCGGCTGTGAGTTGGAGCAGCGTGGCGAGCACGTCGGCCGCGTGCCCGGTCACGTCTACTTTCGGCCACACTTTGCGGATCACGCCTGTGTGATCGATCAGGAACGTCGAGCGCTGCACGCCCATGAACTTCTTGCCTTCGTGCTCGCGCTCCACGAGCACCCCGAATGCTTTGCACAACTTCTCGTCGGTGTCGGCCAACAGCGGGAACGGGAGGGCGAGTTCGCCCTGGAACTTCGCGTGCGACTCTGCGGAATCGCGGTTGACGCCGATCACTTCTGCGCCGGCGGCTTGGAACTGCGGGTAAGCGTCGCGGAACTGCGACGCCTCGTTGGTTCAGCCGCTGGTGAAGTCCTTAGGATAGAACCACAGCACCAGCCACGCGCCGGCGAACTCGCCGAGCGTGCGCGGTTTGCCGCTCTGATCCGGCACTGCGATGGAAGGGGCGCGATCTTCGACGTCGAGCACGAGCGGACTCCTAACCTTTTGACACGTAATCGCGCGCGCTCTCTGCCAACTTGACCCACGCGCTTTCGTGTTTCATGGGCACTTGCACCCATTCTTTCATGGGCCTGCCGCCCATGGGATCGAATAGCTTCGCGCCGGCCAACGCCAGCGCCGCTGCGTGATGCACGCCTTTCAGTTTGAACACCATCGCGTCGTTGAAAAGCCCGGCGAACGCCTTGCCCTTCACCTTGAGGGTCGGCATGCCGAACATCTGCGACGCCTCGACGCCGCCTTTTTTCGTCATCGACGCAGCTATCGAATCGTACGCGACCACGGCGCGCGGTGCGGGTTTTGCTTTTGCCATGATCCTCTAGTGCGAGAAGTAGCGACGCGTCGAAAAAACGAGGGCGACGCCAGCCTTGCGCGCCGCTGCGATGACTTCCTCGTCGCGGATCGAACCGCTCGGCGCGACCACGGCCGCGATGCCGGCGCGAGCCGCCGCATCGATGCCATCCGCGAACGGAAAGAACCCGTCTGTCGCGAGCGTGGCGCCCCGCGCCGCCGCGCCGGCTCGTTGACATGCGATTTCGACGGCGGCAACGCGATTGGTCTGCCCGCCGCAAACGCCGAGCGTCACTTCGTCCGCCGCCACCACCACCGCATTGGACTTGACCTGGCGCACCGCTGCGAATGCGAAGAGCAGGTCGCGCCACTGCGGCGGCGTCGGTTCGACCTCGGTGACGACGCGCCACGCATCGGGCGCGGCCGCAGGATCGGGGCGTTCGACCAGCAGTCCGCCAAGCGCCGAGCGCAATTTCGGCTCGGCGAGCAGCCGCGCCGGCAACGTCGGATCGAAGGTCAGCAATCGCAAGTTCTTCTTTTTCTCGAGCAGCTCCAGCGCCGCAGCATCGAAGCCGGGCGCGGCGATCACTTCGAGGAACCTCGAGTTGAGCAGCTGCGCCGCCGCCAGGTCGATGCCGGCATCGCATGCCACGATGCCGCCGAACGCGGAGATCGGATCCGCCCCGAGCGCGGCCGCTAAGGCTTGCGCGACAGAGTCGCGCGCGGCGACGCCGCTCGGCACGGTGTGCTTGACGATCGCGCCGCGTACATGCCGGCGCGAGCGCACGCCCGCCGGAAATCCCTTTGGCTCATCGATGGGCGCGAGCAGTCTAAGGCACGCGTCGACGTCGAGCAAGTTGTTATATGATAGCTCCTTGCCGGAAAGCTGCTCCATCGCCATCGTGCCGAAAAAAGCCCCCAGCGCCCACGGGTTTTCGCCGTAGCGCACGCGGGCCGCGAGAGGAAGATCGAGATGGAGGCCGCCATCCGGAGCTAAAGCTCCGGCACTACTTGACGGATCATTGAAGTAGCGGGCGATCGCGCGATCGTAGTCTTCGCAGCGCCGGAATGCGGTGGCTGCCCAGCGTCGGCGCTGTTCGAGCGTCGGCCCGCCGTCATCGGCGGCGCGCGCGAACGCTTCGAACGCTGCCGCATCGCTCAAGACGCTTACGCGCTCGAAATTCTTTGCGGCGGCGCGCAGCAGCGTGACGCCGCCGATGTCGATCTGCTCGACGGCTTCCGCATCGGTCACGCGCACGTTCGTCACGGTCTTCTCGAACGGATACAGGCTCACGGCGACGACGGAGATCGCCGGGATCTTGTGCGCGCGCATCTCGGCCGCGTGCTCGGCGCTTTGCGGGTCCGCCAGCACACCGCCCAAGATGATCGGGTGCAGCGTCTTGACCCGGCCGCCGAACAACGTTGGAAAGCCCGTGATGTCGCCGATATCCTCGCACGTCAATCCGAAAGCGCGCACGGCGGCCGCTGTGCCGCTCGTAGCTATCAGCCGATAGCCGCGGCGCGCCAACGTGCGCGCGAGCGACTCAAGGCCTGACCGGTCCGAGAGCGAGAGCAACGCGACGGGGGCTACGGCGTCAGGCACCCACCTGCTCCAGCGCGAGCGAAAGCAGGCTGGAGACCCCCGGTTCGCCCATGGTGACGCCGTAGATGCGGTCGGCGAGCGTCATGGTCGCCTTGTTATGCGTGATGATCACGATCTGCGCGCGGCTTGCGAATTCCGCCAGCACCGCGCCGAAGCGGCCGATGTTGGCCTCGTCGAGCGCGGCGTCGATCTCGTCGAAGATGTAAAACGGGCTTGGGCGCACCTTCAAAATCGCAAAGATCAGCGCCACAGCCGTCAGTGCGCGCTCGCCGCCGGAGAGGGCGTTCAGACTTTGCATCTTCTTGCCGGGCGGCTGCGCGGCGATCTCGACGCCGGCGAGGGCCGGGTCCTCGGACTGCGCGAGCCATATCTTGCCGACGCCGCCGCTGAACAAGCGCCCAAACATCTCGCCGAAGGCCTCGGCGACTTTTTCGAAGACGCTGTTGAACTGGCGCACCGATTCGGCGTCGATGTCGGCGATCACCGATAAGATGCTCTTGCGCGCCTCCTCGAGGTCGATCAGCTGATGGCGCAAGAAGTCGCGGCGCTCGACCAGCGCGGCCTGATCCTCCAGCGCGTTGAGATTGACGCCTCCCAGCCGCGCGAGTTCGTCGCGCAAGCGGCGGATCTCCGCGTCCGCGTCGCCTTCGTAGCCGGCGCAGCGCTTGGCGACGTCATCGCACTCCTCGGGCGTCGCCGGATTCTGCGCAAACGTCTCCTGCAACACCCCGAGTTCGGCGTCGATCTCGGCCAGCCGCATCTTGTGGCGTTCAAATTCGAGACGGCGCTCTTGCCCTTGCTGTTGTTCGCCCGACAATCGTTCTTCTAGCGTGCGCGCCGACGCGGCGAGCTCGTCGCGTTTGGCGCGCAGCGCGTCCGCTTCGGACTGGATCTTCGCTAGCGCCGAGTCGGCCTCGCTGCGCCGACCCGCTGTCGCGGCGGCGTCCTTGCTCGAGCGCGAGTGCTCCTCTTTGGCTTGCGCCAGCGAGCTCGCGCTGGCTTCATGCGCTTTGCGGCGGTCGATCACGTTTGCGCGCGCCGCTTCGACGTCGTCGCCTACTTGCGCGACCCGCTCGACCAGCGCCGCAGCGTCGGCCGCGGCCGTGCGATGCCGCTCGCGCAAGCCCGTCAATTCGTTTTGGAGCGCGTCGCTTTCGGCTGCCGCCTTCTTCCGGTCGGCTTCCAGAATTGCGACCGCATCTCGCCCAGTCTTCGCGTTTCGCTCCGTGGCTTGCCACTCGCTCGCCGCTTTTCCCAGTTCGACGCGCGCGTCGCTCAATTGCTCTTCGAAGCTGGCGCCCGCGCGGGCAAGCGCTTCGGCCTCGGCCTTGGATCGTTCCAATCCGACCGCTGCGTCTTGACGCGCGCTAAAGCCCTCGCTTCGACGTTGCTGGGCGCGTTCGCGCGCCGCAGCCGCCTCATCCAGGACTCGGTGAGCCGAAGCCACGGCATCGCGCGCTGCGTCCGCGATCGCTTGGTGTTCGGAGAGCGCCTTCGCCAAATCGGCGATCGCGACTCGACGAGCCAGCGGTCCCGCTTCGCCCTCGGCGCTGCCCCCGGTGATCGCGACATCGCGCACCAGTTCGCCGCCGACGGTGACCACGCTCGCGTGGGCATAGGCCCGGCCCAGCGCCAATGCAGTGGCGAGTTTGTCCACCACGATGACGTTGCCGAGCAGATACTCGATCGCCGGGCGCGCTTCGCTCGGGCAGCGCACCAGGTCGGCCGCCAGCCCGATCACGCCCGGCCGCGAGCGCGCTTCTTCAAGCAGCGGCAGCTCGCGCTGGCGGACGGCGTCCAGCGCCACGAAGGTCGCGCGGCCCGCGCGCGAGGACCGCAACATGGCGATGGCGGCCTGTGCGTTTTCGCCCGTATCCGTGACCAATGCGTGCGCGTTCGGCCCCAATGCGACGTCGATCGCGGCGGCGTATTGCCGGTCGACGTCGAGAAGCTCCGACACCACGCCCGCGATGCCACGAAGCCGCTTGGCGCTGCGCGCGTCCAGCACCGCTTGCACGGATCCGGGGCGTCCGTGCCCACTCGTTTCGAATTCTTGCAGCGCATCGTGGCGCGCTTGGCTATGGGCGACCGCAGCGCGCTTGCTCTCGAGGTCGGCGCGCGCCTCTTCCAAAGCCTGCGTGGCAACCGTATGGGCGCGCTGCGCAAGCGAAAGGTCGTCAGCTGCGGCTGCCAGCGCTCGATGCGCGTCCGCCAACGCATTCGCAAGCGCCTCGCTGCGCTGTCCGTGTGCCGTGAGCTGCTCGCGGGTCGTGGCAAGGTCGCTCTCGAGCTGCGCAACGGTCGCTTTTGCGCGATCGCGCACGGCGTTCTGCGCCTGCAACGCGCCTTCGCTCTCGGCCGCTCGCGCCGCGGCCTTCGCGCGGCGGTCCTCGACCTCGCGCAACCGCGCGTACGCTCGTTCCCATGTCGCCGCGCCGGTGCGCTCAGCGTGCGAACGCTGCTCGACCTCGTGCATGGCGGCATCGCGTCGCTGGCGCGACTCTGCGAGCTGCGCGACGAGTGTGGCGACCTCGGCCTCGGCGGCGGTGCTCGCCCGCGCGGCCACATCGACGTCGCGCTCGAGCGCTTCGCAGCGGCGCCCCATCTCCTCAAAACGCGCCTGGGCGGTGGCTTGCGCCGACGAAGCTTCTTGCAACGCCTGCGCCGTCTCTGAGCGCGCCGCGTTGCGCTCGTCCAGCGCGAGGGAGGCCTGATACTCCTCGTAGCGGACCCGGCTCGCCTCAGCCTCCAGTTGCGTGCGGCGCCGCTCCACGTCCGCGCGTTCGGCCTCCTCTTCGCCAAGCGTTTTCGCGAGGCCGGCGCGCTCTCCGCGCCGCGCTTGCGTCTTCAAGAGGAACGACAAGATCTCGATATCGCGCAGCCGCCCGACCACTTTCTGATAGCGTTTGGCGCGGCGCACCTGCTGCTCGACCGCCGGCACCTGCCGTTCGAGCTCCATCAACACGTCGTTGATGCGCAGCGCGTTGGTTTCGGTCTGATCCAGGCGGCGCTGGGCTTCTTGTTTGCGCGCTTGATATTTGCTCGTGCCGGCGACTTCCTCGAACACTTCGCGGCGCGCAAGCGGCTTGGCCGAAAGGATCGCGTCGATCTCGCCCTGCGAGATGATCGCCGACGCGTCCGGACCCAAACCGGTGCCGAGCAAGAGATCCATGATGTCGCGCAAACGGACGTGCGACTTGTTGAGGAAGTACTCGCCTTCGCCGTTGCGATAGACGCGGCGCGTGACCGCGATCTCGGCGAATGGCGTGGACAGCGCGCCGTCGCTGTTGTCGAAGGTGAGCGTGACTTCGGCCATGCCCACGGGCCGGCGCCGCGCGTTGCCCGCGAAGATGACTTCGTCCATCCGGGATCCGCGCAGCTGCTTCGCGCTTTGTTCGCCAAGCGTCCAGCGCACCGCATCGACCAAGTTCGACTTGCCCGAGCCGTTGGGACCGACCACGGCGGAGATGCCGGGTTCGAAAACCAGACGCGTGCGTTCCGCGAACGTCTTGAAGCCGAAGAGGTCTATGCTCTTTAGGTAGATCGCGCTTTCCCTCGTGCGGGCTAGCTTGAACGCAGCCTGTGCAGGGCTTCGGCAGCCGCCTGGGTCTGCGCCTGTTTTTTGGTGGGTCCAGAGCCCTTTCCAAGCACGTCACCGTCGATCGATACGGTCGCCGAAAACACTCGCGAGTGAGGCGGGCCGCTCTCACCGCTCGTCGCATACGAAGGCGTTTTCGAAAAGCGCTCTTGGGTCAGCTCTTGAAGCGCGGTCTTCGGGTCGGCGGCCGAAACCGATGCCGCGTGCGCGAGATGCTGGCGCTCGACGAAGCGCGCGGCTGCTTCGAATCCCTCGGTCACGTAGACCGCTCCGACGATCGCCTCGAACGCCGCGGCAAGGATGGACGGGCGCTGCTCGCCGTGCGCCGCGCTCTCGCCCTTGCCCAAGCGCAGCAGCAAGCCGATGCCAACTCGCTGCGCCGTCTGCGCCAACGCGCTCCGCGAGATCAGCGCCGCTCGCCTGCGCGAAAGCCTGCCCTCGGATTCCTGCGCGAAGCGATCGTGTAGCGCTCGCCCGACGATCAAGCCCAGAGCCGCATCGCCGAGGAACTCGAGGCGCTCGTTGGATTGAAGGCCGGCGCTTCGGCCCGATTTTTCGTGGACGTAGGAATCGTGGGTCAGCGCGGTGTCGAGCATGGCGCATTCGCCCGCCGCCGTTGCCTTCAAGCCCAAGCGTTTGCCGAAGGCCCGGAGCGCTTGGCGCCGGCGTGCGCCGTCAGACAAATTTTTTGAAGACCAGCACCGCGTCGTGGCCGCCGAAACCGAACGAATTCGACATCGCGATGTTCACTTCGGCCTTGCGCGCCACGTTGGGCACGCAGTCCAGATCGCATGCCGGGTCGACGTGCTCGTAGTTGATGGTGGGCGGGATGATGCCGTCGCGGATGGTCAGCACGGTGCAAATGCCCTCCAGCGCTCCCGCCGCCCCCAGGGCGTGGCCGAACATGGACTTGTTCGAGCTGACCGGCAGTTTTTTGGCTTTTTCGCCGAACACGCGGTGAATCGCAGACGTCTCCGAGATGTCGCCGAGGTCGGTCGACGTCGCGTGCGCGTTGATGTAGTCGACGTCTTCGGGCTTGATGTTCGCATCGCGCAGCGCTCGTTCCATCGCGAGGGTCACGCCGCGCGCGTCCGGGTCGGGCGCTACCATATGATAAGCATCCGACGATCGCCCGTAGCCGACGATCTCGGCATAGATTTTTGCGCTTCGCTTGCGGGCAGACTCGAGCTCCTCGAGCACCATGGCTCCGCCGCCTTCGGACATCACGAAGCCGTCGCGCTCCTTGTCAAAGGGGCGGCTGGCCTTTTGCGGCTGGTCGTTGCGCGTCGATAGGGCGCGCATGGCGCAGAACCCGGCGACCGCCAGCGGCGTGATGGGCGCCTCCGAGCCGCCGCAGATCATCGCGTTCGCTTCGCCCATCTGAATCGTGCGATACGCGTCGCCGATCGCGTTGTTCGACGAGGCGCATGCCGACACGGCGGTCTGCGTGGGGCCGCGCAAGCCGAGGTGGATGGAGATGAGGCCCGGCGCGATGTTGCCGATGAGCATCGGGATGAAGAACGGTGAGAGGCGGTCGGCGCCCTGCGCGAGCATGACTTGATGCTGCTGCTCGATGGTCGTGAGGCCGCCGATACCGGACCCCATGATAGCGCCGATCTCGTCTCGATTGCCGTCGTCCACCACAAGCCCGGAGTCCTTCACGGCCTCATTGGCGGCGACAAAGGCGAATTGCGCGAACCGATCCATCCGGCGCGCGTCCTTCTTGCCGATGACGGCCGCGGCGTCGAAACCGCGCACTTCACCGGCGAAACGCGTCGGCAGAGCCGACGGATCGAAGAACGTGATGGTATCGATGCCGCTCTTGCCGGCGGTTACGTTGGACCAGAACTCCGAGACGGAGTTGCCGAGCGGCGTGATGGCGCCGAGGCCGGTGACGACGACGCGCCTCTCAAAGCGCATGCGGTTTGCTAAAGCGTCCTCATGATGGCGTCCCGGGTAACGCAGTATCGAGCCCGGGACCTATTATCGCCTTCCCTATATGGTGTGCGTTGAAGCGTGGTTCCTGCAATGAGGCGATGGTGGAGCGGACTTGTAGGTCGATTTGATTCCAGCTCGCGTTGCACGCGCGTGCGTTGCGGATCGTTCGCGCACGATGCGCGTAGAACCGCGAATCGCAAAACTTTTTCTCCACGACACTGGAAAATGGGTGGCTCAAGTATTTTTTCCCCCAACCGATGATAATGAAGGGGAATAGTGCATCGACGCGAACAGTCGCGATGTGGGCCGTGTAAAGACCCCGTACCCTCCGGCCGCGCGCAAAAACCGCCAACGCTCCGCAGCGGCGGATACAATCATACAAAGAGGCGTACAGCAACGCCCCGCGAGCGCCGGAAATTCAGAGGGGAGGTGACCTGCACACCGTGGCCAAGAAGAAAGCAAAGGCGAAAAAGAAAAAGAAACACTAACGCGCTAATCGCGTTATGACAGATTTCGAGGGGTGCCGCTTCGGCGGGGCCCCTTCTTTAATTCTTTGAAGTAGCGCTCGCCGCGCGGCCCGCCGTCCTTGCGCGCGAGCCCCGTGTATACGGCCCATCCAAGCTTCCTCACGCTGTTGAGGAGCAACTCGAAGACCAGCGCTCCCTTCGCAGCCCCCGGCCCGTATGGGTCGATGCGGACGAAACCTAAACTCCGGTAGAGGTCGATGGCGCGCGCCATGAAAGGCAGCGTGTCCAAGCGCATTCTCCGGTAGCCGATGCCGGCGGCGACGTCGATGACCGACTCGACCAGCGCGCGCCCGGCGCCCGTGGCGCGGTGCGCTGGGCGGACGTACAAGCGCTTCATCTCGCACGTCCAAAGCCCGAGGTCGCGCAAGCACACGCATCCGATCGGCGTCCCCGCCGCATACGCGAGCAACAGCCTGCCGCGCGGCGGGCCGTAAGCGCCGGGCAGATCGGCAAGCTCTTCATCCAGGTGCGTCAAGCAAACCGTGCCGGCGATCGACGCGGCGTATTCCCGAAGAAGCTCTCGCGCATCTGCGATGCGCGCCGGTGTATCGGCGTTGACGATGCCGAGGGAATCGAGCGAGGGCACGGTAACGTCACCTTCGTGGACAAGCATGAAACTACTCTCGCGACGCAAGCGGTGCACGCCGGCGACATCCCGCGACCCGTCAATCAACCCGCAAGTCTGCCGATCTATCAGTCCGCCGGTTGGGCGTTCCGCGATCTCGATGAGGTCGATGCGGTCTACGAGCACCGCGTGCCCGGAGCCATTTACGGCACCGATGGCTTGCCCAACACGCTGGCGCTTGAGGCACAGCTCGCGTCGTTAGAGGGCGCGCAATCGGTCGTGGTGACGAGCGGCGGCATGTCGGCGCTGCTCGCCACGTTTCTCGGTGTGCTGCGCCAAGGCGACCGGATCGTGGCCAGCCGCGACCTCTACGGGAACAGCGTCCGCCTCATGCAGCACCTCGCCCGCTTCGGGGTGAGCGCCGAGTTCCTCGACGCCACCGACCTCGACGTCGTGCGCCGCGCGCTGGCAATGCCCGCGCGCCTCGTGCTCGTTGAGACGATCTCAAATCCGCGGATGCGCGTGGCGGACGTTCCAGTGCTCGCGGATATCGCGCACGAGCGCGGCGCGCTGCTTTTGGCGGACAACACGTTGGCCACGCCGTGGCATTGCCGCCCCCTCGCACTCGGCGCGGACCTGGTGATGGAGAGCGCGACGAAGTTCCTCAGCGGTCATCACGACGTGGTGATCGGCGCGGTCGGCGGCGCGCGCGAGCTCGTCGAGCCGATCCGCACGCTCGCCGTCCGCAGCAGCATCGTGCCAGGGGCGTTCGACGCGTGGCTGAGCACGCGTTCCGTGAGCAGCGTGACGCTGCGCGTCGAGCGCGAGTCGGCGAATGCGGCGCGCGTCGCCGGCTGGCTCGCGCATCACCCGAAAATCCGCGTCGTCCACTATCCGGGGCTGGAATCGCATCCCGACCACGCGGTCGCGCGCCGAGTGCTGGTAAATGGGTTCGGCCCGATGCTTTCCTTTGAAATAGACGGCGGCGCTGCTGCAGTCAACCGGCTGTTGGGCAAACTTGAGCTCATCAAGCTGGTCTTGAGCTTTGGAGGCGTCGGGACCACGCTCGCGCATCCCGCAAAGTCGTCGCATCGCGCGCTTTCGGCCGAGGAACGCGCGGCGCTTGGCATCCACGACGGCTTCTTGCGCTTGTCGGTGGGCATCGAGGCGGTGGAAGACATCGAAGGCGACCTGAAGCGCGGCTTGGACGCTATATGAAACAGAAACCGCCTAAGAACGCGGAAAATCTCCGCTGTTACGCCTGCGGTTCAACCGACGTGGTCTACCGCATCGCCAAGATCTACTGCGCCAAATGCGGGCGCCTCATCGAGAACTGCTGCGGCGATTAGTCATTTCAGGAAGGCGGAGACGTTTTCGTCTCGCTTCGGCGGCTCGTCGCGGCCGTAGAGATACTTCGCCAAGAACGATTCCACCGCCGCATTGAAGCGCTTGGTGTTCTCCGGTTTCGCGAAGCCGTGGCCCTCATCCGGGAACACGATGTAGGTCACGGGCCTGCCGTTTTGGCGCATCGCGGCCACGATCTGGTCGCTCTCGCGAACGTTGACGCGCGGATCGTGCAGTCCCTGGCCGATGAGCAGCGGCGCCTTGATCTGATCCGCCTTGAACAGCGGCGATTGCGCGTTGAGAATATCCACCGTGTCGCCCATGCGCCGGTCGAACAGCGCGCGCTGCGTCTCCCAGTACGGCGGTATCGACGCCAAGAGCGTGTTGAGATTCGAGGGCCCGACGATGTCGACGCCGCACGTGAACGCGTCTGGTGAAAACGCCAGCGCCGCCAGCGTGGCATAGCCGCCGTAACTGCCGCCCATGATGGCCACGCGCTTGGCATCGGCGTAGCCTTGCGTCACCGCCCAATCCTTTGCGTCGAGCAGATCGGTGCGCATCGTGCCCGCCCACTGGCGATCACCCGCATTGAGAAACGCCTTGCCGTAGCCGGTCGAACCGCGGAAGTTCGCCTGCAAGACCGCATAGCCGCGGTTTGCCAGCCACTGCACGGTGCCGCTGTAGCCCCACACGTCTCTGCCCCACGGTCCGCCGTGCACGAGCATCACCATGGGTAGTTTTGTCGGTTCGACGCCGACCGGCAGTGTCAGGTAGCCGTGAATCGTCAAGCCGTCGCGGGCTTGGTAAGTGATCGGCTGCATGTTCGCAAGCGCGAGCAGATCCAGCGCGGGGCGGGCGCTGAAGAGAAATGAGGTGGTCTTGGTGTAGCGGTCGTAGAGGTAGTACGAGACGGGACCGTCGGCAACGGTGTAGCTGATGAGCAGCGTGTGTTCGGCCCGATCCGAGCCGAGAATGCGGATGTCGCCCCGGTGGGCGGCGATCAGCGCCGCGAAATCCAGTTGATATGCGGGATCGAAGAACGCCCACTCGAGGTGTTCGCGCTGGATCCTTGCGGCGATCAGCCGGTGTGACGATGAAAAGTATGCGCTATCCACATCGTACGCGGGATCCTGGTAGACCATGCTGTATTTTCCGGTTGCGACGTCGTACTTCAGCAGTCGAGCGACGTTCGCGCCGGCGTTGGCCGTGACGTACAGGGACTTGCCGTCCGCCGAGAACCCTTCGGGCGACGGCAAGCCGTCATCCGCGCTGAACGTGACGAGTTTGCGCCACTTCGAACTCGGCGCGTCGCGCACGTCGATCTCGTACGAACCATCGGCGTGTTGGGTGAATGAGGCGCGCACTTGCAACGATGCGTCAGCGACCCAGCCCGCCACCGAGCCGGGGTTCTGCGTGTCCAAGGTCGATTTTCCAGTGGCCGGGTCGAGCCGATACACGTCAAAGACGCTCTTATCGCGCTTGTTCATCTGGATGAGAATCGCGTGCGGTTGGGCGAGGTTGATGTCCAGGATATCCGCGCGCACGCCGTCGTACGGCGTGAGATCCCGAGGAGCGCCACCGGCGATGCCCGCGGCGAGAATGTGAGAGTTCTCGTCGCCATTCTTGTCTTGGGTGTAAAGGACGCTGAGGGAGTTCGGCGCCCACGTGACGTTGCGAATCGGACGGTTCGGGTCGGAGGCCACGACGCGGTCGTCGTTTCGACCGATCGTTTTCACCCAGACGGCGAGCACGCCATTGGACGGCGCCAAGTAGGCCAAACGCACACCATCGGGAGAGATCGCCGGCGCTGCTTTCTCCGGGTTGCCGAACAGCACGTCGCGCGGGATCAGCGGCGGCAGGTCGGCGCGCGCGGGCGCTGCCAGCGTCGCGATCAGCGCGAGCGGGATGACGAGCACGGACAACTTCGTCCATTGGATTCGCATGGCGGTCCTCCGAATCTGGGGTTGCAAACGTCCGAGCCGGGCGCGGCTACTTCCTCTTGTTCTCTGGATGCGGCAAGCCGGACTTTGATCCGTTTCTCTCGCATGCTGCACTATCGTGCTCGCAACGATATTAGCTTTGTTGTCGGCCGTGGCATTCGGGGCAGCCGACTTTGTAGCCGGACTTGTGACCCGGCGCACGCCCGTGCTCACGGTCGTGGTGATCTCGCAGCTTTCCGGTCTCGCATTGCTGCTATGCACGGTCTGGTTCGTTCCGGGGACCGCGTTTCCGAACGCCGGCGATGTGGGTTGGGGTCTTGCGGCCGGCTGCGCGGGCGGCGTCGGCCTCGCGCTGCTCTATCTCGGACTTGCGATTGGCCGCATGAGCGTCGTCTCGCCGCTGACCGCCCTGCTCGGCGCCTCGCTGCCCGTCGTGTTCGGTATCGCGAGCGGAGAGCGACCCGCTGCGCTCGCGCTCTACGGGGTGGGGCTGGCTTTGGTCTCGGTGGTTCTGATATCGAGCGCGCCCGAACACGCAGCCAATCCCCTGCCGCCGCGCGCGGCTCGCGCTGGAATCGCCGCAGGGATCGCTTCCGGACTTGCTATCGGCACGTTCTTGATCCTGTTGGCGCACGTGCGTCATGAGGCGGGCTTGTGGGCGCTGGCTGCCGCGCGTTGTTCGTCGATCGTGCTGCTCGGCACGATCGCGTTTGCGACTCGCCGCCCGATCCAGCCCTTTTCCGCTCCGCTTCGGCCCATCGTCCTAGCCGGACTCATCGACGCGACCAGCACGGCGCTGTACGTGATCTCGACGCGCTACGGCCTGCTCTCGGTCGTCGCGGTTTTGACCTCGCTGTATCCCGCCAGCACCGTGCTGATGGCGCGCTTCATCCTTAAAGAACGCATGACCCCGCTCGCCCTTGGCGGCATGGCCCTCGCAGCGATCAGCGTCTCGCTGATCGCGCTCGCGCGATAGGGCTTACAGGACGGGCTCGCTCGGGTTCGGATTGGTCAACGCCGTGAGGATGTGGTCCTGCCAGCCGCCATTGATGTAAAGGTAGTTGCGCGCGAAACCCTCGACCTCGAAGCCGAGTTTGCGCAGCAGTGCGCCGCTTCGCTCGTTGGCGGGCATGTAGTTGGCCATGATCCGGTGCATGCCGATCGTCTCGAACACGAAGGGTATGGCCGCGCTCAGCGCTTCGGTCATGAAACCTTTGCCGACGCAGCGCCGATCGAGCGCATAACCGAGATAACACGCCTGAAAAATCCCGCTGACGAACTCGGAGAAGTTGCATTGCCCGAGGACCGGACCATTCGGGTAGTCCCGCGCGAAGATCACAAAGCGCGCCGAACGCCGCTCCAAGAACTCGTGACGATCGCGGTCCAGCGCCTCTTCCCAAAAAGCCGCGCTGAAAAACCGGTCGGCCGGCACCGGCGCCCATGGCCGTAGATGCTCTGCGTTGTCGCGGTAGTATTGCGCAAGGCGCGTCGCTGCATCGCTTGGTCCGACCCGCAAGACGAGGCGCACCGTTTGAAGGGTGCCGTCGGATTTGACGTGTTCTTGCAAACTATCTCTCCGCGTCGACGCTTCGGAATCATCGCGCAACCGCCCTGGAGCGCAAGAGGGCAAGCTCGTGCAGCGCCCAAATGCATAAAATGCGACTCTGGACGATCAGCGCAGTTGCTTTTGCGCTCTTTATCGTCCTCGGTTTTCTGGTCGCGACGCCGCCGTTCTCACGCCTCGATGCGGCAGCCACAGCGCTTCAAGGTCATGGCATGCAGGCGGCCGTCATTTTCACCGAATCGGGGCGGTTCTTACCGCTGTTGTCGATCGGCTTGATCGGCATCGCAACTCTCGCGGCGGCGCGCCTGGCGCTATGGATGGGTGCCGGTGTGCTTGTATCGCAGATCATGTCGCAAGGCGTTGTCGAATTGATCAAGATCTTCTTTCACCGCGCTCGACCCGATCACTGGCTCGTCTATCACGAGCCGGGATACTCGTATCCGAGCGGGCACGCCAGCACCGCGATCGTATTTTTCGGAAGCTGGTTGCTGATCATTCTGATGGCGCCGCTGCCCAGACTGGCAAAGATCGTTTGCGCCGCCGTGCTCTTCGTGTGGATGCTCGCAATCGACTGGTCGCGCCTCGCGCTCGGCGCGCACTACTTGACTGACGTCATCGGAGGCACGTTGTTCGGGATTTTTTGGGTTAGCATGGTGCTCGCGGTTCTTGCGCGCCTGGGCGTCGCAGCCAGTGATCTCCGAGCGAAACGGAAAGCTGCATGATGCCAAGTTGACCGAGGTCGGAGGGCTTTGGTATACTAGGTTGGTTCCCTCGTCCCGCATACTGAACCCTAGGAGTAGTCTACGTGTCTTTTTACATTAACCTACAGCGCTTTGCGCACAAGAAGGGTCTCGGCTCGTCTCGCAACGGGCGTGATTCTCAGAGCAAGCGCCTCGGCTTGAAGAAATTCGGCGGTCAAGCAGTCGTGCCGGGAAACATCATCCTGCGCCAGCGCGGCACAAGGTTCTTCCCCGGCCACGGCGTGGGCATGGGCAAAGACAACACGTTGTTCGCGCTGGTCGGCGGCACGGTGCTCTTCACGCGCCGCAGCAAGGATCGCCAGATCGTCGCCGTGGCGCCGGCCGCGGCCAAGGCTTGATCGCGATGGACGCACGGACCTAAAGGTCCGTGGCTACGGACATCCGCGACGAGATTGACACCAGCGATGAGAGCGAAGCCCGCACTTCAATGCGGGCTTTGTCGATTGTGACGCCGTGTTCGTAGACGAAGCGCGCATCGACGTGCGCGGCGGCAACGGTGGCAACGGCAAGGTCGCATTCCGCCGCGAGAAGTTCGTGCCGCGCGGCGGTCCCAGCGGCGGCGACGGCGGGCGCGGCGGATCCATCTCCATCGTCGCGGATCCTCAACTTTCGACGCTGCTCGAATTCCGGCACAAGCGCAAATTCCTCGCGCCAAACGGCGAGAACGGCGGCGCTGACAACTGTCACGGCAAAGACGGCGACGACATCACGGTTCCCGTGCCGATCGGCACGCTGGTCTACGAAAACGACCGACTCATCGTAGACTTGAGCGAGCCCGGCGCGCGCGCAGTCGTGGCGCGCGGCGGACGCGGCGGCCTTGGCAACCAGCACTTCGCGACGTCGGTGAATCAAACGCCGCGCTTCGCGCAGCATGGTGAACCTGGCGAAGAACTCGCGCTCGATCTTCAACTCAAACTCCTCGCCGATGCGGGCATCGTGGGTGCGCCTAACGCCGGCAAGTCGACGTTGCTCGCCAGCGTTTCAGCGGCTCGCCCGAAAATCGCCGACTATCCGTTCACCACGCTGGACCCGCAGCTGGGCGTCGTGAAGATCGACATCGACGTGAACTTCGTGCTCGTCGATCTTCCGGGCTTGATCGAGGGTGCAAGTCAGGGCGCCGGACTCGGCGACAAGTTTTTGCGGCACATCGAACGCACGCGCGTGCTGATCCATCTCATCGATGGCGCGCTCCCACCGGATGCGGCCATCGAGCAGATGTCGATGATCGAAGCAGAATTGCGCGCGTGGAATCCGGCGCTGATCGAAAAGCGGCGCATTCTCGCCGTCTCGAAACTGGATCTGCCCGACGCGAAGAAGACGCTCGACGCGGTTGCGGCACACGCCAAGCAAGAGGTGTTCGGCATCTCCGCCGCCACCGGGCACGGCGTGCGCAAACTCATGCAAGCGACATACCTGGCGATCGTCGAGGCGAGGGAGAAGGACACGGACCTAAAGGTCCGTGGCTCTGAGGACAGCGAGCCCGTGCTTCGGCCGAAGCCCGCGCCGGTACGCACCGTCAGGGTAGTCAAGGAGGCCGATGGCTTCCGCGTGATCGGCCAGCGCCTCGAACGGCTCGCCGCGATGACGGATTTTTCCTCGGACGATGCGCGCGCGTTCTTCGAGCGCGCGCTCTACCGCAGCGGCGCGCGCCGCAAACTCGAAAGACTCGGCGTCCGCACCGGCGACATGGTGCGCGTCGGTCCGGCCGAGATCACCTTTTCATGAGCCTCACCCGCACCGGCTTGCTGGGCGGCACGTTCGATCCGATCCACTTCGGACATCTGTTCATCGCCCAAGCGGTGTGCGCAAAGGCGGGCCTCGATCGCGTGCTCTTCATGCCGGTCGGCGATCCGTCGCATCGAGCCGTTCACGCGACCGCAGCCCACCGCAAGGCCATGGTGGAGCTGGCCATCGCCGGTAATCAGCACTTCGCGATCGACGACACCGCGCTCGAGCAAAAAGGCCCGGTGTATACCGCGGACACTCTGGCGCTCGTACGCCCGAAGCTGACGAATGACGAGTTGTACTTCATCGCCGGCGCTGATGCGCTCACAGCCAGCCGCTGGCGCCGCCTCGATGAGGTCGCGGCCGCGGTCGCGCGCTTTTACGTCGTGCGTCGCGAAGGCACGCTCCTTGAAGAGATGGCGAGCGTGCTCGGCGACTTGCCCGCGGATCTCTACCAGCGCTTCGAGATGCTCGACCTGCCGCTCGTCGATATCTCTTCGAGCGTGATCCGCGAGCGCGTGGCGAACGACGAACCCATCCGCTATCTCACGCCGGATGCCGTCGTCAAATATATCGAATCGAAAAGGCTCTATCGCAAGGGGAACGGGCCGGACTAAAAGTCCGGCATGCTACGCTAGTTGGCGCTCAGGGCGGGGAATGAGAACGTGCCCGTCGCAATCGGTCGCGTCGCCCTTCTCGCGCCGGCCGGGCCGGGCCAACCGAGCAGCATGATGCGGATGTTGCCTGCTGCACGGACCAAGCGGCGCAAATGCGCTGCGCCGGAAATCTTCGGATCATCGCCAAACGGCGAGTCTTGCGCTTCGAGCAATAATGTGGACCTCGGAAAGAGAAACGGAGAACTTTGGGACTTCTGTACCCATGAGTATACCGCCCCAAACTAGAGCTGCCAATTCCGAACGTCCGGTCGAGCGGCGCCGGCGCCGGCGCAGTTCCACGCTCATGCTGGGCGGCTGCGAAGCGGAGGCGCTGGCAGGCTCTTTCGGCACTCCGCTCCTGGTCATCGACGAGCCGGCGCTGCGCGACACGATGCGGCGTTTCAAGGCTGCGTTCGAACACCCGCGCTGGCTCGCGTCGCTCACCTACGCAGGCAAGGCGCTGCTGCTTCGCTCCATCGCCGCGATCGCCTACG
This sequence comes from Candidatus Tumulicola sp., assembly GCA_035601835.1. Taxonomy (NCBI): domain Bacteria; kingdom Bacillati; phylum Vulcanimicrobiota; class Vulcanimicrobiia; order Vulcanimicrobiales; family Vulcanimicrobiaceae; genus Candidatus Tumulicola; species Candidatus Tumulicola sp. The sequence continues at coordinate 143,987 of DATNNM010000003.1, read as the reverse complement.
ACGAGGGGCTCATCATCGACGTCTGCTCGCGCGGCGAGCTGGAGACCGCGCTGCGTGCAGGCGTGCCCGCCGATCATTGCATCGTCCACGGCTGCTTCAAGCTCGACGCCGAGATCGACCTCGCCGTCGGCGCGGCCGTGCGCCACGTCGTGGTGGATCATATCGAAGAAATAGCAGCGCTTGATGCTGCAGCCGAACGTCGCAAAGCCGCTTGCAGCGTGCTCGTGCGGGTCAATCCCGCCATCGAGGCCGTGACCCACGAGCACGTGCAAACCGGCGCTGCGCATTCGAAGTTCGGCTTCGCGATCGCCGACGGCCAAGCTATGGAAGCGCTTGCGGCGGTGAGCGCTGCTCCGCACCTGACCCTGGGGGGTCTGCATTGCCATCTCGGTTCGCAGATCGTCGACTTGGTGGCGTACGAACACGAGGTCGCCGCGCTTACCGCACTCGCACATCAAGCGCAGCATGACCGCGGGATAAGCATCGATATCGTCGACGTCGGCGGCGGCCTTGGCGTCGACGAGGGCGATCGGCAAGGGCCGACGCCGGAGGCCTGGGCGAAAGCGCTGTTCGACTCGTTCGACCGGCATTGGGACCCGCGCGAGAAGCGCGCTGCGAAGAGCCCGCCGCACATCCTGGTCGAGCCCGGGCGCGCCATCATCGCCGCAGCCGGCACCACGCTGTATCGGGTCGGCGTTCGCAAGCGGCTTCCGGACGGCGCCGAAGCGCTCATCGTGGACGGCGGCATGTCCGACAATCCCCGGCCCGCGCTGTACGGCGCGAATTATCGCGTTTCGCTCGCCCATCGGCAAGGCGCGGAGCCAAGCGGCACCTTCACGGTCTTCGGCCGGCACTGCGAATCCGACCGCATGGTCGCACGCGTGCCGCTGCCGGAACCCAAGGCCGGCGACCTGCTTGCCGTCCACGCAAGCGGAGCGTACACTTATTCCATGGCGAGCAACTACAATCGCTTTCCACGCCCAGCGGTCGTGCTGGTCGGGGGCGGACGCGCGCGGCTCGCTGCGCGGCGAGAGCCGCTCGAGCACGTGCTCGACCTCGACGTGCATGGCGCCGAAGGAGCCACTCCATGATACGGCAGTGCATGGCCGCGCTGGTCGCGGCGTTAGCGGCGGTCGCTTGTTCCGCCGCAAGCAGCGACAAGCCGGACAACATCGCGGCCGTCGGCGACATCCATGACCGCAAGAGCGCGCAGGAAGTCGTCGTCGAAGGCACCGTGGAGTCGGTCCTGCCCAACTCCCGCACGGCCGCGGGCGATCACCAAAATTTCATCATCAACCTGAGCACCGGAGAAGGTGAGCAGCAACTCATCCTCGTCTCGCACAACATCGACATCGCCCCCACGGCGCCGCTCAAGGTCGGTGACGACGTCGTGATCAAAGGCGAGCTCGCGCTCGATCGCAAGGGACCCGTCATCCACTGGACCCACCACGATCCCAGGTTGCGCCACCAACCCGGCTTCATCCGGGTGGGCGGCGCAACATATGAGTGAACGGATCCACGCGATAGCGCTCGCCTCCGCCTCGCCGCGCCGCCTGGCGCTGCTGCAAAGCATCGGGCTTGACGTCACGGTCGTGCGATCGGCGTACGAAGAACATCGTGCAGACGCCAAACTTGAACCGGGCGAGCTCGTACAGCTCCACGCAGCGGGCAAGGCGGAACGCGCTGAGCCGGCTGGACCTGCGCTGCTCATCGCGGCCGACACGCTCGTCGCGGTCGGTGACGAGGTTCTCGGCAAACCAAAAGACGCCGTCGAAGCGCGCAGCATGCTGCGCCGCCTGTCCGGCCGGCGCCACACGGTCTACACCGGTTTCGCGGTCGTCGATCGTCTCACGGGCGGTCGGACCATCGGCATGGAATCAACCGCCGTGCAGTTCTCGCCGCTCAGCGACGGCGAGATCGAGCGCTATGTCGCCACCGGCGAGCCGCTTGACAAAGCCGGCGCGTATGGCATCCAGGGCCGCGGCGCGCTGCTGGTCACGTCCATCGCCGGCGATTTTTACACCGTGATGGGTCTGCCGCTTGCGCGCGTGGCGCGCGCGTGCGCGACCTTGGGATACGATCTGATCTAACAGACATGGCAGGCGTCTTCGAACAACTGTATGCGCGCGTCGCACCGGAGGTCAGCATCGACCTCGGCACCGCCAACACGCCCGTGCACGTGCGCGGCGTGGGCGTACGCTTCGTCGAGCCGACGGTCGTCGCCATCGACACGGATTCGGGTGAGATCATCACCGTGGGCGAGGGCGCCAAGCAGATGATGGGCAAGACACCGCGCAACATCACCGTGGTCCGGCCGATGCGCAACGGCGTCATTTCGAACTATAAGTACACCGAAGCGCTGGTGCACATGTTGCTGGATCGCGCGCTGCGCGGGCGCTCGATCATCCCGCCGCGCGTCATCATCGGCGTGCCGGGCAGCGCGACCAACGTCGAGCGCAAAGCCGTGCGCGAGGCCGCACTCGGCGCCGGCGCCGGGCGGGTCTATTTCGTGCCGCAAGGCATCGCTGCGGCCGTCGGCGCCGGGCTGCCGATCTTGCAGCCGCACGGCAGCATGATCGTGGACATCGGCGGCGGGACCACCGAAGTCGCAGTGCTCGCGTTGGGCGGCATCGTCGTGGGCCGTTCTTTGCGCTTGGGCGGCAACCGGCTCGATGAGGCGCTGATGGCGCACCTGCGCACCACGCGCAGCTTCATCGTCGGCGAGCGCACCGCGGAAGCGCTCAAGATCTCGCATGGTTATTACGGCAGGCCCGTCGGCCGGCCGCCGGTCAAGATCGTCGGCCAAGACGTGCGCCGGCTCGGGCCGGGAACGATCGAGGTGCACGAGGAAGAAGTCGGCGCCGCGATCGCCGAGCCGCTCGGCGAGATCGTCGACGCGATCCGCGGAGTGCTCGAGCAGACGCCGCCGGAACTCGTGCGCGACGTCGCGGAACGAGGTATCGCGCTCGCCGGCGGAGGCGCAGCCATCGCCGGACTCGCGCCGACGCTGCAACTCGTGCTGGGCGTGCCGGTGCGCGTGGCCGAGGATCCGATGCTGTGCGTGGCGCTGGGCGCCGCCGAGATCCTGCGCGATCCTCGTTTGTTCTCCGCATTGTTTCCGGCGCCGCAGTCGCTGATCGGCAGGTGGTGGCGATTCCTTCGTTCTGGGACGAACGCAAACTCCTCGTCTTCGTCGCGCTGATCATCGTCGCGTCGGCGCTGATGCTGCTCGAACTCGACGCGGTGCGTAGCGGACGACAGAGCATCATCGATCAAGTCGTGAGCGCCGTGTACGTACCGGTTGAGAGCGGCATCGCGCACGTGATCGGCGGCATCGCGCAACAAGCGCACGATCTCGCGAGCGCAGGCTCGCTGGCCGCGGAGAATCGAGCGCTGCAGGAAAAAGTGCGCGCGCTGGCCGGCGCCAACGAGCGGTTGCGTTCGTCTTCGGTCGAGAATCAAGAGCTGCGCAAGATGCTCGCGATGCGCCAGGCATTGCGTCGCGGGACCATTCCAGCGGACGTCGTCGGCTTCGTCCCCGAGGCGGCGCGACGAGAAGTGACGATAGACAAAGGCTCTCGCGACGGCGTCAAACGCGACGCGGTGGTCGTCGACGGCGACGGCCTCGTCGGCCACGTCACCGACGTCGGCGCTCGCGAGGCACACGTGTTGCTCCTCATCGATCCCACGAGCGCCGTGCCCGCGTATTTGGAGGACACGCGTTCGTGGGGCATCGTGACCGGCACGTGGCTGCACGCGAAGATGAAGTACATCAATCAGGACGCCAAGGTTCTTCCAAATGAGGTCGTGGTCACGGGAAAAGGCGAAGTGTATCCGGGCGGCATCCCGATCGGGCGCGTACGGGAAGTCGATCGCAAGGACAATGCGCTGTATCAAACGGCCGTGCTCGAACCGGCGGTAGACTTCTCGTCGCTCGTGCACGTGCTGGTGCTGCGCTCGCCGTGAGCGCCGACGCGATGCGCGCCCCGGGCCAACGCAGCACGACGACCAGCGGGAAGCCGCGCGCGCGCGGCGTTGATGCCGAGATCTCGGTTGCGCCGCGCTTTCCGGTTTTGCTGGGCCTGGCGGCTCTGGCGGTTCTGCTTCAAGCGACCGTATTGCACGGCTTCTCCCTGAGGGGCGCTCAGGCCAGCCCGCTGACCGTGCTCATCGTATGGACGGGGTTGCGCTGCGGCGTCACCACGGGTGGATGGCTCGGACTCTTCGGCGGCCTGCTGGAGGACGCGCTGGGCGGCGGAGGGCTTCAAGTGCTCGGCGCAACGCTCGTCGGGTATCTCGCGGGCTTGTTGAGCAATCGTTTCTTCTCCGACTCTTTGCCGGTGTTCTTGGCGGCTGTGGCCGCGGGCACCGTGGTGCGCGCGGCGGTGCAGTACGTCGTGCTGGAGGTCGCGTTCGGCGATCGCGGCCTGTTCCACAGGCTTTCGCACGAGACGCTCTACGCGATCGTGCTGAATTGCGCGATCGCTACGCTCGCGCTGTTCAGCCTCCGCCTCTTCGCCAACGTCCGTCTTCCGGCGCGGTGAGCGTGTAGATGGCCGTACTGACGCGACCTCCCGTCGGCGGTGACGATGCTGCGATCCGGCTGCGGCGGACCATCATCTTCATTCTTCTCGTAGGCGCGGCGCTCGGTGTGCTCATCTGGCGCTTGATCGATGTGCAACTCGTCCACGGGGCGCAGTACGAGCAACTCGCCGACGCCAATCAGCTGCGCACGATCCCTCTCGCCGCGCCGCGCGGTTTGATGTACGATCGCCGCGGCGTCATCATCGCGGCGAACCGCCCCTCGTTCGTCGTGCAGGTCGTGCCGATGCAGTTGCGCGACCCGCAGGGCGAGCTCGCAGAACTCGCGCAGGTCCTCGGCCAACCTCCCGCCGTGCTGATGCGCCGGTTGCTCCATCAAGAAGGCGTCGCGTACAAAGACTTCGATGCGTTGGCAGCAGCGGTGCCCTTGGGACCGGTCACGATCGCCCAGGACTTGAGCGCTGCGACCGTCGCTCGCTTCTCCGAGCGCGCTGACCGCCTGCCCGGCATCGCGGTCGAACTCGTGCCGGTGCGCAAATATCCTTTCGGCACGCTGGGTTCTCACATCATGGGTTACGTGGGGCGCATCACCAAGGACCAGTACGAGGAGCGCAAGGGTCGAGGCTATGGTTCAAACGACGTCATCGGCAAGGATGGGCTAGAAGACACGTATGACGAGTTCATGCGCGGCATCGGCGGCGGCCGACAGATCAAGGTCAACTCCGCCGGCCAGGCGGTGGCCACGCTCGGCGACAGCGACGCCGTGCCGGGCAACAGTCTGGACCTGACCGTCGACTGGAATCTCCAGCGCGCGGCCGAGCAGGCGATGGACGCGCAGATCCGCGTGATCGCGCAGCGCATCGGCCACCGCATCGCCGGTGCGGCGATCGTCGAGGACCCCAACACCGGCGCAGTGCTGGCCATGGTCAGCCAACCGAACATCAATCCCAATGACTTCGCCGTGGCCGTTTCTGAGAAGAAGTACGCCGAGTACCTCAACGACCCGCTCAAGCCGTTGTTCATCCGCGCGATCGAGGGCAAGTACCCGACCGGTTCCACCTTCAAGATGATCACGAGCTCAGCGGCTTTTGCAAGCGGCGTGCTCACGCGCGACAGCGTGCGCAACTGCCCCGGCTATTTCGATCTCGGCCTGGTCTTCAACGACGACGCGGCCGGCGGCCACGGCACGCTCAACCCGATTCAAGCGATCTCGCGTTCGTGCGACGTCTTCTTCTACAAGGTGGGATACGAACTCGGCATCGCGCGCTTGGATCGCTTTGCTTCCGCCTTCGGCATCGGGCATCGCACCGGCATCGACCTGCCGGGCGAAACGACGGGCACCCTTCCAACGCCGGCCTGGAAGAAGCGCTACTATGACGATCGCTGGTACGCGGGCGACACCGTCAACATGGCCATCGGCCAGGGCTTTGTCGAAGCCTCACCGGTCCAGATGCTCAAGGTCGGCTCGGCGATCGCCAACGGCGGCAGATTGTATGCGCCGTACTTTCTTGCCGACGTGCGCGACGCGCATGGACACGTAGCAAAGCGTTTTGGTCCGCGCTATCAGGGCCGCTTGCCCGTCTCCGAATCGGATCTGGCGATCGTGCGCGAGGGCATGCTCGGCGCGATCGAAAGTCCGTACGGCACCGCCTACAACGTGCTCATTCCCGGTTTTCACTACGCCGGCAAGACCGGCACGGTCGAAAATGTGCGCACGCCGGACAACCCCGAGGGCCGTAACCATGCGTGGTTCGTCTGCTTCGCGCCGTACGATCATCCGCGGATCGCCGTCGCCGTGTTCATGGAGAAAAGCGGCGGCTTCGGCGCGGTGAACGCCGCTCCGGTCGCGCAGGCCATCGTCGAGGCGTATTTCCATCTCAATCGCGCGGGGCCCCAGGGCAACGGCATCCGCGACTAACGACATTAGAGACATGAAGGTTCGCGTGCAAAACGGACCTAAAGGTCCGTTGATATAAGGAGTTCTCTAATGCAGACGACGCCGCGCTTCGCACTGGCCGATTCGATGAGCCGACTCGGCACGGAAAGCGCTTTCCTCGTGCTGGCGCGCGCACGCGCGCTTGAAGCGCAAGGCCGCAACGTCATACACTTGGAGATCGGCGAGCCCGATTTCGACACGCCCAGCCATATCAAGGAAGCCGGCATCGCGGCGATCCGCGCCAACCGCACGCACTACACGCCGGCCGAGGGCATCGCGGATCTGCGCGACGCGATCGCCGCGCATGTGACGAAGACGCGCGGCATCGCCGCCAAGCGCGAGAACGTGGTGGTCAGTCCGGGCGCGAAGGCGACCATCGCCGCGACCCTTATGGCGCTGCTCAACCCCGGCGACGAAGTGGTCATTCCCGATCCGGCTTATCCGGCGTACCGTTCGATCACGACGTATGTCGGCGCGAAGGCGGTCAGCGTGCCGCTGCTGGAGAGCAAAGCGTTCCGGCTCGATCTGAACGCGCTCGAGGCCGCGCTCACGCCCAAGACCAAGATCCTCGTTTTGAACTCACCGCACAACCCGACCGGGGGCATCCTCACGCGCGATGATATCGAGACGATCGCTGCGATGATCGCCAAGCGCGATATCCTGGTCATCAGCGACGAGATCTACAACCGGCACTGTTACGATGCCCCGTTCGCTTCGTACTACGGCATCGCGCAGATGCCGGAACGCACCGTCTTGGTCGACGGCTTTTCCAAGGCGTGGGCGATGACGGGCTGGCGCCTTGGCTTCGGCGTGTACCCGACATACATCGCGCAAGCGGTCGGCGCGCTCATGCTCAACACGATCTCGTGCACGGCCACGTTCGTCCAAGACGCCGGCATCGCCGCGCTGACGGGAGACGACAAACCGGTGCAGGCGATGCACGACGAGTTCTTGCGCCGGCGCCACATCCTGGTGGAAGGCCTGCGCGCGTTGCCGGGCGTGACTTGTCAGCTGCCGGGCGGCGCGTTCTACGTATTTCCGAACTTCTCCGCGATCGACCCGGACGACGTCAAACTCTCCAACTACATCTTGGACACGGGCAATGTCGCCGTGCTCGGCGGCTCGACATTCGGCCCGCACGGCAAAGGCTTCATCCGGATGTCATATGCCAACTCGGAAGCCCATTTGCGCGAAGCGCTCGAGCGCATCAAAAAAGCCCTCTCGGCCTACCGTCGGACCGCCTAGAAGCCCATCGCGGCTTTGACTTCGCCCAGCGTCGTTTGCGCGATCCCGCGCGCGCGCTTGGTGCCTTCGCGCATGACCTCTTCGATGTGCGCCGGCTTCGCCGCGAGGTCGCGCCAGCGTTCGCGTATCGGACGCAGCGCGGCGTTGAGGTGTTTGGCCATGTCGGCCTTGTTCTCCACACAGCCGAGTTGCCCGGCGCGGCAACGCGTCGCGATATCGGGCGCGTTGCCCGCGTTGTAGATCTCGTGGAAGAAGAAAACCGGACAGGTCTCGGGGTGGCCCGGATCCGTTTTGCGGATCTTGGTCGGGTCGGTGAACATCTCTTTGACTTTGGCGGTCGTCTCTTCTTCGCTGTCCGACAGCAAGATGCTGTTGTTATACGACTTGCTCATCTTGCGCCCGTCGGTGCCGGGCACGTAGGGCGTGCGCGACAGCACCGCTTCCGGCTCGATCAGGACGTCGCCGTACAAATAGTTGAAGCGCCGCACGATCTCCCGGCACAGCTCGAGATGCGGCAGTTGATCCTGACCTACGGGCACTCCCTCGCCTTTGAAGATCGCGATGTCGACCGTCTGCAGCACTGGGTAGCCCAAGAAGCCGTGGGTGGCGATCTCCGAACCGAGCGCGTTGATCTGATCTTTATAGGTGGGGACGCGCTCGAGCCACGATACGGGTGTGATCATCGACAACAGCATCGACATCTCGGCGATTTCCGGGATATGCGACTGCACGAAGATCGTGCAGCGTTCCGGGTTCAGGCCGGCGGCGAGCCAGCCGATGACCATCTCGCGCACGTCGGCGGCGATCTCGCGGCTGCGATCGAACTTCGTGGTCAACGCATGAAGGTCGGCGACTTCAAAAAAGCAGTCATTCGCGTGCGTGAGCGCGACGAAATTTTCGAGCGCGCCCAACAGGTGACCCACGTGCAGGCGACCCGACGGCCGCATGCCGGCCATGATCCGGCGCGGTTTGGTCCGAGTCTCAACGGCGACGCTCATCCGTGGGACTTACCCCGCCCGCGACATCAATTCCGCTCGCACGAATCGCCGCGCGAAGCGGACTGCGCGAACGAGAGGTTCGCCGCGCGCGAGCGCGACGGCGAGTGCCGCCGCGAGCGTGCACCCGCTGCCGTGCAGGCGCGAGCCGATGCGCCGCGAGCGGAAACGCGTTACCGAGCCCGCGTCCACCAGCACGTCCGTCACCTGAGAGCCGCGCAAGTGACCACCCTTGACGAGCACGGCTGGGCCTATCGCCGCCAGGGCATGCGCCGCGCGCTCCGCGCCGCCCGCATCGCGCACCGTCACGCCGCTGAGATGCTGCGCTTCGCTCGCGTTGGGCGTGACGATCGTGCACAGTGCCATCAATCTCTTAAGCGCCGCGACTTCAGTCGGTCCTGCAAAACGTCTTCCGGATGAGGCCGCGAGCACGGGGTCGAGGACTATCGGCGTCCGTCCGGCTTTTTTGCGCAAGAAGCGCATCACGGCTCGTATGCCGCCGGCATCGGGTAACAGGCCGACCCGAATCGCGTCGGGTTTGCGCTCCTGCCAGATCGCCCGCAGTTGCGCCGCGATAACCCTCGGCGCGACCGTCGCGACAGCGCTCACCGAGCGTGAGTTCTGAGCCGTGACGGCGGCGACCGCGAACACGCCCCGGGCGCCCAGACGTTCGAAGATGCCTAGATCCCTGCCGATGCCCGCCGCTGCCGTCGGATCCGTCGAGCCGATAGAGCAGATGGTTCTTTTGGCTGAAGCTCGCATGGCTACGACCCTAATTCGCGCTCGGATTCGGGGGTTTTCCACATTTCCACAGCTCCTGTGGAGAACATTCGTTTGGGGGTCAACCTCGAAATCGGCCCGATTCGGAACCTTTTGATCACGGGCTCGGCGTTGGGGCCGGCGTCGGGCTGGCCGCCACGAGCGGTGCGATGTTCGCGGGGGCCGTTTTTCCAGCCGCCCGGTACACCTGCTCGACGAGTTTCCTGAACGCGGCGACGGTGGCGCTTATCTGCTCTTTTGGCTGCGCCAGCAAAATCGAGTCGTACCAATGCGAGGCCTCGGCTTGCAAGAGCGGCGTGCGCGTAGCGTCGCTGCCGAGCGCCGCGTCGCCGCCCGCGGCTTTTCGCGCATCGGCGATCGCCGACCACATGGATTGCTGGTTTGAATCGCTCGTCCAGGCGGAGAGCGAGCCTTCATCGGAACTCGGCGCAAACCCGTATGCGGTGACACCCAGGTGGCGCGCGCGCATGTACTGCCCCGGCGTCACCGCGTCGACGCCGGCGCGGCTCAATGCGGCGGCAAGATGATCGACCACAGCAGCGCGATCGGCGCGCTGTGCCCATGCGCCATCAGCGTCGATCCTCAAGACGACGAGCGCAGATGCTGCTGGGCCAAGCGACTGCGCTGCTTTGCCCGCGAATATCGCCATGCGTTCGCCCATCGCGGTGGGCGGACTGTCGCTGGGCAGGGCGGAGATGGCGATGCTCTCGTCCTCGCTCCAGAAAAGCGCGGGCAAAGCGCGCGAACTCGTGGCCTGGACGGCGTACGCGTGAAATGCGGCGCTGTCCGATGCGGTCACCGCTGCGAGCGAACCGCCTGCCGGAGCTGATGCCAAGACGCGATCCGAAAACAGCGCGAAAGCAGCGCCGCGCGACACCAGCAGCGCCGCGGTTTTGTCGTCGTACGCTCCATGCGGTGAGAAAATACCTGGAGCTGCGCCTTCGGGCGATTCCTTTCGCGCCCAGCGCAACGCGTCGGTGACGAGATATTCGGCGTCGGCAAAGGCGCCGAGCTGCACGAAATTAGGGTCGAGCGACGTCCGGCCGCCGTTGTCCACCAGCACCGGCAGTATTGGTTCGCCGGCCGGATCCGCCAATATCTCCAACTGACCTTGCGCGGCTAGCGCCTTCATCACGTCGAGCGCGTCGGCGTCGGCGCTAGACAACTGCGCCACGAGCGAAGCGGCTTCGGCACGCGACATGGCGCTCTTGCGCAGCAGCTTCGAGTTCGATGGGATCGCGCCGAACGTCGCCAGCCGATTCAGCGCCGCGAGCCCGGCGAGTTCGACGAGATCGTTCGCTCGCACGTGCGGAGCGGTTTCGACGTCGAGCGCGTGCCGGACTGTTGCGGCAAGCTCCGCGTAGCGTTTGAACGCCGGACTATCGCTCAGCTGTTTGTCCGCGACGGGAAGTCGCGTCAGTATGCGCGCTAGATCAGGCGCGCGCGCGTCGGCTGCGTTCCAATGACCGGCGACCACTTCCGAGAGCGCCGTTCCCCCCGTTCGAACCATCTCGAGGGCTGACAGCGCATCTGCGTCGATGGCGAGCGCGAAGCGCGCCCGGGGATGCGCTTGCAGTGCGCGGAGGATCGGACTGAGATCGCCGGGCGCTTCGAGCGCATTTGCGGCCGCGCGAACGGACGCATCGGCGTACGGCGCCGAGCTGATATGCCAGATGACGGCCACGCTCGCCGGTTGGACGACCGCTGCCGGCGCAGCGTCGATTTGCGCCGCGAGTTGGAGCACCATTGCGAAGACGAACATGTCGTATTATCTTTAGAGAAACGGAAAGGGCCGGACGTGCCGGCCCTGCCCTCGAGTGCCCGGGAAGCGTTTACGAATAAGCCGGCGCTACGAGAAGAAGACCTTGACCGTGTTGAAGCCCGTGACGCCCTTGACCGTCGCCTTGATGAACACGGTTCCATCGCCGGGATTTAGGGAGCAGGTGGCCAGCGGCAATCGGCCATTTGAATCCGAGCAGACCGGCGGCGTTCCGATGATGCCGATCGCCTGCTGTATTTCGCCGCCGTATGGCGTGGTGCAGTCTGCTTCGAATAGGCCTATGTCCAGGATGTTGCCGCCCGGCGTCGCGGCCTTGGTCCACACCGCGCCTTGCACGGACGATACGCCGTTCCCGCTGCCCTGGGCCCCCAACGCCACGGACTGCACGACCAGGCAATGGCGGACGACGACTTGCAGCACGTCGATGCCGGAGATCGTCTGGATGATCACGCTTTGGACGAAATCCGAACCTTTGGAACCCGAGCCGATGTTCGCACCCAGACCGGTGCAAGCGGTCGAAGCCGCCACCGCAGCCACGGTGACGAACGTGAAAATCGCTCGCCGTAAACGTTGCATGTGCATCCCTCTTCTCGTGCAGAGCGCGCCGGTGTTTTCCGGGTGCGCGTTTCGAAGGCGCTGCGGGCATATCCTCCGCGGCCCGTGGAACGTCGGCCTGTCGGCTTAAGTCCTAGCTGAAGAAGACCTTGACCGTGTTGAAGCCCGTGACGCCTTTGACCGTCGCTTTGATAAACGCGGTGCCGTCGTTGACGAAAAGAGTTCTACGCCCCGCAGAGGCGCAGCCGCTGCCCGGTGGTGTACCCCCGAAGATGCCGATCGCCTGCTGTATTTCGCCGCCATACGGGTGGATGCAGTCCGCTTCGAACAGTGTGATGTTGCTGGCGCTGCCGTTCGGCGTGGAGGCTTTCGACCACGTAGCGCCTTGCACCGAGGAGACGCCATTGCCGCTGCCTTGGGCGCCTAACGCCACCGCCTGCACAACCAGGCAGTGATTGACGAGCACTTGCAGCACGTCGACGCCGGAGATCGTCTGGATGATCACGCTTTGAACGAAGTCCGAACCTTTGGAGCCGGAGCCGATGTTCGCACCCAGACCGGTGCAGGCGGTCGAAGCCGCCACTGCAGCCACGGTGACTAATGTGAGAATCACTCGTCGTAAACGTCGCATTGAGACCTCTTCCGCGCTAAGTCCTAGCTGAAGAAGACTTTGACCGTGTTGAAGCCCGTGACGCCCTTGACCGTCGCTCTTATGAACGCGGTTCCATCGTTGACGATAAGAAGCGTTTTTCGCCCCACGCTGGCGAAGGCAAACGATCCCTTAATTCCGATCGCCTGCTGAACCTCGCCGCCATATGGCGTGACGCAGTCGGCCTCGAACAACGCTATGTTGGACTGGTTTCCGGCCGGCGGGCCCGGCGGTAGGTTGTTCCACGTAGCGCCCTGCACCGAGGAAACACCGTTGCCGCTGCCTTGGGCGCCTAATGCCACCGCTTGGACCACTAGGCAGTGTCCGACGAGCACTTGCAGCACGTCGACGCCGGAGATCGTCTGGATGATCACGCTTTGCACGAAATCCGAACCTTTGGAACCCGAGCCGATGTTCGCACCCAGACCGGTGCAGCCGGTCGAGGCCGCCACTGCAGCCACGGTGACTAACGTGAAAATCGCTCGCCGTAAACGTTGCATCGAAACCTTTCCTTTACGCAGGCATCCTAAGTCGCGGCCAGCACGGGCTCGGGGCGCCTCGAAATGGCTCAACCGCCGGCTTTCGTGAAGGTGACCAGCCCTTGGGACTTTCGCTTCGCAGGGCCCCCTGGGCCTCCTCCGCCGCTGCCGGTCCCTACAACTTCGGCAGCGTGAAGGGACCGACCGGCACGGAGAACGTTTGGGCGCCCCCGTCTTCGATCGCCGGCCCGACCGCCAGGCTGTAGGACTGTGTTTCGTCCTTCTTTTCCGTGATGACGAAGGTGATGTATCCGACCGATTGATGCAGCGGGTAGATGCGTGGACCCTTGAAGAACTCGACGTCGTTCAGGGGGAACACCGCTTCCTTGAACGCCGCGAACGTGTGACCGGCGCCGTCCGTGAGCGTGCTCTTCAGCATCGGGAGGATCTGCACGGGCACTTTGCCGACGTTGCGGATCGTGCAATCCACAACGATGCGCTTGTCGAAGAATTCGACGCGGGTGATGACCACCTCCACGCCGTGATTCGTGCCGTTCGCGTTCGGCGCGTACGCCTTCCAAGGCTGATAGAGTTGTTTCACGCCCCAGCCGGACTGCTGGCGAATCGCGAACACCGGCTCCTTCACCGTTGCCGGAATCGTCTTGCCGGTGCCGACGTCGAGCAGCGTCACGTTTTGCTTCACCTGGACTTCGACCACGTCTGGATGCGCGATCGCGCGGCCAAGCGAGTACTTCAGGATCGTATAGTGCGTCGCGAGGGCGTTTGAGGCGAAGTTCGATCGGTTTTCGAAGTAGCGCTGTTGGCTGCCGGCGAGCAACCCGTACGCTGTTTGCCAATCGCGGGCCGATAGCGCGCGCATGTACCGATCCACGACCGCGATCGCCGCCGGATTCGGCGACGGTTGCGCTGCATCGGCGGCGGGTCCTAGGCCAGAGGCGAGCGCTGCTGCGAGCGACGCCACTGCCGATGCAAGACGCGAAACGTGACGGGTCATGAAGCCTCCGGGCAGATGCGATCGACGATGCGCTGAAGCTCTTCGTCGTCGGCGTAGTGGATTTCGAGGCTGCCGCCGCGTGGGCCCCGGCGCAGCGAGACGCGCGTGGCGAGCGCGAAGCGCAGGCGATCTTCTATCTCCATGAGATCGGGCGGCAGAGGTGACCGCGCCGCGCTTTTCTTCGGCGATGGGTGTTTGCCGCTTTGCGCCCCAGCGGCCCGCTCGATGTCGCGCACGTTCCAACCGCGAGCGACCGCGGTGCGGGCGAGTTTTTCCGCCTTTGGTCCGGGGAGCGATGCCAGCGCGCGCGCATGTCCGGCTGAGAGCTTGCCGTCGCGCACCATCGCTTGCACCGAATCAGGTAAATTCAGGAGCCGCAGCGCGTTGGCGATCCCCGGGCGGCTCTTGCCGAGCCGCTGCGCGAGACTGTCCTGCGTGAACCCGTGCTCTCCCATGAGCTGGCGGTAACCCGCGGCTTCTTCGATCGCGTTGAGGTCCGCGCGCTGCACGTTCTCGAGCAGCGCGAGCTCGATGGCCTGACCGTCGCGCGCGTCGCGCACGAACGCGTTGATGGTACGGAGGCCTGCCAGGCGAGCCGCGCGCCAGCGGCGTTCGCCGATGACGATCTGGTAGTGCGCGGCGCCATCGGCTTTCGGACGGACGATGATCGGCGCGAGCAAGCCGTTGGCGCGGATGGATTGCGCGAGGGCTTCGAGCGCGGCGGCGTCAAAGCCGCGGCGCGGCTGCGCGGGGTTCGGCGCGATATCTTTCACGTCGATGCTGATCACCGCATCGCTCGGGCTTTGTGCTACCCCCGCACGCGCGCCGGGGAAGAGCGCCCCCAACCCTCGGCCTAGACCGCGCTGTTTGCTCATCGCGACATCACCTCTTTTGCGAGCGCGGCGTACGCGGCCGCGCCTTTGCTTTTCGGATCGAACGCGGCGATCGGCGTGCCATATGACGGCGCCTCCGAAAGCCGCACGCTCCTTGGGATCCTGGTCTTGAAAGCGACGCCTGGGAAGTAGCGCTCCACTTCTTTGACGACCTGCATCGCAAGATTGGTCCGTCCGTCGAACATCGTGACGAGGACTCCGAGAATGCGCAGGCGCGGATTCAGTTGCGAGCGCACCAGCTCGATCACGCGCGTCAGTTGCCCCAGTCCTTCGAGCGCGAGATATTCCGCTTGCAGCGGCACGATCAGCGAATCGGCCGCCGTCAGTGCGTTGATGGTCAGCAATCCCAGCGACGGCGGGCAATCCACCAAGATGTAATCGTACGACGAGCGATGAGGTTCGAGCGCGGCGCGCAAGCGATGTTCGCGCGAGAATTCCGCGACCAGTTCGAGCTCCGCGCCGGCAAGATTCAATGTCGCCGGCACGACGCGCAGTCGCGCGGTCTTTGTCTCGTGCGAAACGTCTTCGAGCCCGGCGGATTTCAATAGCACGTCGTAAATGCAGCGCGTGATTTCGGACTTCTCCAGCCCGACTGCGGTGGTGGAATTACCCTGCGGGTCGACGTCGACCAGCAGCACCGACTGGCCCCGAGCGGCCAGCGCGGCGGCCAAATTCACAGCGGTGGTGGTCTTGCCGACCCCGCCCTTCTGGTTGGCCACGGCGATGATGCGGCCGCGCCGGCCATTTCGTGTCCCGATATGCGAACCGCGCACGGGCCGCTGTCCCTTTATGCGGGCCACTATGAGCCTTGTTCCTTCACCTTTGCGCTCGAAAAATATCGGCCTACCAAGTCCAGCAGCGCCTGCCTTACATTGAGATCGGGGTTTTCTAGCACTTCTTCGAGGCAGCAGCGCAACGCGCCGCCTACGCGTTTATCACCGGCAAAGCCTGCGTCGACAAGGCCGCGCTCGCGCATAAGGGACTTGACGTCCTCGCCATCGATCGCGAGATCGGCCACCGAAAAGACGTGCGGCGCTTCAATGGCCGCCTTCACCCGCTGCTCGAAGCGCTCGTTTTGCTCGCGGTCGCGGGTTGGGAGCCCGGTCGCCGCGACGTCCGCTCGGCGCAACGCGAACAGGCTCGCGACGCGGTCCGGACCCACCCGGCGGATGAAGCGGCGCACGGCGGCGTCGGTCATCGCGTCGATCGAGCTGTACATGTGGTTCTTGATGAGGTGAGCCACGCGCTCGACCGTGTCCCCCGGGAAGCGCAGCCGCTCGAGGGCGCTGCGCGCCATCGCCTCGCCGACGAACTCGTGGCGGTAGAAATGTGGGCCTTCTTTGGTCCGCGGCTTACCGATGTCGTGCAACAGCGCGGCAAGGCGCAATTCGAGGTCCGCCGCCGCCGCATCGCAGGAGCGCAGGCTGTGCTCGTACACGCTATACGCATGGTACTCGTTTTGCTCGACCTGCCAGCCTTCGAGCAGCTCGGGCAGGACGTGCTCCAGTGCGCCCGTCTCCCGGAGCAGTTCGAAGCCGACGCTGGGCCGATCGGCGAGCTCCAGCAGTTTTCTGAGCTCTTCAGCCATCCGCTCGGCCGCTACGCTCGGCAGCAGCCCGGCCGCGCCGCGCATCCCGGCAAGCGCGTTCGGCGTGGCTGTCAGCTCGAAGCGAGCGGCGAATTGGGCGCCGCGCAAGATGCGCAGCGGATCCTCTTCGAATACGCGCTCGCTCAACACGTCCAGGCGCCGCGCCTCGATGTCCGAGCGCCCGCGGTAGGGGTCGATGATGGCGCCGGTGCGCACGTCCCGGGCGAGCATGTTGATCCGGAAGTCGCGCCGCCCGAGGTCCTCCGCCAGCGGTATGTCGGGGGAGAATTCAATAGCGAAGTCCCGGTGGTGCGGGCCGGTGGAACGCTCGCGGCGTGGCAGCGCGATGTCTGCGGTCGTCCCGTCATGGGTGAACTTGATGACCCCGAAGGACGCGCCGACCATGTCTGCGCGCCCAACCGCGCGTAGGCGCGCCAGTATCTCGTCCAGGGGCATGCCGGTCACAAGGTAGTCGAGATTGCTGGGTTGTTTCGACATGATCGCATCACGAACGCTGCCCCCAACGGCGAAAACCCCGGCTCCGGAGAGCGTGGCGGCCAGTTGCCGGTCGAATTTGACGGTCTCGTTTTTCACGTGAAACACGCCAGGCTGGTGAGGGCTCGCTTGCCCGGGCTACTCCGTCGCGGAAACTCCGGCGGCGTATGCCCCTTCTTGAGAATGATCCACACATGCCGCACGGCGTCTAGGTACGGAACCTGCACCAGGCGCGCCTCTTCGAGCCGGCCGCCGAGCAACTCGATAATCGCCATTTCGCCGGGCTCCGGCCGGGACTGCCTGCCCAGATACACCACCAACCGCCCGCCGCGGCTCAAGAAAGGCAAGCCGAGCTCGAGCGCCCTTGGGGGCTTGGCGACCGCCCGCATCAGCACGGCCCCCGCCCGCTCGCGCCAGGCGCCTCGTCCGGCGGTTTCCGCCGTGACCGGTTGGACCGTGACGTTGCTAAGTTTGAGCGCCGCGACTGCCGTGCGCAAGAAGTCCGCCCGCTTGGCGCGCGGCTCCAGCAGCACGAAACGCAGGTGCGGGTAGGCGAGGGCGGCGACGAGGCCGGGAAGCCCGGCCCCGCTGCCCACGTCGAGCACGGGCTCCCGCAGGCGGAGGCCGCGCAGCGGCGCGAGGCTGTCCAGAATGTGGGCGCGCACCAGCACGTCTGCATCGGCGGCGCCTACCAGGTTCGTTTTTCGATTCGCTTCCAGCAGCAGGCTGCCGAATCGTAGCAGCCCTTCAGCAAGGCCGCTGGGCTCGGCGAAGCCGAGCTGTTCCAGACCCGCGATCAGGACTTGCTCGGATGCCTCCAACTCAAGGCGCAGCGGGTGCCGCGAGGCGGCCTGCTTCGGCGTGGCGGTGCAAGAACACCGACAGAACGGCGATATCCGCCGGCGTGACGCCGGGAATGCGCCCGGCCCGGCCAAGCGTCTCCGGGCGTAACCCGGCGAGTTTCTCGCGCGCCTCGCGCGACAAACCGCGGCAGCCGGCGTAGTCGAAATCGCACGGAATCCTGACGTGCTCGGCCTTTGCGATGCGCTCGATCGCGGCGCTCTGGCGCCGTATGTAGCCCTCGTAGCGAAGCTCAATCGCCACCCGATCGCCAAGCTCCGGATCTATACCTTCGCTGCCTCCGATCTCCGCGTAATCCACGTGCGGGCGTCTGAGCAGGCCGGCCAGCGTCGTTCCCGCGCTTGCACCGACAGCGAGCGCGAGCGCGGGTGCGGCCTTCGTGGACTCGAGCCGTTCGCGCTCCCCGCGAATGCTCTTCATGCGGCCTTCGAAGGCCTTCCACGCCTCGTCGTCGATGAGGC
Organism: Candidatus Tumulicola sp.; assembly: GCA_035601835.1. Classification (NCBI taxonomy): domain Bacteria; kingdom Bacillati; phylum Vulcanimicrobiota; class Vulcanimicrobiia; order Vulcanimicrobiales; family Vulcanimicrobiaceae; genus Candidatus Tumulicola; species Candidatus Tumulicola sp. Next base: position 125,713 of record DATNNM010000003.1, on the reverse strand, counting down.
CAACGCTTCTACCGACGGGCGTCAGCCGTTCGTCGGCATTATCGTGGCGCAGCAGCAAGCGGTGCTCGGCGCGCGATGAGAGCATGCGATAGGGCTCGGGCGCGCCTTTGGTGATCAGGTCGTCGATCAGCGTCCCCACATACGAAGTCGTCCGGGAGAACGTGACCGGCTCGCGACCAAGCGCCCGAAGGGCCGCGTTGACGCCTGCCACAAGCCCCTGCGCGGCGGCCTCTTCGTAGCCTGAGGTTCCGTTGACCTGGCCCGCGTGGTAAAGCCCGCAAACCCGCTTGGTTTCAAGGCTTGGGCCAAGCTCGGTGGGCGGCACGAAATCGTATTCCACCGCGTAGCCCGCTTTCAGCATCTCCGCGCACTCGAGTCCCGGCAGGCTGTGCAGCATCGCAAGCTGCACCTCTTCCGGCAGCGACGTCGAGAAACCGCCGATGTAGGTGGACTCGGTCTCCCAGCCCTCCGGCTCGAGGAAGATCTGATGGCTGGGATTGTGCGCGAACTTCATGACCTTGTCTTCGATAGAAGGACAATAGCGGGGTCCGATGCCTTCGATGAGACCCAGGCCATACATCGGCGAACGGTGCAAGTTGGCGCGGATCAACTCGTGCGTGGCGGCATTGGTCTGGGTGATGTGGCAGGAAAGCTGCGGGCCGGGGAACGCAGGCTCGCTGCGGTAGGAGAACATCAACGGCACGGGGCTCGGCGGCTGCTCCTCCGTCTTGGAGAAGTCGATCGACCCCTTTCGCACCCGCGGCGGCGTGCCGGTCTTCAGCCGGCCGGTCGGGAAACCTAGCCGCCGCAGCGCCGCCGACAGCCCGATGCTCGGCGCCTCACCCACGCGCCCGCCGGCGCTCTTCTTCTCCCCCGCGAACATCGTGCCGGCCATGAATGTGCCGGCCGACAGCACCACCTGCTGAGTGCGGATGCGCGAGCCGTCGGCCAACACGACGCCCGCGACCGCATCGCGTTCGATGATGAGGTCCACGACAAAGGCTTCCAGCACGGCGAGGTTTGCTTGCTCGCGCAGCGCGCGCTGCATAGTCTTGGCGTATGCCGCCTTGTCGGCTTGCGCCCGGAGCGCCCGAACCGCAGGCCCCTTGCTCTCGTTGAGCCAGCGCACGTGGAGGAACGTCTGGTCTATGCAGCGCCCCATCTCGCCGCCCAGCGCATCGACCTCTCGAGCCAGCTGACCCTTCGCCGGCCCACCGATCGACGGGTTGCAGGGCATCAATCCGACCGTGTCCAGTCTTCCCGTAACCACCAGCGTGGACACGCCCATGCGCGCTGCCGCGAGCGCTGCTTCGCAGCCGGCGTGTCCGCCTCCGATCACAATCACGCCGAAATCGCGCTTCATGCCGCCCCACTTGGCCGCAGGCGTTCAAAAACTCTTGCGCGTTAACTCGTTAGGCGCTTAATCATGGACTATATAAAGCATCGTGCGAGCATTTTCTCACTTCGTTCTCACCGGAGCCGGCAATCGCGCGAGCTCGCGGCGCGTTGACGTGAGTAGAAAGGCCAAAAAACGCGATGCCGAAACCGATGCGCCTGCTCTTCGCCGCGATGATCGTGGCGCTCTCGTGCGCGGCACAAGCGGGCAACTTCGCGCGGCACACGCCGTTGAGTTTTTACCAAACCTTGGCCGACGCCAGATTCGCTCGCTGGCTGCTGACCGCTTCGCCTTACTTACCGACGCAAAAGCGCGAGAAGATGCCGTCCAGCACCTCCTCGGTCACCGTTTCTCCCGTCACTTCTCCGTAGGCTGCCAGCGCCGCGCGCAGATCCACGGCGAGCATGTCGATCGGCATGTCGCTCGCGAGCGTCTCGCGCGCATGCACGAGTGAAACCCGCGCGCGCGTCAGTGCGTCGATCTGCCGCGCGTTGGCGACCAGCGCGCGCTGCGCGTCGATGACGCCGCCGCCCCACCCCAAGCGCGCGATTTCCGCGCGCATCTGCGCGATCGTGTCGGGCCGGCGCACGCTGCCCGCGATCAGCGTTCCGTCAAGTCCGGTCAGCTCCGCGCGCGCGCGATCTCCGAGGTCCGCTTTGTTGCTCAAGACGATGCGCGGCCGGCCCGCCGTCGCCGCCAGCGCGGCGCGCGCGTCGGCGCTCAACGGCTGCGAACCATCGATCACGAGTATCACCAATTCCGCGCGTTCGATCGCTCCCCGCGCGCGCGACACGCCCTCGACCTCGATCGCGTCGGCTGCGGTCCGCAAGCCGGCGGTATCGCGCAGGCGCAGCACGACCCCGTCGACGACGACCCGATCTTCCACGATGTCGCGCGTCGTGCCGGGAATGTCAGAGACGATGGCTCGCTCCGCTTCGACCAAGGCGTTGAGCAGCGACGACTTCCCGGCGTTGGGCGGCCCTGCGATAGCGCACTCGATGCCGTCGCGCAAAGCCCGCGCCGCGCCCGAAGCGCTCAGCAGCGCCTCGATGCGCGCGATGTGCGCCTTCACGGTTTGCGTTAGCGGCGCGCGCGCCGGCTCGGGCACTTCGTCGGGGTAATCGACGTGCGCCTCGATTTCCACGAGTCGCGCGAGTAATTCGTCGCGCAGTTCGCTTAAGCCGCGCCCCAGCGCGCCATCGAGACGTGCGACCGCCGCTGCCGCTGCGGCTTTCGACTGCGCTTCGATGAGATCGGCGACCGCCTCGGCTTGAGCCAGATCGAGACGGCCGTTGACGAACGCACGGCGCGTGAATTCTCCCGGCGCGGCCAGCCGCGCGCCGGCGCGCAGCACGTGCGCCAGGCACGTGCCGACGACGCCCGCGCCCCCATGCACGTGCAGTTCGACCACGTCCTCGCCCGTATACGAATGCGGCGCCGCGAACATGACGGCGAGCGCATCGTCCAGTTTCGCGCCGTTTTCCGGATCGCGCAGCCAGCCGCGGCGCATGTGCGCCCGGACGAGCGGCCCCGGCCTTGCGGGCACGAAGCATGCGTGCGCAACGTCGCGCGCGCGCGTTCCTGAGATGCGCACGATGGCGACCGCAGCGACGCCCGGCGGCGTTGCGATGGCGGCGATCGTGTCGTCCGGCTGCATGCCGGAAACTTTTATCAAAACGTCGGGATTCTCTTTGCGGGTGATGAATCGTTCGGCCGGACATTAGAGGTAAAGCTTTGCGAATCTTGATCATCGGTGGAACGAAGTTCTTGGGGCCGCACGTCGTCGAGGCAGCGCGCCGGCGCGGCCATGCGTTGACGCTTTTCAATCGGGGCCGCTCGAGCGGCGCGGCGATCGACGGCGTCACGGGCGTGGCCGGCGATCGCGCCACCGATATCGACAAGGTCTCCGGGCAACGTTGGGATGCCGTCATCGACACGTGCGGATTCGTGCCGCGCGTCGTGCGGCTTTCTCTCGACGCGCTCCGGGCCCGAACCAAACGCTATGCCTTCATCTCTTCCATCAGCGCGTACGCAGAGCCGTTTGGCGGCAACTTCGACGAGCGCGAGCCGGTGGCGATGCTGGCCGACCCGGCGGTAGAAGAGGTGACGAACGAGACCTACGGCGCGTTGAAAGCGCTGTGTGAAGAAGAGGTGCGCGCGCTGATGGGTGATGGCGCGCTGATCGTGCGCCCGGGTCTCATCTGCGGCCCGCTCGACCCGACCGATCGCTTCACCTACTGGCCGCATCGCTTCGCGCAGGGCGGCGACGTCCTTGTGCCCGGTGTGCCCGAGAAACCCATCTCCATCATCGACGTCCGCGACCTCGCCGAATGGATCGTCCACGCGACGGAAAACGCGCTCGACGGTACCTTCAACGTCAGCGGTGAATACGGGCGTGCGACGATGGGTGACGTCGTCAGCGCGTGCCTCGCCGCAAGCGCCGCGCAAGCGCGTCCTGTGTGGGTCGCAGAGTCATTTCTGATCGAGCGCAACGTCGCGCCGTGGACCGAACTGCCGTTATGGATCCCGGGAGAAGAAGACTCGCTGTTGCGCGCGAGCTCAGCGCGCGCGGTCGCCGCAGGTTTGAGGCGGCGAGACGTCGGCGAAACGGTGCGCGCGACGCTTGCATGGACGAAAGAGCGCGGACTGGATCGAAAGCTGAACGCAGGCCTCACGCGCGAGCGCGAAACGGAGCTGCTCGCGGAGTGGGGAAAAAACCGGGGCTAAAGCCTAGGGCCTACATTAGGTTTTTCAGGATCAGTATTCTTCTTCGGGCTCGTCCATGCCAGGACGCGGCGGTGGAAAGCCGCGCGGCACGATGACGACCCGGCGGTTGATGCCCGTGCCCGTGCTTTCGGTCGCCAGCTCTGGATTCGCGGCGAGCGTCAGATGGACGATACGCCGCTCGGACGGCGGCATCGGCGCCAACTCGATCGCCACGCCCTCGCGTAGCGCCCGATCGCCGCTGCGCAACGCGATCGAGCGCAGCGTTGCCAGGCGCCGCGAGCGATAGCCCTCGACGTCGACCGCGAAGAACAAGCCCTCGGACTCGCCGCGGTGCATCACCGCGTTGGTGATCGCGGTCAGCGCGTCAAGCGCCGCGCCATGCTTGCCGATGAGCATGCTCAGGTCGTCCTCATCCGGCTCGAAGTCGCGGCCTTGGGCGCCGTACGGTCTCGGCCGCTCAGCATGCGCGGTCAAGCCGCGGATGTCGATCGTGATCTGCCGACCGTCGCGGGCCGGCTCGACGCCGCCATACGAAAGCCGCGCCGGCAAGCCGAACGCGCGGATCAAACCTGCGAGAAAATCGCGCGCTTCCATGAAAGGTTCGCGCAGCTCGGTCGGGCACTGCGGGTGTGCGTGATCCGCGCGTCCGCGCCCGCCGCGCGGTCCGCCGTTACGTGAGCCGTAGCGCGCGTCTCGTCCTTCATTGCGTCCGCGCCCGCCGCGCCCGGCATCCGGGCCGCGCGCTCTGCCGCCGCCATAGCGTGAACCGCCCCCGCCGCCCCCGCCGCGCGGCCGATCCGGCCGGCCGTAGTTTGAACCATAATCGCTCATGATGTCTTCCTCGGAGTTTGCGAAGCTCTGCCGCCGTTGCCCAGCGCGGGCTGACCCACGCCGGCGGCGGGGCTCGCAGCGCCGTTGCTCGCCGGCACGATCTTGCGCACTTTCGCGCCGCAGTTCTCGCACTTGCTGCCCTTGACCACGACCAAGCGCGTGTTGCAGGATGGGCAGTCCATCGGATAACCGGCCAGCGTCGCCGGCGTCTCTTCCGGCGGCGAGGGTATGCGCGATGGCGCCCGCATGACGATCCACTGATGCAGCATCTGCAGCACGTTGTAGCTCATCCAATACAGGATGAAGCCCGATGCCCAATTCTGCCCGATGAAGAAGAACATGACCGGCATCAGCAGGCTCTGGATCTTCATCATCTGCTGCTGCTGCGCGTCCATGGTCGCCATCGGCGTGATCCGCATCGAGAAGTAGAGCGAAGCCGCGTACAACAGCGTGAGGAGTTTATCGGGCCCGAAAAGGCTGCTCGCGAGCCAGCCATGGAACTGCGTCGCCCAATGCGAGCCGATCCACATCCAGCCCGCATGCTTGAACTGCTCGTTGTGCAGCGCGATGGCGTGGTACACCGCGTAGAGGATCGGCAGCTGGGCCAGCACCGGCAAGCAGCCCCCCAACGGGTTGACGCCGTGCTCGCGGTAGAGCTTCAGCATCTCTTCTTGCTGCTTTTGTTTGTTGTCTTTGTAGCGGGTCTGCAGACGCTTGATGTAGGGACCGAGTGCCTGCATCTCTTTCATCGATTTGAATTGCTGCGCGTACAGCGGGAACAGCAAGAGGCGCACCGCAAAAGCCAAGACGATCAGCGCCCAGCCGTAGTTGTGGGTGACGCCGTTGATGAGGTCGAGTCCGTGCGCGATCTGATCGCCGATGACGTCGATCGGGTTGACGAAGGCGAACAGCGCAAGCAGTGCGGAGAAGAGCGTCATGCGATCACGGCACCGGATCGTTCCCGCCGGGATGCCACGGGCCGCAGCGCATCAGCCGGCGCGCAGCCAGCATGCTGCCTCTTGCCGTGCCGTGCCGTTCGATCGCCTGCGCAGCATACTCCGAACAGGAGGGCGTGAAGCGGCACGCCGGCGGCAACATCTTCGACAGCGAGCGCTGGTAGAATCGGATGGCGACGACGAGCGGGTTCACGTCGAGCGCCGAGGGTTGCGCGCGCGCGCGGCGCGCAGCACGCTTATCAATTGCGTCTTCAATTCTTCATAAGTGAGCCGGGCTGCGCCCGGTCTGCATTGTATGACGTACCACTCAAACGGCTGGCCGAGCGCGGCTCCGTCGACGATCGCCCTGCATCGCCTTCGCAGGCGGTTGCGGACGACGGCCTTGCCGACGGTCTTTGGGATGATCACGCCGAGCTTCGTGCCGCCGGTTCGGTCTTGACGCGGTGCGTAGCCGAAGACCGTCAAGGTGCCCGAGCGGCTCGAGCGACCGCGGCGAATGACGAGCGTGAATTCCCGCCGGCCGCGCAGACTCGCAAAGGTGCGCACGGCGCTGCGAAGTTCTTTCCTGCGCTAGTCCGGCGTCAACCGCTGCCGCCCCTTGCGCCGGCGGGCGGCGAGCACGCGCCGGCCGTTCTTCGTAGCCATGCGGGCTCGAAAACCGTGCGTCCGTTTGCGCCGTCGGTTATGCGGTTGGTACGTCCGTTTCACGGGTTTTTCTCTAGCTCCTCACGCGGTAAGTGCCGCCACTGTGGCGGCACCCTTCGAGAATGAATGCGAATGTTCATTATAGCCGCGGCCCGCAAAGCGCGTCAAGGAACGCGCGTCCCGCTGTCGGCGGGCGGCGCCGGCCGGCCGCTTCGCTTTCGAGCCCTAGGCGTGGACAGGCCGTGCATGGATGCTGAACGGCCGAATCTGATAAAAGCTCGCAAACCCTTATGCCACAAGGTGAAGATCCCAGCCGAAGCGGGTGAAAATGGCCTTATTCACACCTGTGGATAAGACTGTGGATAGCGGGGAGCGAATCGGCAATGCCCGGCGCCGATTAGGATTGTGCGTTTTTTGGCACCGCGACCCGGACAAGAATTGAAAGCGTAGATCGCGCACTGCTGGAAACTGATCGCGCCGGAGAAAATCCGCGAACCCGCATCGCGTAAGCAAAAGCGGACGCGCGCGCGAGAACTATCCACACGCGCGACAAGCGAAGTGTGGATATGTGCATAAAGAAAACGCGCAAACCCTGAAGGAGTAAGGGTTTCCGCTCACTAAACCCGCGCGACTGCGCGCCTTCCGACTACGACTCGGACAGCGATTTCCTTTACGAGACTATAAAGAAAGATGTGATAAGGGAATGGCAACTGTTCTCCCCACCACCAACGAAGAATACTTGTGGCAGACATGCCTCGGCAACCTCGAGACTAAGTTCACCAAGCCCATCTTCGAGATGTGGATCAAGCCGATGCGGTTGGTGCGGATGACCCCGGACGAGGTCACGCTCACCGTCCAAAACGCCTTTGCCAAAGACTGGGCCGAAAATCGCCTCAAAGCCACCATTCTCGGGACACTCTCCGAGCTCTTAGGTTCCGATTTCAAAGTCCGCTTCGTGGTGGATGAGTCAGCCGATGGGTCCGCCGGAATCGTGCAGGACTCCGGAACCCCGGCCGGCTCCGCCGGACAGGCTCTTGCCGCCGACTTCCGACACACCGGGCTCACCGATCGGTACACGTTCGAACAATTCGTCGTCGGTGCCACGAACCGGTTCGCGCACGCCGCGGCGCAGGCGGTGGCCGACTCGCCCGCGCGGGCGTACAATCCGCTCTTCATCTATGGAGCGGTCGGCCTGGGTAAGACCCATCTCATGCACGCGATCGGACATCGCGTGCTCATGAGCGATCCGCGGGCTCGCGTCGTGTACGTCTCGTCGGAGACCTTCACCAACGAGTTCATCACGGCGATCAAGAACAACCAGACCGTCGAGTTCCGCAACCGCTATCGGACGGTCGATGTGCTGCTCATCGACGACATCCAGTTCCTCGAAGGCAAGGAGCAGACGCAAGAGGAGTTCTTCCACACCTTCAACACGCTGCATGAGGCCTCCAAACAGCTGGTCATCTCAAGCGATCGGCCGCCCAAAGACATCCAGACCTTGGAGAACCGGTTGCGCTCGCGCTTCGAGTGGGGCTTGCTGACCGACATCCAGCAACCCGACCTCGAGACGCGCGAGGCGATCCTGCGCAAGAAGGCCGAGAGCGATGGCATCGACGTGCCGCACGACGTCACCTCATACATCGCCAAGAGCATCCCTTCGAACATCCGCCAGCTCGAGGGCGCGCTGATCAAGCTCACCGCGTACGCTTCCCTGTACGACAAGGAGATCACGGTCGAGCTCGCCACCGAAGTGCTGCGCAACGAGATCAACGAGCTGCCGCTGCGCCAGGTGACCATCTCGCTCATCAAGGAGAAAGTCTCGCGCTTCCACGGCATCCAGCTGCGCGAGCTGGAGGGCCAGCGCCGCGACCATCGCCTCACCGTGCCGCGCCAGATCGCCATGTACTTGGCCTGCACGCTCACCAATGCGTCGCTGCCCCAGATCGCGCGGGAGTTCGGCAAGAAGGACCACACCACGGTGATGTACGCGCGCGATAAGGTCAAAGATCAGATGGAGCGCGATCCCGAGTTCCGCAGCAAAGTGAAGTCCGTGCTGTCGACGATCAGCCAGGACGGCTAGACGAAGCGCTCCGGGGACGTGAAGTGGATGGCCTGAGGACGCGGGTGCATGAGCGTCGCGCTCTTCGGGATGAGGGCGCCCGCATGTGTACGCTGCGAATGACCCGCCCCGCGCGTCCACATGCAGACCATCGCTCCGGAGCCCACCGCTAAAGGCCGCCACGCGACATCCCCGCAATCCACGGCTCTAATACGATGAAGACGGCTATCTATAAGAATCTATCTCCCGTGAATGAAACGGACGAGGTTGCGAATAAAAGGGGCAATATGAAGTTCACGTGCAACGCAAAGGACATCGCGAGTGCGGTCGCTGCTGCGAGTAAAGTAGTCAATGCGCATACGACGATGCCGATTTTGAGCAACGTGTTGCTGTCGGCGAAGAAGGGCCGCGTGAGCGTGCGCGCGACTGATCTCGAACTGACCCTGGAAAACGCGTTCTCCGCGGACGTCGCCGAAGAGGGTGCGTGCACCGTGCCGGCTCGGTTGTTCTCCGGCTACCTCGCGAACCTCCCGGCCGCGCAACTGGAGATGCACGGCACCGCAAGCCGTGCGACGCTCAAATGCGAGCGCTCGAACTACGAGTTCTTCGCCCTTCCGGCAGAAGAGTATCCGCCCTTGCCCGACGGCAAATCGGCGGACCAGTTCCGGGTCGACGCGAAAGCGTTTCGCGAAGCGTGCAGCGCCGTCACCTTCGCCGCGAGCAGCGAAGAGGCGCGCGGCGCGGTGCTCATGGGGACGCTGCTGGAGATCGACGGCTCAAAACTCACGCTCGTGGCGACGGATGGCTACCGTTTGGCGCGCCGCGAGCTGACGCTCGCCGAGCCCACCAAAGGCGCGATTAGGCTCATCGTACCCGCCCGGGCTTTGGGCGAAGTCGTGCGCGCGGCGGGTGGCGGCGTGATCGAAGCCACGGTGCTAGGCGGTCAAGCCAATCAGCTCGTCTTCAACACCGGCGACATCAAGGTGATCGCGCGGCTCGTCGACGGACAGTACCCGAACTATCAACAAGTCATCCCCAAAGAGTTCGACAAGAAGGTGGTCGCCAGCACGGAAAAGCTGCTCGCCAGTCTGCGCCGTGCCGAGGTGGTCGCCGGCGACCGGGCCAGCATGGTCAAGCTGGCGATGGACGGATCGAGCTTGGTCATTACGGCCAGTTCGGACACAGCGGGCACGGCGTACGAAGAGATCGACGTCGAGCGCACGGGCGATCCTCTGACCATCGCCTTCAACGCGAAGTATCTGGTGGAGATCCTCAATCACGTCGAGACCGACACAGTTGCGATGAGCTTTCTGGGGGCGCTGAATCCGGCCGCCCTGCAACCCGGCTCGGGCGCTCTCGCGGACAAGCAGGTCTACATCCTGATGCCGTTGCGGCAATAGGACCGCCGTGCGCGTCCTCTCGCTGGAACTCGCGAACTTCCGCAACTACGCCGCCCTCTGCTTCGAACCGCCGGAGGGCGCGTGCGTTCTCATCGGCGCCAATGCGCAGGGCAAATCCAACCTGCTCGAAGCCCTCGCGCTCTTGGCGCTCGGCAAATCTTTCCGGGCCACTCGCGAGTCGGATCTGGTGCGCATCGATACGCCGGCGGCGAGCGTGAGCGCGCGCGTGCGCACGCGCAACGGCGAGCAGGTGATCGCGTGTCACATCACGCGCGAAGGCAGCGGCGCGCGCAAACGTTTCCTGCGCAACGGCCGGGCGGTCTCGTACGCGAACTTTCTCGGCGGCGTGGCCGCCGTGACGTTCGTGCCGGCCGATTTGGACATTGCATCCGGACCGGCCAGCGGGCGCCGGCGCATGCTGAACGCGGCGCTCTCGCAGGCGACCCGCACCTATTACGGAGATCTGGCGCGCTACGCGAAGACGCTCGCGCAGAAAAACGCGTTCCTGCGCTCGCCGGATGCCGCCGACCGCACGCTGCTCGCGACCTACAACGATCAGCTTGCGGACAGCGGCGCCCGCCTCGTGTCGGCGCGGGCGAGTTACGTGCGCCGTTTGGATCGTGAAGCTGCTGCCGCGCACGCGCGCTGGGTCGGCACGCACGAAGCGCTCAGCGTCACCTACGAGCCCGTGCCTGAACAGCCCGACGAATCGCCGGACGCCGTGGCTGCAAACCTGCGCGCCGCGATGGATGCAAGCAAACCCGCGGAACTGGCTCGAAAGATGGCGCTGGTGGGACCGCATCGCGACGACGTGCTGCTCGCACTGCGCGGCTTGCCGCTCGCGCGATTCGGCTCTCAGGGCCAGCAACGCACCGCCGTCCTCGCCCTCAAGGCCGCCGAATACGCGCTCTTGCGCGCCTCGGCCGGTGAGGCACCGGTCCTTTTGCTCGATGACGTCCTTTCGGAACTCGATGCGCAGCGCCGCCGTGCTTTCTTGGACAGCATCGCAGGCTACGAGCAAGCCTTTATCACGGCGACGGATCTCGCCGACCCCGCGCTCGAGGCCGCCGGTAGGGTCGTCGAAGTGCGCAACGGCCAACTCGAACTGAGCGGCGCATATCCATGAGCGGTCCACGCCCGCTCCGAGCGTTGCTGGATGCGTGGAAGCCCACAGGGCGGCGCGCCGACGGCGGTGACGAAGCGAACATGCTCGCGGCCGCGTGGGCCGAAGCGGTCGGCAACGACATCGCGCGCCGCACGCGCACGGCGAAATACCGCGACGGAACGCTTGCGGTTCTGACCGCGGGCAGCGCATGGAGCCATCAACTCACGTTCTTGGCGCCGACGATCATCGAGCGCTTGCGCGCGCGCGTTCCCGGCGCACCGCTGCGCCGTTTGCGTTTCACGATCGCCACCGGGCGCACGAGGATACTCTTGGACCGCGGCATTGAGAAACGAGGGGAGTCAGCGGGCTCTAAAGGTCCCGCTCCACAAGGTCCGTTGCCACATGAGCGAGGTCCGTCGCTGCAAGAACGGAGCTTGGAAGAAGTGATGGCCGCGTTGCGGATGGAGCAAGAGGCGCTCGATCGCCAACGCTCGCGCGCCGGCTGGCAGCGCTGCGCCGAGTGCGGCGTGTGGCGCCCGGGGCCGGCCCGACCCGCTGGTCCGGCTTCACGCTGCGAGCCGTGCGCGGACATGGCGCGCCGCAAAGCTGATGCGCGCATCGCGCACAGCCTCAACGCGGCGCCCTGGCTATCGCACGACGACATCGTCAAGCAGGTGGCCGGAGCGACGAAGCACGCCTTCCAGCGCGTGTGCCGCCGCTTGCGCTCTGCATGGGAGCAGCACTTGGCATACGCCCGCGCGAGGATGCGCCGCGGCGCGCTGGAGCCGGGAGATCGCGTCGTGGCGTGGAGTTTCGTGATGCTCGTCGCGCACCGGCCGCAAGCCGAAATCGGACGCGCCGTCGTCGAGGATCTGCTCGGTAGAGAATGGGCCAATGCGTTATTCGACGAACACACAAAGATAAGTAGAAGTATGCGATAACGCGCGTTCGTTCCAGAGCGCGCCGAAAGGAATCAGATCTTGTCGGACAAGTCCCCGCGCAAGCCGCGCGAAGGCGAGTATGGCGCGGAGCATATCAAAGTGCTCAAGGGGCTCGAGGGCGTGCGCAGGCGGCCGGGCATGTATATCGGCGACACGAGCACGCGCGGGCTGCACCAGATCGTCTTCGAGGCGGTCGACAACGCGGTCGACGAAGCGCTCGCCGGCTACTGCAAGAACATCGAGGTGACGATCCACAAGGATGGCTCGCTCTCGGTAGAAGACGACGGCCGCGGCATTCCGGTGGATGTCATCCGCACGGAGGGCAAGCCGGCGGTCGAAGTCGTGATGACGGTGCTGCATGCCGGCGGCAAATTCGATCAACTCGGCTATAAAGTGTCCGGCGGCCTGCACGGCGTCGGCATCTCGGTGACCAACGCGCTTTCCGAATGGATGATCACGCGCGTGAAGCGCGACGGCAAGCTGTACGAACAGAAATTTTCGAGAGGCGTGGCGACCTCAAAGCTCAAGATGATCGGGCCGGCGGAAGGCACCGGCACGATCCAGCACTTCAAACCGGACCCGCAAGTTTTTTCAACACTCGACTTCTCGCTCGACATCCTGCAGCAGCGCCTGCGCGAGCTCGCGTTCCTCAACCGCGGTCTGCGCATCAACCTGACGGATGAAAGGGTCGACAAGAAACAGACGTTTTGCTACGAGGGCGGCATCAAGGCCTATGTCGAGCATCTCAACAAGAACAAAGAGCCGCTCCACGATGTGCGCTACATCGCGGGAGAGCGCGGCAAGATCACCGTCGAGGTCGCCTTTCAGTTCAACGATGGCTACATCGCCACCGAGTTCGCCTACGCGAACAACATCCACACCGTCGACGGCGGCACGCACCTGGTCGGCTTTCGCAGCGCCATGACGCGCGTCCTCAACAACTATGCGAAGAAGATGGGCATCCTCAAGGAGTCCGAAGGAAACCTCGCAGGCGAGGACGTCCGCGAAGGCTTGACAGCGGTCATCTCTGTCAAGTTGCCCAACCCGGAATTCGAAGGTCAGACCAAAGCCAAACTTGGGAGTGCCGAGGCGCGTAGCGCTGTCGATGACGTGGTGGCCGAAGCGCTCACGTACTATTTAGAAGAGAATCCCGGTCCGGCGCGCCGCATCATCGAGAAATGCCTCAACGCGCAGCGCGCTCGGGAGGCGGCGCACAAGGCGCGCGACTTGGCACGCCGTAAGAGCGCACTAGACGGCGGCTCGTTGCCGGGGAAACTCGCCGATTGCTCGGAGCGCGATCCGGCCAAAAGCGAGATTTTCATCGTTGAGGGCGAGTCGGCAGGAGGCAGCGCCAAACAGGGCCGCGATCGCCACTTCCAAGCGATCTTGCCGCTCAAGGGCAAGATCCTCAACGTTGAAAAAGCCCGCGATGACAAGATCATAGGTCATGAAGAGATACGCGCCCTGATTACAGCACTAGGTACTGGGTTCAAAGAAGATTTCGACTCCTCCAAGCTGCGCTACCACCGAATATATATCATGACCGACGCCGATGTTGATGGCTCCCATATTCGGACGCTCCTACTCACCTTTTTCTTCCGCTATATGCCGAAGCTCATCAAGGACGGAAACCTGTTCATCGCGCAGCCGCCTCTATATCAGGTAAAAAAGGGCAAGAAAGTCGTCTACTGCTACTCGGATGAGGAGCGCGATGCGGTCATAGCGCAAGCGGGCGACGGCTACACGATCCAGCAATACAAAGGTTTGGGCGAGATGGACCCGGAGCAGCTCTGGGAGACAACCATGGACCCCGATAGCAGGATAGTGCGCAAGGTGCTTCTTGAGGATGAGTTCGGGGCGAATGACATTTTCTCACAGCTTATGGGCGAAAAGGTGGAACCGCGGAAGCACTTCATCGCAGAGAATGCACGATACGTGCGCAACCTAGATATTTAGGGCCCTCTTCCCTCGTTGGAAGGCGATAGACGAGATCCGCTTTCGCGAACGACCTGGACCGGCCTGATGAGGATCCAACCGAGCTAACGTGGCTATTGGATTTGCCAACGCCGGTCATCGTGCTGTGGTACACCCGGCGGCTGGCCGTGTTCGACACCGACTCTAAAGGGTATAAGTACGTTTACGCAGTGAGCGAATTTTGGAATACCTGGGAATGGTCAATCTGAGGGCCGTTCCGGGTACAAGGACAATATGGCCAGGCTGCGGCGGTTCCTCTGGGCTGTGGCGATCGTCGCGGCGGTCGTCTGCGTGCTTGCTGCTGTCGTGGTCACCTTCCAGGGGCCGCGCTCCGCTTTCGTGGGCGCGGCGCTCCAGACGACGCTCTTCCTGCGCGGCGGCTTTCATCTAGAACGCGGCGTAATCGACGTAGGATCCCACCGTCTGACAGCCGGCGACGTCAGGATCGTCGACCGCTTCGGCGGCCTCCTCTTCGCGGCGAAGCGCATCACGGTCGATTACGATCCTCGCGGCCTCTTCGGCGGCGGCGACCGCCGCTTTGGCGTTTCCAGGATCGAACTCATCGAGCCGGTGCTGCGCGTGGTGCGTCTGGCCTCCGGCGATTACAACACGTCGCCGTTGTTCGGGCAGACCAATAACGGACCTAAAGGTCCGTTGCCGCAAAACGGAAGTAAAGGTCCGTTGCTGCACTTGAGCCTGCGGATCGTCAACGGCAGAATCGATTTCCTCAACCCGACTGCGTTCGCAAAGCCGGGTCGCGCTTTCTCGCTCACGGAGTTGCAAAGCTTCGCGAGCATCGCGCAAGGGCAGCAATCCCTAGGCGCGCTGACGGGTCGCCTCGTGGCCGGTTCCAACTCGACGCCCATCACTGCGAAGCTGGTTGAAAAAGATCGGGTTGGTTACGCGGAGATCCGCATCGCGGCGCGCGGAGTCCCGGTCGCGCCGCTCGTCGATTACATCGCGTCGACTTCCGCGTTTGCGGTCGAAACCGGTTTCGCCGACGTCGAGCTGCGCGGCTACGCGCTCGGCTATGACGCGAACCAGGGTCCGCAGTGGCAATGGAGCGGCGTCGCTCCGATCCGAGACGGTCGCATTCGCTTCATCCCTCTCATCGCGCCGGTACGCTACATCTCCGGACGCTTGCGCTATAGCGGCGATATCCTCACGCTCGATGGCGTGCATGGGACCGCCGGGGGCATCCCGCTCCGGGGTTCCGGCGGCATGCGTCTTTTGAGCGGTTTCCGCTTCGCGCTCGCGGTCGATGCGGACGGCGCGCTCGAGCGCGCGGCTAAGCTATTCGCCTTTTCGATCCACAAGGACGCGCGCGGGCGCATCCGAGCGCACGTGCGTCTCGACGGCCCGATCGACGGCATCGACGTGAGCGGCTCGTTTGAATGCCCAGGCATCGCCACGCTTGCCGGCATTCCGCTGCGCCGCATCGCGGGCGCGTTCTTCTACAACAATGGCCACCTCGCGATTCAAAGCTTGAACGCGGGCTATGGCGCCGGCCAGGCATACTTAGAAGGAGACGTCGATCTTGCTCAGGCCGTGCCTGTGGGGACCTTTGTCGCCGTCGGGAGTTTGCCGTCATCACAAGTGCCGGTGGTCGCGGGCTTGGTGCACCACGGACGCGCCGAAACGCTCGCCCTGATCGAGGTGACCTCAAACTCGCTGCGCGGCTGGGGATACGCGCAAGTCAGCGACAAACGCACGAGCGTACGCACGATGTACGACGTCGCCCGTTCTGCGTACGTCATCGGGCCGGCGATCGCGCGCTGGCCCAACGGTGAGATCGCTTTTGCGACGACGGTCGATCGATTGCACACAGGGCGCGTGCTCAGCGCCGAGCTCGTCGCGACGCACGCACCGGTGAGCGTCGACGCATCGGACGTGCGCCTGCCCGGATTGTTCGGCGACGCGCCCGTGCGCACGCCGGCGATGGCAGGCACGCTCGACGGCGTCAGCGTCGTGCGATCAGGTTTCGATCTCGGCGCGGCGGACGGCTTAGTCAGACCAAAGCCGGGCACGCAACAGACCAATGCAAGTGTGCTCGATCTGCGCGCTCGCGGCGTCCAGGTGGCCGGCGCCGACCTCGGTGACGCAAAACTGCGCGCCGTTGGCAAAGGAAGCCGATTCGACATCCGCGAGGCGAGCGTTCACGGCCGCGACGCGACCATCGTTGCGAGCGGCACGGTCGACCTCGAGCCGGCGCGAGGCGCGTACGCAGCGGCGCTCGAGGGAGTGGTCAGCGCGGATCTGGCGCGCATTCCCCTTGTCTCCGCGGCCCGCGTAACCGGGCGGACACAGCTGCGCTTCGATGCATTGCTCGACGGCGACCGGTGGGCCGTGGCGGCCCGCTCGTCCAACTCAAATGCCTCGATCGCCGGCATCCCGATTGGCGCGGCGAATGCCGTCGCCGCGCGCAGCGGTGGAAAAACTACGATCGCTGCCGCCCTCAGCGCCGCGGGAGGCGACGTGGCACTCGCCGGCTCGAGCCCGGCGTCGGGGAATGACACCGTCGGATTGTGGGCGAGCGGCGTCAACGTCGCCGACTTGCAATCGCTCGGCGTGCGGCTCGATCGCGGCCAAGCGACCGTGCTCGGCGCGATTCAGGCCGGCCGGCGCGGGCCAGGCTTTACCGGCGCAGTGGCATTGAGCGATTCGTCCATTCAAGGCCTGCCGCTCGCCGCCGAACTCGACGTCAACTACGCGCCTGCGAACCTGGCAGCCACCGGACGCGTCGATCTTGCAGGCAGCCGGGCGGTCGTGAGCGGCAACGCGCTAGGTTTCACGTTTGGAAAAGATCTGTCCGGCGCGACGCTCGACTTTAACGGGTCCCTACACGAAGGCGATCTCGGGCGGTTGGTGGATCATTTTCTGCCGGCTTCGGCCGCCATGACCGGCAGCGTCGCCTCGGACTTCGCGATTCGCGGCACGCTCGCGCGCCCTTCGCTTTCCGGATCGCTTGCCACGAGTGAAGGCACCCTGCGGGGCGTCGCGTTCGGCGATTTGCAAACGGACGTCTCGGTGAACGGCCGCGTCGCGCGCCTCGACAATGGCCGCGTGCGTTTGGGCTCCTCGGCGTTTTCGTTCGGCGGCAGCCTCTCGCCCGGTCAGATCGACGTTCGCGCGGCCAGCAAGGCTGTCGATCTTTCGGATTTCAACGACTTTTTCAACGGGTATGATACGCTCGAAGGCACCGGCCGGGGCAACGTCGAGTTCGCGGTGTCACCCGGTCGCGCGCGCGCGAGCGGTTCGATCGGCATCACCGCCACGGAGATCGCCGGCGTTCCGCTGGGCTCGGTCAACGTCGTGTTCGGGGGCCGCCGCGGTTCCGTTCTCGCGAACGTGAGTCAAGACGGCGCGATCGGATCATCGTCGCTGAACGGGAGCGTCCGCTTTGCGAACGCCGCCACGCTGCTTCCCGATTTCTCGCAGGCGACATTCGACGTGAGCGGCCGCGTGAGCCGCCTCGACCTCGGCATCATCGCGCCGCTGGTGCGCCGTGAGGATCTCGGGCTCAGCGGCAAACTCGATGCGGCCGGCTCGATGCAAGGATCATTGAAGCACCCATCGGCGCACGCGAACTTCACCCTGCACGACGGCTACGTCCAAAAGCTGCAGATCCTCGTCGCATCCGGACGAGTCGACTCCAACGGCGTCATCACGCGTCTGTCGGGTGCGCAGCTATCAGTGCCGTACGCGGATGCCGGCGGCGACGTGACCTTCGGGCCGGGTGCGCGCATCGCGGGCACCGCGAAGATCAACGCCAAAGACCTCAGTCGCATCGCAATGCTCGTGCAACAACCCGGTGCGTTGACCGGCAGCGCCGCCGCAACCCTCGCGTTTTCCGGAACCGTAGCGCGCCCATACGTCAGCGCAGGCCTCCGGGCAGGCGCGGGGACGGCGTACGGGGTCGCGTTCGACAGCCTCAATGGCAGCGCGTCGTATGCCCCGGGCGAACTGAGCATCGGCGACACCGAATTGGTGCTGGCGCATCGCCATGGAACGCTCGCGCTCTCCGGAAGCCTGCCGCTGAAGCTGCAGCCGCTCGCACTGGGCCCCGCGCGCAAGGCCGTCAACATGCGTTTCACCGCCGCGGGTATCGACCTCGCCGCCTTTGATCCGCTCGTCGGCAAGAACAACTCGCTCGGCGGGATTTTGGATGTGCGCGTGTCGGCAGCCGGAAGCGCCGGGGCGCCCGACCTCGCGGGCAGCGCGACGCTGCGCAACGGATCCGTCAAGACCAGTGCGCAGGCGCTCACCGGCGTCAACGCCGACGTCGCCCTCGCCCAAGACACGCTGACGCTCCAGAAGTTCCACGGTGCGCTTGGGTCCGGCACCGTTGACGCTCGCGGCGCGGCGCACGTCGTCCCCGCAGTGGGCGTGCGTTCCGTCGCCGGATTGTCGTACTGGTCGCACGTCACCCTGCACAACGCGTCGATCGACGTGCCGCGCTGGGTCTCCGGCACCTTCGACGGCGATTTGAGTTTCACGAAATCCGGCGCGACGCCGTATCTCTCCGGAAACCTGACCATGCGCAACGCGACCATCCCGACCTCGGCGATCTTCGCGCTCGCGCAAGGGTTTGGTCAGACGAGCGCGCCGCCCGAGCATACGCTCATACCCGGAATCCCTACGCTCAAGCCCGGACAGATGGTGGCCTATGGCGGCCCGCTGTATCCGCCCGGCGAGCATCTCATCACCGGTGAGACGCCGCAAGCGCTGCCTGCGCCGCTCTTCGCCCTTCCATCCATTGATCTCGGACTGACCACCACGGCGCAGAACTTGCGCGTGCGCGGCGGCGCGATCGATCTCACCGGCGGCGGTACGCTCGTGATCGGCGGCAGCATCGGTGCGCCGACGCTGGCGGGCACGCTCGAAGCACGGCGCGGGCAAGTGAGCTACTTCGATACGGTCTTCCGCCTGGAGCGCGGCGTCGTCACGTTCACGCCGGAAGAAGGCTTGCTGCCGACCCTGGACGTCAAAGCTGTGACCAACGCCTCCGGACAGCGCATCGCAGTCGTGGTGACGGGACGCCTGGACAACCTCAACACCGATGTTTCTTCGGAACCGCCGCAAAGCCGCGATCAGATCATCGCGGCGCTGCTGCACGGCACGCAGATCGAATCCGTGCTCAATGGTCCGGCGGATGCGCAGTCGCAATTCGTGAACCTCGCGCAGAATTATTTCACCGCTGAACTGCAGCGCAGCGTGTTGTTCCCGTTCGAATCCGCACTCGCTCAATCGCTGAACATCGAAGAAGTCGCCTTCAATTTCGACGAACGCGGAAACCTGAACCTCGAAGTGCGCAAGTTCGTGACGCCGACGGTGGCGGCGATCTACCGGTCGTCGCTCTATTCTACATATCAATCGCAAGCCTACGGTTTCGCGTATGCGTTGCGCGATTATGCGTCGCTAGAATTCTTGCAGACGCAAGGCCCGACCGGCTTACAAAGCTACAAGCTCGACATACGTGTGACGTTCCGCTAAAGCGCCGCCGTGCAGGAATGTCCCTCAAATCCGGGAAGTCACGGAAGCATCGTACGAACGGCGACAGCGGCCAACGGGCTTACCCGAGGCAGCGGCGAACCGGGCCGCTGCTTGTGCGTTCCGGCGAGCACATCCCATAGCCCAGACGAGCGACCCGATGCGCGGAGAAACCACGCGCGCGTCTTGTAGCCGGTCCCGCAGTAGATGAGGAGCCCCCTGCCTGTGGCCTTAGTGATGCGTTTGGCGGTGGTAGTGTGCCTAGTCGCGGCCCTCGCGATCGCGGCGAACCCGCTAGCCACACCAGCCGCAAGCCAGCCGATCGTCACCGCGATCAACGTGCGCGGCAACGCCCACGTACCGACGGACAAGATCGCCGTCGTCATCCATTCCCAAGCCGGCCGGCCCCTCGACACGAAGCAATTGGCGGCCGATCAAGCGGCCATTGTGAATCTCGGTTACTTCTCAGACGTGCGCACCGACATCCGTGCGACGCCCGGCGGCGTGGCCGTCACGTTCATCGTCATCGAGAACCCGGTCGTGTCGAAGATCTTGTTCGACGGCAATACGCACGTCACCACGGAGATCCTCACCGCGCTGATGGACACCACCGCAGGCTCGGTGCTGAACACGAACACTTTGCGCGATGACGTCGCGAAGATCAACTCGTATTACGACAAGCTCGGCTACACCGGCACGCGGCACGTCGCCAACATCCACATCGACAAAGAAGGCACGCTCGCATTGGACGTCAAGGAAGGCGTGACGATCACGAAGATCGACGTGACCGGCAACACCGTCGTGCGCACCCCGGCGATTCTCGCGGTGATGAAGATAAAACCGGGCACCGTGTTCTCGCAGCAAGCCTTCGGCGATGATCTGCTCGCGATCGGGAATCTGTACAAAGATCTCGGACTGCAAGCCGTGGTCAGCGGCGATCCGGACGAAAAGAATCCCGGCGTGCTGAACGTGGCGATCTGCGAGGCGCGTGTCGGCGCCGTCGAGATCCAGGGCAATTCGAAGACCAAAGACTACGTGATCCGGCGCCTGCTGCGCATGAAACCCGGCGAGCTCGTCACCGACTCGCGGGTGCGCCGCGACTACGAGGCGATCAACAACACGCAATTCTTCAAGTCGGTCGACCTCGGCACGAAACCGTTCGCCGACAAGTGCGGTTACATCACGCTGGTCTGGACCGTCGTCGAACAGCGCACCGGAACGGCGAGCGTGGGCGTCAGCTACGGCGGCGGCGGTCAATACGGCCAAGGTCTGTCCGGCAGCATTTCATACTCCGAAAGCAATATCAACGGCACCGGCAACGGCGGCTCGATCAGCGCGCAGCGCGGCTCGCACGTCAGCGATGTCAGTCTGTCGTTCACCGTGCCGTACATCAAGAAGTTCAAGCCGAGTTCGGTCCAGGTGCAGCTCTTCAACAACGTGGTGATCAACCAGCCGTATCCGGTGTACAAGGAGCCGGGCAACAATCCGTTCTTCACGCTGTCGCCGGTCGGCGGCTCGCCCACGACGCCGCTCGTGGCGACGCCTGCGCCGGGAACGTTCAGCGGTCCGTGCGTCGCCGGCAGCACGCCGTGCAACAACGAGTTCGCCAATTACTCTTCACGCCAGGCGGGCATCGCGCTGTCACTTGGTCATCCGGTCGCCGACTACACGCGCCTGAGCTACGGCGTTTCCGCGACGCGGCTCTTCCAACAGTTCACCGCGCAGGGCTTCTCTCAGGACTTGCTGGATCTCCGCGGCGCCGTGTTGCAGCCGACGAGCACGACCAGCGGCGGCGTCGCGCAGCAGTCCGGCGCTTCCAACCTGCGCAGCGTCAATGCGGGGCTGATCCGAGACAGCCGCGACGACGTGGTCAACCCGCGTTCCGGCAGCACGGGTTCGGTCGCAGAAGAGGTATCGATCAAGGCATTCGGCTCCAACTATCGCTTCTCCAAGACCGACCTGGATGCGACGCGCTTTTGGCCGGTGCGCCGGCATTCGACCTTGGGCGTCCATCTCAACTTCGGCTTCTCGAGCAGCTACGATCCGTCGACCGGCGCAGGCCTGCCGTACAACGACCTCTTCAGTCTTTCAGACCAACAGCTGCGCGGCACGAAATTCGTCTACTACGGCGATCGCCAGATCCTCGGCCAAGTGGAATTGCGACTGCCGATCACGCAGGATCGCAAAGTCGGCGTGGTCTTCTTCGCGGACACCGGCGATGCTCCGTACGTCACCCCCATCGTGGGAGCGACGCCTGCGCCCACGCCCACGCCGCCATCCGGGCCGCACGCGCCGTTCCAACCGGCGGCGCTCCCGCAGGTGACGTACGTGCGTGCGCCGTTCCGCCTTAAGACCGACTTCGGCATCGGCATACGCCTCACGACGCCGCTGCTGCCGCAGCAGGTGCGCATCGATCTGGCCACGGGGAAACAAGGGTCGCACATCTCGTTCGGCTTCGGCCAAGCGTTCTAACGCCGGACCAGGCCGCTCCCCAAGGTCAGACAAACGCTACTATATAAGGATAGAAAACGGACGAACATGCAAAGCACTCATACCGCTTTTTGGACTGGGCGCATGCCCGCTTCAGGCGCCGTGGCGGCCGGCCTCGTACTCGCGCTCTTCATAGCGCTGGCGCCCCAGGCACTGGCGACGGACATCGTCGATATCGGCTTCGTCGACCAGCAGGCCCTGGGGAGTCTCAAACCGTTCGTCGACGCGCAGCGGCAATTCGCGCAGTACCGCGGGGGCATGAACGGCCAATTCATGGCGGCCGTCAAGGGCAAAAGCGACGCGGACAAGCAGAAGATCTTCAATGACTTCAACCAGAAGCTGGCGGCCAAACAGCACGAGCTCTTCGATCAACTGCTCGCCCGAGCCCAGACCGCCATCGCGGCGGTCGCGGCCAACAAGAGTCTCGGCGTCGTCGTGGACAAGCAGATCGTCGTCTTCGGCGGGCAAGAGATCACGGGCGATGTCATCGCGCTGTTCAACCAACCAGGCCAGGTCGTGCCGCCGGTCAACACGCCGCCGGCCTCCGAGGTCGGTTATGTGGATCAGAGCCAGCTCGACGCGCTGCCGAAGTTCAAGGCTGCCAACGACGAATTCATCCAGTACCGCCAGAAGCTGGGCGTGGATCTCACCAAGCAGAGCGCCGGCAAGACGGATTCGCAAAAGCAGCAGATCGTGGATTCGTTCAACAAGCAGCTCGCGGACGAGCAGAAGAAAGTAATCCAGCCCATCATCGATCAGACGCAGAAAGCCATCTCCGACGTCGCGCGGAAGAAGAACTTGATGCTCGTGATCGATATGGCCGATCGCGTATACGGCGGGACGGACGTCACGGCGGATGTCGTCGCAGCGCTCAAATAGCTTGCGAAGCTTCTGTTTTGTCGCGCTGGTTATCGCCGCGTGCCTGACCGGGTGCAACAAGCAGAGCAGTTCAGGCGGTCTGAGCTATCCCTCAGCGTCGCTGTTCACGATGCCGGCGGGCGGCGGTCAGGCCGGCTACGTCGACATGAGCAAGATCGTCACCGCGCATCCGCTGCATAACGAGATCGATTCGCTGCAGACGCAGATCGTGGCGCTCAATGCGCAGCAGCAACAAGCGCCGCAGGCGCAGACGCCAGAGCAGCGCGCCGCCGAGGCCGCGATGCAGCGCGAGCTCGCCGCGGCACAGGCGCAATTCCAAGAAGAGGTCGCACGGCGGCGCAGCTTCTACGAACAGCAAGAAGCCCAAGCGATCGCCGCGGTGCAAAACCGCGCGCTCGCCGGCACGAGCTCGACGCAGATCTCGGGCAACGTCCAGCAGCAATTCGGCGAACAAGTGAAACAGATCCAAACCGAGGCGGGCAAGGCCTTCGTCGAATATCAGAAATCGCTGTACAAGCAAGACAATCAGCACCTGGCGGAAGTGTCGCAGCGGCTCCACGCCGACGTGTTCGCCAAGATCCAAGACAAGCGCAACAAGCTCGAGACGGCGGAGACGGCATACCAGCTCAAATTGTCGCGCGAGGATCAAGACCAGAAGCTGAACCTCAAACTCAAACTCGACTCGAGCAACCTCACGCCCGAAGAGCGCGCGCAGTACGCCGGCCAGCTGCAGAACATCCAGACGCGTGAGGATGCGCTGATCAACCGGATGAAATCCCAAGACAACACCGAGCTCAAGAAGTACGAGGACGGTCTGCAGCGCGATGCGGCCAAGAGCTTCGACTCTGAGCGCAACGCCACCGCCGCTGCGACCCAGGCAAAACTTCAAGGCCGTCAACAGCAGATGAACGACCAGCTCAAGACGCAGGTGACCGGCATCGGCTCGAAGTTCCAGGAGCAGCTCAAGAGCGCGAACGAGACGCTGGCGAAGAATCCGAAAGTGAAGGCGGACATCGACCGCATCCACTCGGAACAGCAAGCCAAGTATACCGCCGAATTCAACAAGTCGATGGCGTCGTACGCGGACACGCGCAAATCGCTCGTCGCGAAGTACAGCGCTATCGCGCACATGCAGTTCCAAGACAACGCCGCGCTCGCTGACGAGGTGAACCGGCTCGCGCAGCAGCGCCGTGATCTGCTCGACAAGATCGTCGAGCAGGTGCGGCAGCAGATCGCCGTCATCGCTCAGAAGCAAGGCGTGGGTGTCGTCCTCACATCCGTGCGCGGAGCGGGCTCGGCCGTTGACCTGACGGACCAAGTGACCCAAGCGGTCGCGGCGCTGCCGTCGCCCGCGCCTTCACCAACGCAATCCGGGGGATGAATGAATAATACTCTCTTTCATAGCGCGCTGCGAGCGAAGCTCGCGTCCATGCTGCTGGTGCTGCTCGTCGCGGTCATGCTAGGCGGCTGCGCGCATGCGCACTCGAAAGTCGCGGTCGTCAACGTCACGAGCATCGAGCAGCATTGGCCGAAATTCATCAACTACGCCAACCAGTTGCAGGCGAACTACAATAGCATCATCACGGCGAAGATGAGCCCGTCGGAGCGACAGCGGCAAATACTGCAGTTCCAGCAACAAGAGCATCGCTGGCAGAACGAAGTGACCGATGAAGTGCGCGGCGTCGTCAAGGACATCGCCGCACAGCGTCACTACGAGCTGGTGGTGACGCGCCAGGGCGTGGCCTACGGTGGCGACGACATCACGGACGACGTCGAAAAGGCGCTGAAGATCACGCCGGTATCTCCGTCGCCGGGTAAATAGACCGGCTCGCCTTGATAGCGCGCACCGTCGGCGAACTTGCGGCGCTTGCCGGCGCGACCGTGTCGGGCGACGCGGGGCTGCCGGTCGAACGCGTCAGCGCCGTCGATGAAGCCGTCGCAGGCACGCTGACCTTCGCGGTCGACGCGAAGTGGATCGACAGAGCGCTTGCTTCAAAAGCGTCGGCCGTCATCGTGCCCGCAGCGGTGACCGTCTCCGACGCGCGCGGCAAGACGTTGATCGTCGCAGCGGATGTGCGCGCGGCGCTCGCCTCCATCCTGGCATCCTTTGCGCCGCCGCTGCCGCACGCTGATTTCACGCATCCCTCGGCGATCATCGAGGCAGACGTGCAGCGCGGCGCGCAAGTCTGGATCGGCGCGGGCGCGATCGTTCGCAGCGGCGCGACGCTGGGCGACGGCGCGATCCTGCTTCCCGGGGCCTATGTCGGTGTGAACGCGCGCATCGGCGCGCGCACCCTGCTCCATCCGCGCGCGTGCGTGCTCGATGCGTGCGTCATCGGTGACGACTGCATCCTGCACTCGAATTGCGTGATCGGCAGCGACGGTTTCGGCTTCGTGCGCGTGGGCAAAGAACAGATCAAGATCCCGCAGATCGGCAACGTGGTCATCGGCGACCGCGTGGAGATCGGCGCTTGCTCGACCATCGATCGGGCGGTGACTGGATCGACCGTGGTGGGCAGCGGGACCAAAATCGACAATCTCGTGCAGATCGGACACAATGTTCAGATCGGCGAAGACGGCACGCTGTGCGCGCAAGTCGGCATCGCGGGATCGACGAAGGTCGGCGCAGTCGTGACCATGGCCGGACAGGTCGGCGTGAACGGGCACATCGAGATCTGCGACGGCGCGATTTTCGGAGGCCAATCAGGCATCGTCGGTTCGATCAAGAACGCAGGCACGTACTGGGGCACGCCGGCAGTCGCGTATCGTGAAGAGATGCAGCAGAAGGTCATGCTTCGAAAACTGCCTAAGCTCGCCGAACAGGTCGCGGCGCTGTCAGCACTCGTGGACGAGTTGCGCAAACAACGCTAGAGCCGAACGGGATGGACGCACACCTCCAGCATACGCTCGCAAACGAGTTCACGGTGTCGGGCGTGGGCCTGCACACCGGGTCTCAATCCCGCGTCACCATATCACCCGCGCCGGCCAACGCCGGCATTTCTTTTGTCCTCGCCGACGGCTCGCGAATCGCAGCGACGCCGGAGGTGGTCCGCTCGACCACGCGCTGCACGACGGTCGCCTCTGCGACCGCTGAACTGCATACCGTCGAACACGTGCTTGCCGCGCTGGTCGGCATGGAGATCGACAACGCGATCATCGCCGTGGCTGGGCCCGAAGTGCCCATACTCGACGGCAGCGCGCTGCCCTTCGCGCAAGCGCTCGCCGACGGGGGCTCGCTCGAGCAGAAAGTTCCGCGTCGCGAGATGATCGTGCGCTCGCCGTCCTGGCATCGCGATGGCGATAAGCTGCTGGTCATCGTACCCGCGCGCGACCTCACCATCAATTTCTTCGTCGCGTTTCCGGAGCCGGTCGGCATACAGTTCTTGCAGACGCCGCCACTGACGCCCGACTATTTCCTGCGCGAGATCGCGCCGAATCGGACGTTCGGATTCCGCGCCGAAGTCGAAGCGCTGCACGCACAAGGCCTGGCGCTCGGGGGCGCGCTGGACAACGCAGTCGTCATCGAGCGTGACGGCTACGCGGGACCGCTGCGTTTCCCGGATGAGATCGTGCGTCACAAGGCCCTCGATCTCATCGGAGATTTCGGACTGATCGGCGCGCGTTTGCGCGGCGAGGTGATCGCGCTGAAATCAGGTCACGCGCTGCACGTCGCAGCCGCGCAATCGCTGCGCGCCCCCCTCGCCGCCGCATTGTAAACGACGACTTCATGCGAGCATTTGACCTTGCAGGTTGAACGAGTTCCTGGTTTTCGCATTGTCGTCGCATCGGATCCGTTGTTCGAAAAACTGATTGCCGAAGTATACTTCAACGACGAAATTGTCGCAATAGTTAGTGAAGAGCGGGGCGAGGCTGTCTTCGACCTAGAGATCTGGCCCAAGAAGGACGGCTCGATATGGACATTTGAGCTAGTCGCTTTCCAAGAGGCCGTCACCAGGGCTGAAAGTCGCCTTCGCAGACTCGACGATACGTCCAAATAGGCGCGGCGACCCCGTGACGCAAGGGCGGAGGATTGGCACGGACCTAAAGGTCCGTGGCTACGCTAAAGTCTTCGCTCGGAACGCTACATTCCAATGACGGGACGCGGTCACCTCACGGCGAATTGGACAGGCATGCCGGCGCATAGCGCCGGCCTCTGGAGGCTACGCACGTGGCATATGTCGATATCCGCTCCATTATGGAGATCCTACCGCATCGCTATCCGATGCTCCTCATCGACCGCATAACCGAACTCGAACACCTCAAGCGCGCGGTCGGTTTCAAGAACGTCACCTTCAACGAACCGTTCTTCACCGGGCACTTCCCGAACAACCCGGTCATGCCGGGCGTGATCATCATCGAGGCGATGGCGCAGCTCGGGGGCACCGTCATTATGGAGCCGAACAGTTCGGCGACGACGGTGCCGTATCTCGTCGGCGTCGACAAATTCAAGTTCCGTCGGCCCGTCATTCCCGGCGACACGCTCCGCATGGAGGTGAACCTGCTGTGGACGAAGATGAATTATGGACGCCTCGCCGCCGAAACGCGCGTAGGCGACCAACTCGTATGCAGTGGTGAGCTGACCTTTTCGGTCGTCACGGATGCGCGGCTCTTCAAGCTCGACGCGTCCGTGCTGCACATGTGATGGGGACCGCGCGAGTGCCTTCGGTCAACGTCTACTCATTGAACGTGCACCCGACCGCGGTGGTGCATCCAAGTGCGAAGCTAGGCCGAGGCACGGAGATCGGCCCGTACTGTTTGATCGGCGAGAACGTCACGATCGGTGATGGCACGCGCCTGCTCGCCAACGTCGTCGTGCTGGGCCACACCAGGATCGGGTGCGACAATACGGTGTATCCTTTTTCGGTGATCGGCGGCGCGTCGCAGGACAAGAAGCATCGCGGCGAAGTATCGTACGTCCGTATCGGCGATCGTAATATCCTCCGAGAATACGTCACCATCAATCGCGGCACTGACCCCGAATCCGAGACCGTCATCGGCTCCGACAACCACTTGCTTGCCTACGCGCACATCGCGCACGACTGCCGCATCGGCAACAACGTCGTGATGTCGAATCTCTCGCAGCTCGCAGGGCACGTCAGCGTGGGCGACGGCGCCAATCTCGGCGGCATGGTCGGCGTCCACCAATTCGTGCGCATCGGTCGCCTGTCGTTTCTCGGCGGCCGCAGCAAGATCTTGAAAGATGTGCCGCCTTTTTTCCTCATCGAGGGCAATCCGGCGTCGGTGCGCGGGCTCAACCGCGTCGGACTCAAACGAAACGCCATCGCGCCCGAGGCGATCTCCGAGCTCAAGGAAGCGTATCGGCTGCTGTATATGGGGGACGATCGCCAGTCCACCGTGATCGAACGGCTGCGCGCATCCATGGTCACGTCCGAAGGCAAAGAGCTGCTCACGTTTTTCGAAACAGCTTCGGAACGCGGCATCACGAGCAACGCCGGCCGGCGCGGCGGCCGCGCGCGCGAACACGCCACGGAGGAAGACCCGGGCGCGGCCTAAAGTGACGGCCCTCGCTCCGGCCGACCTCGTGCTACTGGCCGGCGAGGCGTCGGGCGATCTGCTAGGCGCCCTGCTGCTGCGCGAGATGCGCGCGTTGCGACCGGATTTGCGCTGCGAGGCGATCGGCGCGCAGCGGCTGCTCGATGCGGGCGCAGCGCTGCTCGCTGATTCAAGCGAATGGGCCAGCATCGGGCCGATCTCCGCGCTCGGCAAGATCCCCGTGCTCTATCTCACCATGCTGTGGATGGCCCGGCGCTTCGCGAAGCAGCCGCCGAGGTTGCTCGTGCCGATCGACTTCGGCGCTTTCAATCTGCGCCTCATCATGCGTTTGCGCCGCGGCCAATATCGCGGCAGGATCATCTACTACTTCCCGCCGGGCGCGTGGCTGTTCAACGAACGACAGGCGCGCGACGTGGCGGCGGCGGCCACACCGGTCGCGACGTTCCCGCAGCAGCGCGATTTCTACCGCAGCCTTTCCTTGCCGGTGGAGTATTTCGGGCACCCTCTCGTGTCGGCCATCGCCCCGCGCAGCCTGCAGCCGCCGTCCGGCGGCACGAACATCATCGCCTACCCAGGCAGCCGCAAAGAAGAGGTCGACCTGCTCCTGCCCGTCATCGCTCGCACGGCCAAGCAGCTCGCCTCAGAGCGCGGCGCGACGTTCACGATAGCCGCCTCGTCGAGGGCGCGCGCGAAACAGATCGAAACGCTCTGGGCGCGCGCGGACGGCCCGGCCGCTGCAACCATCGTGCGCGGCGATGCGATCGAGACCTCGCGCGATAGCGCACATCTGGCGTGGGTCGCGTCGGGCACCGCGGTGCTCGAGGTCGCACTGCGAGCGATCCCACAAATCGCGTTCTATAAGATCTCGGCGGCGCAATATCGCATCGCACAGCGTCGCGTGCCGCAATTCGTGCACGGACCGATCACGCTGCCGAACCTCGTGTTGGGGCGACCGGTGGTGCCCGAGCTGCTGCAAGGCGATTTCACGCCCGAACGCCTCCACGAACTGACCGAGCGCTACTTGGACGACCCGCGTCCGCGAGCCGAACAAGCGGCCGTCTACGCCGAACTGCGCGCCGCGCTCGGTCCGCCCGACGCGCTGCGACGAATCGCCCGATTCATGCTCGAGCAAATGCCTGCGTGAGCGTCCTCATCTATCACACGTCCGACGTGCACGACCGGCGCGGTTTCGGCGAGCGGCTGGCCAAGATCGTGGAACCGGACGCGCTGCGCGTCGATTGCGGCGACAGCCTGCGCGGATCGTCGACCATCTACCGCCGGAACGAGCCGGTCATGCAAGAGTTCGCTGCCGCGAGGTATAGCGCCCAAGCCGTCGGCAACCGGGAGTTCCATTATCTGCACGCCTGCTTCTCGGCGCGCGCGCGGGCGATGCCCATGCCTATGATCTGCTCGAACCTGCTCGATCTTTGGGGGCGCACGCCCCCGTTCGTCCGGTCGCTGCGCCTCAGCGCCGGTGATACCGACATACGTCTCGTGGCGCTTCTCGCGCCGCAGTACCGCACGGGCAGCGGCTGGGAAGCGATATTCGGCTGGCGATTTCTGAGCACGCACGCGGCGCTCGACGAGATGCTCGCGCTGCCGGAGCCGGCCGACGCCACTATCTTGCTCTCGCATCTGGGACTGGCTGCCGATCGGGAGATAGCTTCGCGCTATCCCTCATTGTCCGCGATCATCGGCGGTCACAGCCACGAAACGCTCGAGCTTCCGGAGGTCGTGAACGGCGTGCCGATCGCGCACGCCGGTCCTTATGCGCGCTTCGCCGGGCGCTTGGAACTCGCGCCGGACGGAGCCGGCCGCTTGCGACTGGCATCATACCGGTTGGTGCCGTTGCTGGAAGCCGCCGCGCGATGAGCGCACCCGACATCCTGCTCGTGAGCAATGGTTTTGGCGAGGCTGCCATCGCGGGGTACCTCGCGCGTGAGATCGCGCGCAGCGCGCCGGATGCGAAAATCGAACACATGCCGCTGGTCGGCAATACGAACCAGAATCAGGCCTGGCACACCACAAACGTCGGACCGCTCGCCGCGATGCCGAGCGGGGGGCTCATTGCTTATTGGAATTTCGCAAACCTGATCCGCGACGTTCGCGCCGGACTCATCGGCCTGACGCTGCGTCAGTATGCATTCCTGGGCCGCCAGCGCAAGCGCAGCGTGGTGGTCGCGGTCGGCGATGTCTATTGTCTGGCAGCGTGTCTTTTCTTCGCGCGGCGTCCGACCGTGTTCGTGGCGACGGCCAAGTCCCAACACGTGGCGCCGCATTCGCCGCTCGAGATCGGCATCGCGCGCCGAGCCAACATCGTCTTCGCGCGCGACGCGGCCACGGCGCAAGCGCTGCTCAGCCGCGGCGTGCGCGCAGAGTATGCGGGCAACCTCATGATGGACGGGCTTGAGCCCGGCCGGACGCCGCTCCCGGTCAGGGACGATGCGATTCGCTTGGGCGTGCTGCCGGGCAGCCGGGCTGACGCGGCGGCGAACGCGGGCACCGCGACGCGGCGCCTGCTGGCCATCGCGCGGTTGTTGAAAACGCGCGGGGCTGCGGTTCAGGCGTTCATGTCCATCGCGCCGAGCGTGGAGATTGAAGCAGTGCTCGAAGCCAGCGCGGCCGCGGGGATCAGCATGGCGCCGACCGGTGCGCGCGACGGCGTCATCGCCAGAGGAGAGGCGGAGAATCTTGAAGTGCTCGCCGTCTCGGGAGCGTTCGGCGATTTGTTGCGCGCCTCGCAAATCGTGCTCGGACAAGCCGGCACCGGAAACGAGCAGGCGGCCGGCCTCGGCCGCCCGGTCGTCGCATCGGCCGAAAGCGGCGAACGCCCCGGGAGAATCGGCTGGTATCGGATGCGCCAGCAGCGTCTGCTTGGCGACGCCCTGCTCGTCGTCGGCGGCGACGAGATCGAATTTGCGGCGAGCGTCGTGGCGCTGCTGGACGACCCGGCCCGCAAAGCCGCGATGGCCCGCCTGGGTCAAGAGCGCATGGGGCAGCCCGGCGGCGCAGCCGCAGTCGCAAAGGCCGTGCTGGCGCAGGCGTCGCAGAACACCGCCTGATGCAATCGACGTCGCTCGCCAGAGCCGCGCAAGCCGCGCTGCCATTGACCTGCGGCATCCTGCTGCCGGTCATGCCGATGCTCGTGCTGCTGGCCGACGTGCTGCCGCGCGGGGTGGCGATCGGCGGTCGCGCCTACGCCGTGGCTCTGGCGATCATCGTGACGATCGCCGCCCTCACCTCTGTTTGCGGGCTCATCGCGGAGCGCGGTTGGCGCGCGCTCGCGCGGCCGCCGCTTGCTCTGCCCCTCGCCGCGATGGTAGCGACCGCCATGCTCGCCGGCGTGGCCGGCGTTTCTTTGCGCACGAGCTCGTTCGAGATCGTCTGCGAGTTCGGCGATCTGATCGCGCTCGTGATCTTCTGGTGGACGATGTCCGACGAGCACATGCGTCGCCGCTGGCTCGCCTTGTATTTCGCTTCGGGAATCATCGCGACGGTTTTCGCGATCGCGCTGACGCTCACGCGCCACCCTCCCGCAGCGTTCGCCTACCAGCACGGCCGCGCCGCCGGCACGTTCTTGCAACCCAACGAGTTCGGCGGATATCTGCTCTTCCTTGTGCCGCTCGGGCTCGCGCAGCTGGGCGCGACGCCGCTGCTGCGGCGCTTGGGCCTCTCCGCTGCGGTCGTCGGCATCATCGGGCTCGCGCTATGCGTTTCTCGCGCGGCGTGGCTGGGCTCGATCGTGGGCTTGCCGCTGCTCATCGTGCGTTTCGGGCGGCGCGCCATGCTGCTGTATATCGGCGCGGCTGCCCTTGCGCTGATCCTCGGCACGACGACGTTTCGCGACGTGCAGCACGACCCGAGTGAGAACACTTCGCGCATCGCGGTCTGGCGCGGAGCGCTGCGCATGGTGGAACGCTTCGCGCTCACCGGCGTCGGACCGATCGCGTTTAGTCGCGTCTACCCGATGCTCAAAGAACCAGACGCCGCGGTCGATGAGGTCCACGCGCACGACCTGCCGCTCAACGTCCTGGTGGAAAACGGCATCTTAGGGTTCGCCGCGTTCGTGTGGACGGTCGTCGCCGCGATCCGAGCTGCGCGCGCCACCGGCAAGCGCATACCACCGACCGATCGCGAGCGCGTGCTGCTCTTCTATGGACTCTCGGCGGCCTTCGTCGCATCCGCCGTGCAAAACGCGGTCGACGTCGTTTCGACCTTCGTGTTCTTGCTGTGGTGGCCCATGCTGGGGCTCATGACGGCGCTCGCGCCCGAAGCAGCGACCGAAAAGCAAGAAGCCGGCGCGGATCAAGCGCGAGCACCGGTCGCACAGCCACAACTCGCTCCGCTCGCTCTCGCCACTCCGGTAGTCCTCGGCCTGCTGCTCGCCGGGTGCAGTTGGCTCTCCGCCAACGGGCCGCGTCCGCCGAGCCCGACGGCGACCGTGATACCGCCGCAGCCGGCGTATTACGTCGTGGCACGCAGTCGCGGAGACCAGCAAGTCGAGATCAGCGACACCCAGCACGGCCAGACGATATATCTGCTCCAGGCGAGTCGTGTCGGTTATCTCACCAGCCGCTCCAAGGGCTCGCTTTCCAACATCAAGCTGTTCTTCTTCAAAGGAAGAACGGTGCGGGCACGACTAACCGCCCCGGCAGCGTTCGTGGATCCATCGTCCCGCAATGTCGGTTTGGCAGGGGGTGTCGAAGCTTACGGCACCAACGGCGCAGCTTTGCTCGCCGACCGCATGGCGTACGATGCTAAGAGCCACTTGCTGACCGCCACCGGTCACGTGAAGGCGACCGACGAAAAAGGCAACTCGTTCTCCGGCAATCGCGCCGAAGCGGACCTCGACCTGCAGACCATTCGCGTGTTCGGCAGCAATGGATCCCAATCCATGAGCATCGGTAAATGACGGAAATAGCGTGCAGAAGACCATAGCCACCGAGATCGACGTCCGCAACCTGACCAAGACCTACGGAGCGCGTACGGTCGTCGACCACATCAGCCTTGGCGTCCATACCGGCGAGGTCGTCGGGTTGCTCGGCCCCAACGGCGCCGGCAAGACCACCACGTTCTATATGGTGGTCGGACTCGTGCGGCCCAACGACGGCGTCGTCGAGTTGGTCGGGCAGAACGGGCGCACGGTCGATATCACGCACCAGCCCATGCACGTGCGCGCGCGCGAAGGTCTCGGCTATCTCGCCCAGGAGAACTCGGTGTTCCGGCGGCTCAACGTCGAAGACAACATCCGGCTCATCTGGGAGCAGCGCGGCGTCTCGCGGCACGAGCAAGACGAACGGCTGCCTAAACTGCTCGGCGAGTTCGACTTGCAGCGCCTCAGCCACGACAAGGCGGAAACGCTCTCCGGCGGCGAGCGCCGCCGCGTCGAGATCGCGCGGGCTCTCGCCACCGATCCTGCGTTCCTGTTGCTGGACGAGCCGTTCACGGGCATCGACCCGATCGCCGTCGCGGACATCCAAGAGATCATCCGGCTGCTCAAGGCCAAGGGTCTCGGCATTCTCATCACCGACCACGCAGTGCGCGAAACGCTCGCGATCGTCGACCGCGCCTATATCCTCAACAATGGGCGGATCGAAGTGTCGGGCACGGCGCAAGAGGTCGCCGAATCGCCGGTGGCGCGGCGCTTTTACCTGGGAGAGAGCTTCCGTCTGTGAAGATCCTCGACCGCTACATGGTCACGGAGCTCGGCGGTTCCTTTCTCTTCGGACTCGCTGCCTTCACGCTGATCTTCGTAGCGGGCCAGCTGCTCAACATCGCGCGGCTGGTGTCGGAAGAGCACGCCAGCCTCTTCGCCGCCGCCAAATACTTCGTATACACCCTGCCGCAGACGCTCGTGTTGACGTTCCCGATGTCGATGTTGCTGTCCGTGCTGCTCGCCATGAGCCGCCTGTCCGCCGACTCCGAGATCACGGCCATG
This sequence comes from Candidatus Tumulicola sp., assembly GCA_035601835.1. Taxonomy (NCBI): domain Bacteria; kingdom Bacillati; phylum Vulcanimicrobiota; class Vulcanimicrobiia; order Vulcanimicrobiales; family Vulcanimicrobiaceae; genus Candidatus Tumulicola; species Candidatus Tumulicola sp. The sequence goes on along the minus strand of DATNNM010000003.1, from coordinate 91,368 downwards.
CGCGCCGGCGGTGTCAGCCTCTATCGCATCGCCGCGCCGGTCGTCGCGATCGGCCTGACCGCGTCGATCGTCGCGCTCTTGTTCCAAGAATTCGTCGTGCCTGAAGCCACGCAGCGCGCAACCGAAATCCTCAAACGCGAGATTCAGTCCGGCGGCGTGGACATCTTGCAGAATGAAGTAGTCAGGACGGTGCTGCCGAACCAAGACTCTCAGGTGACGTACGCGGAGGGCTACGACCCGGCCACGCAGCAGCTCGTGCAGGTCTCGGTGCAGTTGTATCGCGGAGAAGCGCTGACCTCGCTGTTGGTCGCGCCGCGGGCGAGCTACCGCAACTCTTCGTGGGAATTCCAAAACGCCGTCGCCTACGCCATGTCTCCGACGTGCTGCCTGGTCAGCAAGTACCCGCTGCTGGACGTCGACATCGGCGCCGATCCAACCCAGCTGCTCGAATTGCGCAAGCAACCCGAGGATCTCTCCCGGGCGCAGATACGCCCGCTCATGAACAACGCCAAGAAGAACGGCGACATCTCGCGCTATGCGCTCTTACTCGTCACCTACGACAGCAAGCTGGCTCGGCCTTTTGCGAGTCTGGTGTTCACGCTGCTCGCCATCCCGCTGGGCATCCGGCGCCAGCGCTCGTCATCCGGCGCCGGTTTCGGCATAAGCATCGCGATCGTGTTCGCGTTCTACGTCGTGACCACGATTTGTCTGGCGATCGGGCGCACCACCCCTGAACTCAGCTTCACCATGGCATGGCTGCCGAACGTCATGTTCTGCGCGACCGGCGTCTGGCTGCTGCAGCTGGCCGCCAAGGTGTGAGATGTACGCGCTGATGGCCATCGACGTGCGCAGCGGCATCACGGTGCTGGTGATCGTGATCATCGCCGGGGCGATCGCATTCGTGGGCGACCGCGTGGGCCACAACGTCGGGCGCAGGCGCATGACCCTGTTCGGACTGCGCCCACGCTACACGAGCACGATTTTCGCCGTCGGCTTCGGCATGTTCATCGCGCTGGCGGTCATCGTGTTCGTGTCGCTGGTCAACCAGGAGGCTCGCCAAGCCCTGTTCTCGATCAATACGCTGAACGATCAGATCAAAACGCTCAGCGCGGAGCGCGATCAACTGCTGCAAGAGCCGGTCGTGTTCCGCAACGGCGAGCCGATCTTCTCGCCGGTGGTCATCGCATCGACCGACCCCGAGCCCGTCATCGAGCGCGGCCTCGAGCAGCTCTTCCTCGGCGTCGCCGGCTACTACAGCAATATCCCCGACGTGCGCCCGTATCCGAAAACGTTGACGCCCGCGGCGCGCGCCAATCTGGTCGCCCTTGCGAAAACGGTCAAGGGTTTTGCGCCGACCGCCGCGATCATCGTGCCGGTCGCCGGCGAGAACATCTTCAGGCACGGCGCTATGAAGATCTCGTTCCGCGTCTACGAGGATCGTCTGCTCTATCGCAAAGGCGAGATCATCGCGCACATCGATTTGGTCAACACGGCGAACCGCCAGCTCGAGACCGTCGCGCTGAACCAGCTGGCGGCGTCGATCCGAAGCAACGCGATCCAGCACGGCATGCCCGACTCGATCGCCAATCCGACCATCACGCCCGACGCGGTCGACAGGGTCGCGCGCGAACTGTCGTCCATCAAAGGACGGACGGTCGTGCAAGCGGTCGCGGCGAACGACACGTACGCGCACGGACCGTTGACGACGGAGATCGTGGTGGAGCCGAGCAGGCTGCCGTCCGTGCATTGACCCGCAAGCGCTTCGTCGGCATCGATCCGGGCCATTCCAAGTGCGGCTATGCGACGGTTTTCGAAGACGGCGAACGCACTGCGCTTGAGGTGGTACCGACGGGATCCATCGCCGGACGGATCGAATCCGACGTCCGAATGGGCGACATCGCGGGGATTTGCGTCGGCGATGCGACGACCTCGAAGTCCATGCTGGAGTTGTGCAGGTCGCGCTGGCCGGCGATTCCGGTCGCGTTGGTGGACGAGCGCAATACCACCCTTCAAGCGCGCCAGCGCTACTACCAAGATCATCCCCCCCGCGGGCTCTTGCGCCTTGTACCCCGCGGTCTCTTGGTGCCAAAAGAGCCGCTCGACGGCTACGCCGCATTGCTCATCGTTGAGCGCTTTCTTGCGTCGCGTTAAGGGGTCTTAAAACGGTCCCACCCATCGGGAACCGCTAAGCCAGTTGGGCATATCAAGCAAGGGGAGGAAAGGGCATTTTTGGCGCATAACTGAGGCGTGCAGGTTACCGGCGTTTGGTCCGCCTTCATGGTCGGTTTTGAGCCGGCGAAACAGGGCGAACCAGCGACGGGTATTTGTGCCGTCGGCGGCTCATCGCACAGCAGGGAACGAAGATTCTGCATGCGTGACGTTCGAGACGGCCCCCGAAGACTTGTGCCTCTACGCTTGAGGAGGACCACTTTGAACAGATTCGCCTACCTCGCGGTATGCGCGATCGCATTGGTCGCAATTGTGGCGGCGCGGCCGCTACCCGCGTCAGCAACGCCGTTTTCGGACGTGCCGGCCAGCCACTGGGCGGCCGACGCGATTCAAACGCTTGCTGCCGACGGCATCATTGCCGGCTATCCCAATGGGAAGTTCTTGGGCAATCGATCGATGACGCGCAACGAGATGGCCGTCATCATCGCTCGCGCCATCGCCAAGATCCAAGCAGAAGGCGGAGCAAGCAGAGCCGATCTCGACAAACTCTCCAAGCTCATGGACGCGTACAAAGATGAGCTCGACGGCATGGGCGTCCGCGTCACCGCGCTCGAAGACAAGATCAGCGCGCTCGACAAGGCCACGCAGTTCGCGCAGCGCTTCGCGATTCACGGCACGTTGTATTCCGCGTATTCACAGCGCAACCAGCCGGTGAACCCGATCACCGTGGCCGGTGCGTTCGCCCGCGCCGATGCGGTCCAGAATTTCACCGACTCGTTCATCGAGACCGATGCGAGCAACGATCCGTACTACGGCAGACTCGGTCCCGACGTGATCCTGCCGCGCTCGCAGTGGGAGTTCACCGCGTCGTATGCGGTCACGCCCAACGTCGTCGTTTCGATGCCCGTCAAGATCCTCGATTACAACTACGGCGGCTATCGCCAACAGCAGACCGGCATCGGCATCAACCCGACAATCGACGTCAGCGTGCCGAACTTCAACGGCGTCAAAGGTCTGGATATCCGCATCGGCCAGCTCGAGAACCTGAAAGGCTCGCTGACCGGCCTCACCTTCAGCCCGCCGGACAACTTCCACATCGCATACACCGACCCGTACCGGCCGTTCCCGCAGGGCGTGGACGTGACGGGGACCTTGTTCAATTATCTCGATGTGCAAGTCTATGGTTATCGCCTCGATCCGGTCGGCGTCAACTCGGGACCCTTCGGACCGAACACGGGCATCACGTCGAACATCTTCCTCGGCCCGTATTACTTCCAGCAGACCTCCAACAGCTACGGCTCGGCGCCGACGACCGACACGTTCAACGCCGGGACATCGCCGCTGGCGTCGGTGAGTCTCACGTCGAACGCGCAGCCGGGCACGATCTTCATCTCGTACTTCTTGGGTCCTGGCTGCGTGTCGGGTTGCTTCTTCACCGCTGCGAACCAGGCAGGCGAGCCGTCGTTCACATACGTGCAGACGGCCAACCAAGTCGTCTTCGGCTCGGTGCTGCCCGCCGGCTCGACCGTCGCGATCACGTATCAGGGCTTCTCGGTGTCCGCCAATACGTTCCCGAAACGCTATGACGTGGGCGGCCGCGCTGTGTGGCGCGTTCCGGGCATCCCGTCCGGAACGATCGGGCTGTCGTTCAATCGCATCTTCGACCTGCGCGGCGATTCGGCAGCCGCCGGCAACACGGTGTTCTTCCAGACGGCCTCGATCCCGAACCAGATCGTGAGCGACACCGTCTTCGGCATGGACTTCACGCTGCCGCTGGCCTACGCGTGGGGTCCGGTCCAAACACCGGTGCTGTTCGGCGAGATATCGCAGAGCAAGTACACGCGCGACTTCCAGCGCATCCCGGCGGCCAGCGATAGCGCCGGCGTGATCGGGATACGCTTCAAGTTGCTGGGCGGCGACCAGACCTTCACCTACCAGAGCGTCGGGCCGTTCTGGATCGACGGCGCGCAGTTCATGTGGTCCGGCCAGGCGCCGGCGCTGTTCGCCTTCTACAACTACCCGCAGCTGCCAGGCCCGTTCGGCATCGGCAACAACTTCATCCTGAACAGTCAGGTTGACGCCGCTGCCATCGCCGGCGGCAATCCCGGCACGCTGGCAGCCAACGGCTCGTTCCCGAACGGCACGTTCGCGTTTCCGTTGTTCAGCCAGTTCAAGGCGCAGGGGCCGTACTGGTACAGCACGTACGCGCCGAACACGCGCGGCGCCTCGGCGCAGCTGAACTTCCCGCTAAAGGTCGGCACGCTCGGCGCGAAGCTGCGCCTCAGCGGCCAGTCGCTTCGTGAGATTCGGCCGAACTCGCTGACCACGGCCATCCTCGGCCCGGCGTTCGTGTCGACGGTGGCGGAGCGGTACGACGCACTCACGGGCGGCTTCACGGTCGACCTCCCGGTCTTCGATCGCAAGGCGACGGTGAACTTCGACGCCCTGTTCGAGCGCTTGCAGCGGCCGGACAGCACCAAGTTCGTCTATGCAGCGGATCCGCTGCTCGGGCTTGCCGCGTTCAATCCGCTTGGCAGCGCAGAGCTGACCGGCACCGGTTCGGTCGTGTTCTTCTACCCGAACCACGTGAACCTCAGGCACTTGGTGGGCTCGGGTTCAGTCGCGCTGCCGATCACGGCCGCGCTGACCGCCAACGCATCCTACGTCGATCAGCGCTACGGCGGCGACGCTCTCTCCAGCACGCTGTCGCAGAACATCAGCGAGAAGAAGACCGCGCTGAGCGTCGGCGTGCTCTACAACATCCCGAACACGAACTCGTCGATCAACACGTTCTTCACTCGCTACGAGTATAAAGATGACGTGTTGCCGTCGTACAACTGGACGCAGAACCGCCAGAACCTGTACTTCACGGTCAAGTTCTAGCGTTCCGATCGAAGCTCGGACAAGGTAAAGGGGGTCGGGCATAGCCCGACCCCCGAATCTTTTGCGCATGCCCAAGCTCACCGCGATGCAGCGCCTCGCGCTCGTGCTCGCCGTCGTCGCCATCCTCGCCCTCTCATGGCGTCCACTGGCATCGTGGTGGTGCGATGACATGGGCAACGTCGCGCTCGCGCGCGGCGATCCGCAAGGCGCGCAGGCGTGGTTCGAGCGTGGACTGCGATTCTCGACGTCGCGTCTGCTGTTGGAAGATCGCGGCCGCGCGCGCCTCGACGCGGACCCAGCCGGCGCGCTGAGCGACTTTCAGGCAGCGGGATGCGGCGCGCCATGCATCGCGGAGAGCGGCGACGCAGAGAGCAGGCTCGGCAACGCCGACGCCGCGGTTGCGGATTACCTCGATGCGCGCGCGGCCGGCCGGCTTGCCGCGGCCGTCACCCAAATCGCGGCGCGCGGCCGCTTTGACGAAGCCATCCGTCTGGAGCGGGCGCTGGCGGCTCGGCTTGAAGGCAGCCTGCTCGAGCGAGCGGACCTGGGCGCCGCGTACAGCACGATCGGCAAGCTCGACGTCGACGCGGCAAAGAAGGCGGAGCAACAGAAGCGCCTGCGCGCGGCGGCGGCCTATCGCCGCGACGCGATCCTGTCCTTCGGAAAAGCCGGCGCAGTCGCTCCCTTCAACGAGGGCTACCTTCTTTCGTACGGCTTCTCGCAGATGCAGTGGGGCGACAAGCGCGAAGCTCGTTCGGCGTTTCGCCGCGTGCTGGCCCTGCATCCCCATCAGTCCGACGCGGAACAAGCGTTGGCGCGGCTCGGGGCCGGCGAATCGGCTTGGCCGCGCCCCAGGTGAAGCGTCTCCGCGTCGCTCTCGAGACGCAATACGCGTACGGCCCCGCGACCGGACTCGGCGTCTATGCGCGCCGGCTTTGCGAGGCGTTGAAGAAGCGCGACGATGTGGACGTGGTCGAGATCGCGGATCCCTCATTTGATGTGTGGCGCTTCGACCGTAGGCTCTATTGGGATCAACTGCGCGCGCCGCGCCTGCTGCGCGCAGCGCGTGCCGACGTGGTGCACTGCACCGGCGGCACGCTCCCGTGGCGCACGCCGCACCCGGTCGTGCTTACGCTGCACGATCTGGTGTGGCTGCGCGGAGCGAACCGCGGCAGGCCCTACGTGCGCTGGTACTTCGGAGACGTGCAGCCTCGACTGGCGCGCCGCGCCGACGCGATCGTCGCGGACACCGAAGCCGCGCGCTGGGACATCGCCGAGGGATTACGGATCGACCCCGCACGGATCAGCGTGTGCGGCGCCGGCGTCGACCCCAGCTTCTTCGACTTGAAAAACCAACGTAGTGCCGGGGCTTTAGCCCCGGACCCCTACATCCTCAGCGTCGGCACGGTTGAAGAACGCAAAGATCTGATCACGGCCGTGCGCGCGGTCGCGCAGATGCCGGACGTGCGCCTGATCTCGGCTGGGCACCTCACGCCCTACGCGCGCGAGGTCATGCGCGAGATCGAATCGCTGGGCGTTGAGGCAAGAGTCGAGCTGAAAGGCTTCGTCGACGACGCGGAGCTGTTGTCGCTCTATGCCGGCGCGGCGGCTTTCGTCTTCCCGTCGCGCTACGAGGGGTTCGGACTGCCGCCGCTGCAGGCGCTCGCGGCTGGAGTACCGGTGGTCGCCGCACGCATTCCGGTGCTGGAAGAAGTGCTTGGCGATTGCGCCCTGTTCGCGCCCCCGGGCGATGCTAGCGCGTTTGCCGGGGCGTTGCACGGCGCGTTGAGCGGACCGAGCGCGCTCATCGAGCGCGGCATCGAGCGCGCACGCACGTTCACGTGGCCGGCGGTCGCCGGCAGCATGGTCGAGGTGTATCGGAGGTTGGTGTAAGATCATCTGAGAAGTGCCACACCAAGTCGCGCTCTACTAAGAGAGAGGATGACTCATGGCAGACGAAAAGAAATGCGAGCACGCTCATTGCACGTGCCAGGTCACATCGAGTCGTTTCTGCAGCGGGCACTGCGCGAAACACGCCGAGCACGCGGAACCGCATAAATGCGAGTGCGGGCACCCGAACTGTAAATAGTCTTTAGGGTCAGTGCACCGCGGGCGAGATGTTCCAGCCCGCGCCGGGCGGCGGGTCTGAGGCGAACAGCAGGTTGACGGGGTAGCTCGAACCGCCCTCGGGCATCGTCACGATCGAGACGTGCCGGTAGCCGTGCGCAGGCACGTTAAAGCGCCGCACCAGCGCCATTTTCCGAGCTTCAACGGGATGGAGTTGGACCACGGCATCATCCACGAGCAGCGTGCCGGTGGCTCGCCCGCCGCGCGGCTCGAACCATAGCCCGACGTCGGCCGCTTGGCCGGTCGGATTCAACAAACTGACGTCTGCGCTTTGCTTGACGCCGTAATCGCCGCCAAGCACCTCGCCCTGCACCAAGTTGGGAAGAGGCAGCTTGCCGATCTCCAGGTACGTCGGTTGGTCGCCCACCGTGTAGGCCTCGTCGTAGAAGAACTCCGGCACCTGATAGATGCCGCGCGAATGCTTCACGGCGCTCGAAAGAAGCGTCTCAGATATCGGGTCCACCGGCGACGCGTCTGCGGCTTGGACGACGACCGCGATGCGCACGCCGTTGCCCGAGATCACGCGCATCTGCATCAACCCGGCTATCAGGTTGTCGGCCGGAAGCGGCTGATCCACGACGTTGATGGTCGCTTGCGGGGGCACTTCATAGATCTCGCCCTCACCGAGGGCGTCGTGCACGAGATAGCGCCGCGTGCACTCGTGGCCCACGCCGAGGATATCGGTGTACGGGCCCGCGAGGCCCGTGGTGAGATCGAGCAGCACGGAATCGGTACCGTTGTTCTGGACTTTCACGAGGATGCGGCGCTTCGGCGCACCGGGCGGCGCGTAATGGTAATAGAGGAGCCGAGCCGGTTCCCCGAAGTTCACTTGGCCGTAGAAGAGCGTGCCGTCCTCAGTGATGGTCTCCGGAAAATCCGACACCAGCATGTATTTGGGCGCCACGCGCGGCTGCGCGAGATTGGTGACTCGCACGCGCACGGTCGTGCTGAAGTTGAAGTAGCCGAAGCCGGTGATCTCCAGCGGCACACGCACGATCGAGGTCTGGTCTGGCTGGAGCTCGAGTGCGTCCTGCACGCCGCTCGGGTCGGCCGACACGACCGCTCCCGCGAGCGGATACGCGACACGCCTGGCCGCCGAGGCCGCCATCTCCGCGACGAAGTCCGCCGTCGCCGGATGACCGGTGATGCTGATCGAGGTCCAATCGTAGGCCTTGCCTGCGGAAACCTCCACCTTTGCCGACAGCGTGGCGTTGAGGCCGTACATGTCGGTGACGACGATTTTCGTAGCACCGGTGTGGAGGCCGAAGACCTCAACGCTTCGATTGAGCGGATTGAAGACCGGGCGCACGATGGCATCGTCGTAGCCCGAGAACGTGACGAGCCCGCTCGGCGGAGAGAGCAGCCGCGCAGTCTGGCTGTGCCCGAGCAGGATGAGAAGCGAGTCCGGGTTCACTTGCACCGGGACCGGCGACGGCGGCACCGCGGGCGATGCTTCAGGCGCGGGGCTGCAGCCCGAAGGACACGGCGACGGCGATGGGCAGCCCTCGGATGGACACGGGCTGGGCGGGTAGATGGGTTGTGGCGGCGCCAGCGATGGCACGATCGCCGGGGACGGTGTTGCGGAAAGCGTCGGCAGCGGCGAGGGGTCGGCGAGATACTGCGGCGGCGATGCTAGGGCCGGACGAAAGTCCGGCATGCCGCCTATCACGGCCGCTGCCGCGCTGAGAGCGACGGCCGCGCACAACGCGAGCACACCGGCGCCCGAACGAGCCACTAGGCGATTTGTTGCTCTTGGCGACTCACTGCAGTCGCGAGGAGCGTCTTATATCCATGCGCCGGGAAGAGCACGGTGACCAAATCGGACTCGGACCGCTCGACGGTTCCTTGACCGAACTTGGTGTGGAGCACGACATCGCCGATGCGGAATTCTCCTGAGACGCCGAACGGCTCGTCGCTCACCTCGACCGTCATCCCCTTGGCAAGCCTCGCGCGGCAATTATCGCATGCGCCGCAATTCGGCAAGTCGTAGTCCTCGCCGAAGTAGTTCAAGATGAACTTGCGCCGGCAGCCGCGCGTCTCGCAATACTGCAGCATCATGGCAAGCTTGCTCTGATCGTAGGAACGCTTCGTCTCGTAGCTCGCCAGGTTGAGCTGCAACCCCTTGGCGGATTTGACGAGCGGCGCCAGCCCGTACGTCGCCTTGGTGACGTTCACGATGAAGCCGCCCTTCTTGAGCAGCGCCAAGATGACTTTGAGCTTGGTGAGCGGCAGCTGGGAGATCTTGCGCAAGTCGGAAAGCGAAACGCCGTTCTCCTGCGATTCGAAGTACTGCAGCGTGCCGAAGACCTTTTGGACCTCTTCCACGTCCGGGTACTTGCCGGTCAGGAAGTAGTTCTGCACGCGCGTGTCGCTTTGGCGGTACAGCAGCATGCACAGCGATTCCTCGCCGTCGCGCCCGGCGCGGCCGGCCTCCTGGGTGTACGCCTCGACGCTGCCCGGAAGATCGTAATGGATGACGAAGCGGATGTTCGGCTTGTCGATGCCGAGGCCGAATGCGTTGGTGGCCACGACGATCTTCACGTTTTCGCTCATGAAGCGGTCGTGGATGCGTTCCCGCTCGGCTTTTTGCAGCTTGCTGTGGTACACTTCCGCGTCGATGCCCAGCTCGTCGCGGCAGTACTCCGACACGGCATAGGTGTTCTTGATGGTGGCCGTGTAGATGATGCCCAGCGCATTCTTGAGCGAGTCGCCGAACTTGCCGCGCAGAGCGCGCAATTTCTCGGCCTCGCTGGCGGTGCGCGCCACTTCATAGACGAGGTTCGGTCGGTCGAATCCGCGCACGATCGGCTTGGTGAGCGGTATGCCGAGCTGGGTGACGATATCTTCGCGGACCGCCGGCGTCGCCGTTGCGGTGAGCGCGAGCACGGTCGGGTGTCCCAGCGCCGATATCACGCGCCCGAGATTGAGGTAGGCCGGCCGGAAATCGTGCCCCCACTGCGAGATGCAGTGGGCCTCATCCACGACGAAAAGCGGTATGTGCAGACGCTTGATCACGTCGACGAAACTCTCGTCCTCGAGGCGCTCGGGCGTGACGTAGATGAGTTTCAAGCCGCCGCGCGCGACCCGTTCGAGATACGAAACCTCTTCCTCGTCGGAGAGCGTGCTGTTGAGCGCGATGGTGCTCGAGATGCCGGCCTCGGCCAGCATGTCGATCTGGTCCTTCATGAGCGCGATCAGGGGCGACACGACCACGGTCGTGCCGGGCAGCAGCAGCGCCGGCAGCTGGTAACACAGGGACTTGCCGGCTCCGGTCGCGAGAATGGCAAGCGTATCTTTGCCGCCCAGGATGCGCTGGATGACCTCTTCTTGGCCCGGATAGAATTGTTCGTAGCCGAAATGCGTGCGGAGCGCTTCGGTCAGGTCGACATCGACCTTCATGCCTAAATGACCCTTTCTCAGGGACGGGACGAGCGTACGTTCGGTTGATTGATAGTTGATTGATAGTGGTAGGATGACGAAAACGGCCTCGCTCATAAGGGACCGTCCGCCGTAGTTTCAGCCCTACGCGTTTCCTATTCCCAGATACTTAACGGCTAAACGTTTTGTTTCCGCTTGACTGCTCCTGCCGGCGCTTTCCACCCGGTAAGTATCCAGCCGGCTCCGGGTGAACCGGCCTGCCCCCGGCGGCATATATGGGTCATGAAAGACTTCGCCAAAAGAGTCGGCCTGACGATCGCGCTCGCGGTCGCCGCATTGCTGACCGGCGTCGCTTCGGGCACGGCTGGAAGCGCCGCCGATACCGACCTCGCGATCGACAATTACGCGTTCAAGCCGCCGACGTTCACCGTCTGCACCGGCAAAACGCTCGTCTGGAAGAACAACGACGACGATCCGCACACCGTCACCGGCTTGGACGGGTCGTGGGATTCGAAGGGCCTCGGCCTGGGCGATACCTACAAGCACGTTTTCGACAAACCCGGCAAATATGAGTACTACTGCAAAGTGCATCCTTTTATGAGAGGCGTTATCATCGTCAAGGAGTGTGGGCAATGAATGACCTCAACCGCAGCGAGTTCCTCGAATGCATGGCGTGGTGCGGCACAGGCGTGCTGTACACGCTGACGCCTGCCGGCCTGGTGGGCAAGACGCTGGCAGACGCGATGGTCACGCCCGCGACGGGCACGTTCGTGCAGATCAGCGACACGCACATCGGCTTCCCGGGCGAGGCCAACCACGACGTCATCGGCACGTTCCAGCGCTCCATCGACATGATCAACGCGCTGCCGGTGCGGCCGGACTTCGTCATGCATACCGGCGATCTCTCACACCTCTCCAAGCCGAGTGAGTTCGACACGGTCAAGCAGATGCTCGGCACGATCAAGGCCGGCGCGTTCTATGCCGTGCCGGGTGAGCACGACGTGATCAACGATCGCGGCGAGACGTTCTGGAAGATGTTCGCGTCGCGTGGCAACGTGATGAAACCCTGGTACAGTTTTGACGCCGCGGGCGTGCACTCGCTCGCCCTCACCAATGTCCTCGACATCAAAAAAGGCGGCATCCTCGGGCGGGACCAGCTCGAATGGGCGCGCCAAGATCTCGCCGGGCAGCGCAACGGCACGCCGATCGTGGTCTTCGCGCACATCCCGCTCGCCGCGGTGTACCCGGATTGGGGTTGGAGCACCGATGACTACATGGAACTGCTGTCGATGCTCGGACGTTTCGATTCGGTGACGGTGCTGAACGGCCACATCCATCAGGTGTTCACCAAAGTGGACGGCAAAGTGACGTTTTACACGGCCGCATCCACCGCGTTTCCACAACCCGCGCCCGGGACTGCGCCCAAACCGGGGCCGCTGAAGGTCGCGGCCGGCGAGCTCGGCAAGCACCTCGGGATTCGCACGGTCACCGTGCAGACCGGCTCGCATCCGATCGCGATAGCGGACGAGACGCTCGGGTAGTAGTGCCGGGGCTTTAGCCTCGGAGAATGGCTTTAACCCTGAGAACGATGGACGATACCGATCTCATCCGCCGCCTGGGCGACGACGACCCGGCTGCCTTAGAGGATGCGTTTTCGCGATACGCGCGGCGCTGCAAAGCCGTCGCATACCGCGTGTCGCAAGACGACGCGCGCGCCGAGGACGCCGTGCAGGAAGCCTTCCTAGCCTTGTGGCTGCATCGGAAAGGCTTGGTGGTACGCACCGCGGGCATCAGTCCATGGCTCGTCACGGTCACGCGCAACGCCGCGCTTGCGGCGCTGCGCAGCGATCAGCGCCGCGGCCGCCGAGAGGAACGCGTCTTCGAACAAGAGAGTCCGGCGGTTGCCGAACCCTTTGATAGCGTGAGCGCCAAAGCCGCAAGCACGCAGGTGCGCGCGGCGCTCGCCGAATTGCCCGAGGAGCAACGCAACGTGATCGCACTGGCATACTACAAGTTCAAAACAATGCGGGAGATCGCCGAGCAGACGGGCGCGCCGCTCGGCACCGTCAAACGCCGCGCGCAGCTCGGACTGCAGCGTCTCGCCCGCGTGCTGAGGCCGCAAGTATCGTGACACAGCATCCATACGATGACATCGACGCGTTCGCGCTCGGCAGCTTGACGCCGGCCGAGGCGAATGAATTGCTGCGTCACGCCGACAGCTGCCCGACATGCGCGGTGCTCATCACGGAAGCGATGACCGGTGTCGACGCGCTCGCTCAACTCGACGGCGAGAAAGACGTGCGGCGCTCGCTCGTGGCGCCGCTGGCTCGCCGGCCACGGCGCTTCGTCGTCCCGCCGTCCTGGGCTGTCGCTACGGCGGCGATGGCGGCGAGCATCGGCCTGCTGATCTGGAACGTCAACCTTCAGCAAGGCCTACCGACGCTGCCGATCGCGGCCATCGTGCATAGCCATTTCCAACACCACGAACTGCTCGGACCGAGCGGCAGCGCGAAAGTGCTTCAAGCAACGGATGGGCGCTGGGTCTACGTCGTCGCTGACGGCTTGACTCCGCGCGCCCGGTATGTGCTGTGGGAAAAGCGCGGAAGTGCGCCGACGAAAGTGGGCGAATTCGCAGCCGATGGCGCCGGCCGCGCCGCGAGGTACTTCGAGCAGGCGCCCGGATCGATCGACGGTTTCTCCGTCACGAGTATCGGCGAGGATCCGACGAGCCCGCAATCGCTCAACTGGTCGCAAAAATAAGAGAATGCCCGGCGTCGTTCGACGCCGGGCTGGTTTGTAGGCCTGAGGCTTTAGCCCCGGGTTGCTTCGGCTTTACGCCCCTGCGTCGCCGGTAAGCGCGTCCACACGCGCGACGATCTCTGTTTGGTAATCGTGGGGGAAGTATGACGTGTCGTGGCTCGAGATGACGGTGGCTGCCGCGACGGCTGCGAGAGTTAAGAACATTTGTGTTCTCCTTTCGCTAGTAGTAGCGCACGGAGAGAGCCGCGGTTCACGCAAAGCGAAGGCCCACTTTCACGCGGACTTCATCCCAGCGGCATGAGGAATGACGAACGCGCCGCCGAAGGCGTCAGGGTGGCGCAAAAGACGGCATCAGATTCAGTGACCCTCTACCGCAAGCACCGCCCCGGCGGCTTCGACGAACTGGTCGGCCAGCCGGCCGTCGTGCAAGGCCTCCAAAGCGCGGTGAAGACCAATCACGTCGTGCACGCGTACCTGTTCGCCGGTCCGCGCGGCACGGGCAAGACCTCCGCTGCGCGCATCTTCGCGAAGTGCTTGAACTGCATGACCAACGGCCCCCGTCCGGATCCGTGCGGGCACTGCGAGGCTTGTGTGTCCATCGCCGCCGGCACCGCCTTCGACGTCATCGAGATCGACGCGGCGAGCAACCGCGGCATCAACGAGATCCGGGAGCTGCGCGATCGCGTGCAATTCCCGCCATCGCGCTTCCGCAAGAAGGTCTACATCGTCGACGAAGTCCACATGCTCACGCCCGAGGCGTTCAATGCACTGCTGAAAACCCTCGAGGAGCCGCCGGACTACGTCGTCTTCATTCTGGCCACCACCGAACTGCACAAAGTGCCGGCCACCATCATGTCGCGCTGCCAGCGCTACGAGTTCCGCCGCATGTCGCCGGCGGTCATCACCGACCGCGTGCTCGACGTCGCCAAGAAAGAGGGCGTGAAAATCGACGACCTCGCGGCCCGGCGCATCGCGCATCTCGCTGATGGCGCGCTGCGCGACGCCTTGGTGCTGCTCGAGCAGGCGCGCGGGTTCGCAGACGGAGGCGCCATAACCGACGCCGTTCTTGACGTGGCGTTCGGCGAATCGCACCGTGACATCATCGATCGAATCGTGGACGCCGTCGCGGACGCGGATATCGCCGCGGCGTTGAACGCCGTGGCCGACGCCTCAGCCCAGGGCGTGGATCCCGGCTGGCTCGCCAAGGAACTGCTGCGCTGGTTCCGGCTCGCGCTGCTGGCGCGTGCCAGCCGCGACGTGCTGGAAGCCGAAGCGCCGCCGGAAACCGCAGAGCGCATCGCGGCCGTCGCCGAAAAGCTGGGCAAGGCGCGCGTGATGGCCGCGTTGCGCTACCTTTCCGAGAGCGTCGCGCAGCGTTTCTCCACCCAGCCGCGCATCGACCTCGAACTTGCGCTGGCCCGCCTGATCGTGCCCTCGGACGAACTCACGCTTGCGACGCTCACGGATCGCGTCCGCACGTTGGAAGAGCGCGCAGGCGGCAGAGCCGAATCCGGCGTCGGCGGCGGCAATAAAACGCAGGCCGGCAAAGCGCCCACAAGGGCGGCGGCTCGAGCGGAGGTCCCGGAGGTCTCGCAACGGGCCGGCACAGGTGCGTTGAACCGCGCCAAACTCGACGGCAAATGGCCGCTGTTCTTGAGCGCTGTGCAGGAGCGGTCCAAGACCTGTTTCGCGTACGTCCAACATGCTTCGGTCGTCGAGGCGTCCGGAGAAATGGTGACGCTCGGCGTGGCGAAGAAGCACTTTCTCGAAGAGCTGAACACGGCCGCGATGAAAGCCGTAGTAGCAGACGCGATCGCGGCGGTCGCCGACGTGAGGCCGCGCGTGGAGTTCGTGATCGGCGAAGCGCGGAGGCCGGCTTCGAGTTTCGCCGTGGCAGAATCGGTCCTCGGCGCTGACCTTTTGTAGAGGAGAGCATGAATCAAAACCTGCTGAAACAAGCCCGCCAGCTCCAAGAGCAGCTCGCGCGGATCCAAGAAGAACTGGCCAACGAAACGGTGACCGGCGTCGCCGGCTCAGGCGTGGTGACCGTCACGCTCAACGGCCACGGCGGCATCCTTGCGGTGAAGATCGACAAAGCGGCATGCGATCCGGAAGACATCGGCACGCTCGAAGACCTTCTCATGTTGGCCTTCAAAGACGCGCAGGAAAAGGTCTCGGATCTTTCGCGTTCGCGCATGGGCCCGCTCGCCGGCGGCCTCGGCATACCGGGCTTGTAGGGCGCCCATTCCGACTGTGGATTCTCTCGCCGGCCCGCTTGGGGCCCTGATCGGCGAACTGGAAAAACTGCCGACGGTCGGGCCCAAGACCGCGGCGCGCCTCGCGTTTTACTTGCTGTCCGCGAGCCGCGAGGACGCGCAGGCTCTCGCCGAAGCGATCGTCGCCGTGAAAGATAAGATCCGCTTCTGTAAGCGCTGCTTCGGTTTGAGCGAGGGCGAGGTGTGCTCGATCTGCGACGATCCGCGCCGAGATGCGCACATGCTGTGCGTGGTCGGCGAAGCCAAAGACGTCTACGCCATCGAACGGGCGATGACGTACAACGGGCTGTACCACGTGCTCGGCGGGCTGATCTCGCCGATGGAAGGCATCGGCGTCGGACAGCTCAAGGTCAAAGAACTCGTCGACCGGATCGGCGCCGAAGGCATCAAGGAAGTCATCATCGCCACCAATCCGAACGCCGAGGGCGAGTCGACCGCGCTGTATCTCTCGCGGCTCCTCGCGCCGCTCGGCGCCAAAGTGACGCGCCTCGCCTACGGCCTGCCGATCGGCGGCGAACTCGATTACGCAGACGAGACGACGCTGGCGCGCGCGCTCGAGGGCCGCCGGGCGATCTAACCGGGGCTAAAGCCCCGGCACTACAAGGGCTTCTAGGGGGTTTTGCTGTCGGGTTTTTTCTTGAGCTTGTCGACGAGCTCTCTTGCCAGCGTTCTAGCCCGGTCGATGGCCTCGCGATAGAGCGCGCTCAACTTGTCAGGCGCCATGCGGTCGCCCGTCTCGTAGTAGAATGAAGCAGCCTGACCGATGACCAGCGATCCTGCGTACGCGATGCCGGCCTTGATCACCGGCCCCGCGATCGGGATGAAGCCGGATAACTCGCGCGCCAGCGCGCGCCAGCCATACCCGCCCCCGATCACCGGCAGCAGCTCGATGATGCGGGCCATCTCCGCCTTTTTGCCATACGTGGCTGCCAAATTGAGCAGCATGGCGACCTGCATGCCGGTGATCGCGATCGTGTCGCCGGCCGAAGCGATGCTCCCCAAGACGAGGCCGAGCACCGGCACGTGGTCGACGAGAGCCGATGCCCCCGCGACCTTGAGGCTGTTCATGGCGCAATCGACCGACAGTTTGGCTGCAACGGTCGGGCGAAATGCGGGCACCTGGGCACCGAGCGACACCTCGAGGCCGCGGCACGCCTCGACGACGTCGGGCAGGACGTGCCTGCGCAACTGCGCGAGCGTGAGTTCGCTGACGCGATAGCGAGCAGGCTGGCCGGGAGACGGACGATGCGGCACCGCGTGCGTCGTGACGGCGGGGTTCTCGTCGTCGCCGATCGGCCGATCGATGAGGAAAACGGGGAGCGCCGAGGACTCGAGATGTTCGGGTGCAGGTCGATCCACGACGCCTGCGTCGCCGCAGACCAAAATGGCGCGCGTCGCGCTGTCGGCGATCGACCAGCCCGGCGCGGTCTCCAGATGGTCGAACACGGCGCTGCGCGCGGACCCATCCGGGTCCAACACGTCGAGCAATTCGTCGGCGCCGGTACCGGTCACGAGCAAGCGGATGCGCTTCGCAGCGTGCGAGTCGATCATGCCCAGATTGATGCGGTCGCGGAATTGCTCGAGCCAGCGGACAAACGGGCTGCCGGAGTCTTCGGAGCGAGGGAGTGCGGGAACGTCAGTAGCCATAGCGTCTTGTGTAATGTACCTTACCCATCGAACGGCGCCCTTGTTACAAGAGAAGCGGGACCACAAGGGTCCCGCTACCATGTCCCCGGGGCTAAAGCCCCGGCACTACATTACCGGGGCTAAAGCCTCAGGCCTACATTGCCGGCGTTTCGGCGTAGCCTAAGAACCACATCCCAAGCGTCACTTCCAGCGACTCCTGCGAGAGGTGCTTGTCAAGCGCTAGGTCGATCCACGTCTTCTTGCTGGCGCGCTGCTCGTTGATGACCGTGCTCACCGGCACTTTTTCCTCGGCCGCGAACCACGAGGCGACTGCGACGTCGCCCGGCGACAGATTCAAGGCGAGCGCCTCGTCGTAGCTCGGCGCGTCGATGCCGAGGCGAGCGTGGATCGAGCGGGCGAGCGATTCGTAGCGTGCCTCGGGGAAGTTGACCCCGAGCAGCGTGATGCGGGCTTGCAGCTGGCGCGCCTGCGCGGAGAAGTAGCGCCGGTTCGCTTCCTCAGCCGCGTTGGCGGCGGTGTCGAGCTGCTGCTCTGCCGCGATCGCGAGCGGTTTGAGTTTTTGCGCCGTGCGCGGCGAGATATCGCCGCCGAAATCGAGCGAACTGCGCGACAGCTCACGGAAATAGGCATCGAGCGCAGGCGATGACTGCCAAGCCAAGGCCATCGCGCCGCGCGCCGCCGTCAGCGAGTTCACGATATCGCCCGCCGACGTGTTCATCTGCGAAAGCAAGTCCTTGTAATAGGGCAAGCGGCGCAAGGTGTCGCCGGTCAGCGCCTTTTCGCGCAGCGGCGCTTGCATCTCGTTCAGCACGCCGAGATCGTCCTTTTGCAGACTGGGCGCTTCCTGCGTGATGAAGTCGACCTTGTCGAGCAGGACGTTGAGATCTTTGGACATGTGCTCCAGGTCCTGGAACACGGCTTCGATGCGGCTTCCGGGCCTGATGTCGACGTTGCCGAAATTGGGCACTTCGTACGAAAGATCGTCGAGACGCTGGTTGAGCTGCTTCAGATCGTCTTTGCCGAGCTTGACGCGCTCGTCGATCGCCGCCTGATTGTTCTTCGCACCTGCAAGCGCGGCTGCGACCTGCTGGCGCAGCGGGTCGAGATTCGGATTCAGCAGCGCCTTGGCCGGTTGAGGATCTCGTGGCAGCATCGCGAGCATGCGGGCGGCCGCGGCACCGGCCGGATCGGTGTTCTTGGAGGAGCTTGCGACCTGCGCGAGCGCCGTTTGACTCTTGTCAAAGCTGCCAAGCGCCAATTCGACCTGCCCCTTGTGCAGCAGCGCGAGCTGGTTCGCAGGATCGGCCTTCAGGACTTGATCCAGCTTGTTGTTTGCGAACGCGTAGCGGCCCTCTTCCTCGTCGTGGATCGCCTGCGCGAGGAGCTGCTGCGTATTGGTCTTTGCGAGTTCCGGATAGCCCATCAGGTGCCCGATGCGCGCTTTGGGGTCCGGGTGCGTCTCGAAGTATTTCTCGAGCCCCGATGCATTCGGCCCGTATTCGTGCTGGAGGCGATCCATGAACGACACCATGGCCATGGGATCGTAGCCGGCGCGCGTCATCAACAGCAAGCCGTATTGGTCGGCCTGCAGCTCGTCGATGCGCGACAACTTGTACAGGGACAACCCGCCGATCAGATTTCCGAAGCGGTATGCGAAAGGCGAGAAGATCGACAGGATGCCGATGATCAGGTTGATAGCCTGAGCCTTCGCCTGCAGCGTGATCTGGTGGCGCCGCTCCACGTGACCCATCTCGTGGCCCATGACGCCGGCCAATTCGTCGTCCGAGTTGACGAAGTTGAGCAGTCCGAAATTCACATACACGAAACCGCCGGGCAGCGAGAACGCGTTGATGCTGTTCGTGTCGATGATCTTGAACGTGTAGTTGATGTCCGGCCGCGCGCGGTAGCGCTTGAGGTTCTCGGCCAGATTATTGACCCAGTTGTTGAGCACGGGGTCGTTGACGAGGGCGTTTTCGGCCTCGACCTGTTTCACGGCGTCTTGCCCGATGCGGATCTCGGTGCCGGTCGACACGGCGCCTGCCGGCGACGGCATGCTCGAGGCGAGCAATGCAAGCAGCACCAGCGCTGCGAGGGCGCGTTTCCACACGTTCATGGCTGCTCTCCCGAGGGTCAAGGTCCTTTACTTTGCGACGGCTTGCGGGGAACTCCCTGCGGACGCGCTCGCAAACGATGCCATCCAATCCACATTTCTTTCACAGTTCTTTCACAGCTTTTCCACAAGGGAAACGTAACCGAGTCCGTAATCGGCACATTTTCCGATTAACGCCTTGGTGGAATGACCGTGCAGATTAAAGGAACCAAGTCGGGTCTGCTATTGCACCTCCAAGAGCGGCCTCTCTCGGGCGCCGTAGCGGAGCTGCGCGAGCGGCTGACCTCACTGCCGGGCTTCTACAAAGGCAGCCGAGCGGTGCTCATGCTCGGTTCGCTGCCGGCCGAGCAGTCGGAAGTAAGCGCGGTCATCGCCACGTTGGAGCAATTCGGGATCGTCGCAGACGGCGCTGTGTGCGACGACGCGCAACTGGCCGCGCTTGCCCGCTCCGCCGGGCTGCGCCTCGTGGGTGCGAGCATCGCGGCGGCGCCGCGCATCCGCGACGATCGGACCGATGTGCCCGAACGGCGCCGCGAGCGAGACGGCGGGCGTTCGCGCAAGAGCGCCCGCAACGGACGCGCCGGCGCCGCCCCTGACGGCAGCGCTACGCTCTATTACAAAGGCACGGTGCGCTCGGGTCAGTCGCTTTCCTCAGTAGGCCACATCGTGGTGATCGGCGACGTCAACGCGGGAGCTGAATTGGTGGCCACCGGCGACATCGTGGTCTGGGGCGCGCTGCGGGGCGTGGCGCATGCCGGCGCAGAAGGAGACGACAGCGCGAGCGTTGCGGCGCTGCGGCTGGAGGCGATGCAACTGCGCATATCCCGGGCCATCGCCGTCGCGCCCGACGAGCGGCGGCGCAAAAAGCCCGCGCAACCGGAAATAGCGCGCCTGCGCGATGGGCGAATAACAACCGAACCGGCGACGTTGTAACGGGAGAGACATGCCAGGCACAGTTTATGTGATCACCTCGGGCAAGGGAGGGGTCGGCAAGACCACCACCACGGCCAACCTAGGCGGCGCGCTGGCCAAACTGGGCCGCCAAGTGGCCTTGGTCGACGCGGACATCGGTTTGCGCAACCTCGATCTGGTGCTTGGGCTCGAAAAGCGCATCGTATACGACTTGGTGGATCTGGTGGAAGAACGCTGCCAGACCCGCCAGGCGCTCATCAAGGACCGGCGTTTCGACAACCTCTACCTGCTGCCCGCATCGCAAGTCAAGGACAAGGAATCGGTCACGGAAGATCAGATGCGCATCGTCATGCGCAAGCTGGCGGCTGACTTCGATGACGTGCTCATCGACTGTCCTGCGGGCATCGAGCACGGTTTTCGCAATGCCGTCGCCGGCGCCGACCAGGCGCTCATCGTCACGACTCCCGAAGTAGCGGCCATCCGCGACGCAGACCGCATCTTGGGCATGCTCGGCAATCGGCGCTGCCGTCTCATCATCAATCGCGTGCGCGTCGAGATGGTGCGCACCGGTGACATGCTCAGCGTGGACGACGTCGTCGAGATCTTGGGCCGCGATGTGGTCGGCGTGGTGCCGGACGACGAAGAGATCATCGACACCACCAACCGCGGCGAACCAATCGTGTTGGATGCGAGCCGCCGGCTCGCGCGCATCTATAACGCGATCGCCAGGCGCCTGCTCGGCGAAAACGTGCCGCTCACCAATCTCTCCGAAGACGGTCTGTGGGGCCGGCTGCGGCGCCTCGTGACCGGAACCGGCCAATGACGGATATCAATCGCGAAGAGATGACCGTCGAAGAAGCGCTGAGCCTTTCGAATCAAGAGGCGCCGGCGGAAACCGCCCGCGAAGCCATCGCACGCCCCGACAAGAAGGTCTCGTTGGGCCGCACCATCGTCGTCACGTCGGGCAAAGGCGGCGTCGGCAAGACGACGACGACCGCGAATCTGGGCAGCGGGCTGGCCGAAGCGGGCAAGAACGTCGTCGTCGTGGACGCGGACGTCGGCTTGCGCAATCTTGACGTCACGCTCGGGCTTGAGAACCGCGTCCGAAAACATCTCCTCGACGTCATCGAAGAGAAATGCTCGCTCGACGAAGCGCTCGTGCGCGATCGCGCGCGGCGCACGTTGTTCTTGCTGCCGGCGGCGCAGGATCGCGAAAAGGACGACGTGCCGCAGGACAAGATGGCCGCGCTCGTGCGCACGCTCGCCGAGCGGTTCGATTTCGTGTTGATCGACAGCCCGGCGGGCATCGAGCAAGGCTTTCGGAACGCGGTGGTGGGCGCGAAGGAAGCTATCATCGTCACGACGCCCGAGGTCTCAGCGGTGCGCGACGCCGATCGCATCATCGGGCTGCTGCCGCCCGACGTCGAGTCCCGGCTGATCGTCAATCGCGTGCGGCCGGCGCTCGTCAAGAAAGGCACGATGATGAGCGTCAGCGATGTCGTGGACATCTTGCGGCTCGAGCTCATCGGCGTCGTGCCCGACGAAAAGGATATCATCATCGCGGCGAATCGCGGCACGCCGGTCATCGACATCCCAGGCTCGGAGACCGGCGCGGCTTTTCGGCGCATCGTGCAACGGCTGCTTGGGGAATCCATACCGATTCCGACGTTCCAAGCGGCGGACGGATTCCTGACACGTCTGAAAATGACGCTCGGCCTGCAGCGGCCGGACACGCGCGGAGGATAGAAAGCATGTTGGATTTCATCACGAGGTTCTTCCGGCGCGAAGAAGCCAGCGGCAGCCAGGCCAAGGAGCGGCTGCGTTTGGTGCTGATGTCGGACCGCGTGTCCCTGGCTCCGGAGATCTTCGACGCGATGAAGGGTGAGATGATCTCGGTCGTGCGCCGCTACCTGGATATCGATGAGGGCGGCTTGGACGTGCATTTTGAAAGCGCCGAGCGGCGCTTCATGCTGCTGGCCAACATCCCGGTGCTCAGCATCCGTCCGAAACCCAATGGGGATGGACACGCAGCGCTCGTCTCAGAGAAGATGCCTCGGCGCCGCCGCCGGCGCCGCAAGCCGCAGGTCGCGCCTGACGCGGAAACGCCATCGGTAGAGCCGGACGCGCCCGTGGAGCCGGACACGTCCTTGTAGTGCCGGGGCTTTAGCCCCGGTTGTCCAACCTACCCTAACCCCATGCTGGAACGGCCCTGGTATCAATCGCTGAACTATCCGCTGCTCGCAGCGGCTATTGCGCTTTCGGTCTTCGGCTTGATCGTCATCAAGAGCGCCGCGCTGCACATCCCGGGGGGCCGTAGCGATTTCACCCACCAGCTTGCATTCCTCATCGTCGGCGCGGCGCTCATGCTCGCGTTCGCCTTCGTCGATTATCATCTCTGGCAGCGTTTGGCATGGCCGCTGTACCTTCTGAACATCCTGATGCTGGGAGCGGTGGCGGTCGCGGGGCATCAAGCGCTTGGCGCTCAGCGCTGGATCGGCATCGGGCCCTTCGTCTTCCAGCCGTCAGAGCCGGCCAAATTGTTCATGATACTCTCGCTCGCGGCGATCCTGGCAAGCCCCAAGCGCTCGTACCAGCACATTTGGGAGATGTGGCTGCCGATCGCGGCGGTGGTCGTGCCGGCGGCGCTCGTGATGAAGCAGCCGGATCTCGGCACCGCGCTCGTTCTCATGGCGATTCTCACCGTCATGCTCTTCTTTGCGCTGCCGAAGATTCTTCATTTCGCGGCGTACGCCGTAACCGTGACGCTCGGAGGCTTCATCGCGGTGGCGACGCCGTATTTCCTCAAGGGCTACCAGCGCCAGCGGCTGCTCGTGTTTCTCGATCCCAAACACGACCCCCAGGGCGCGGGTTGGAGCCTCATCCAGTCCAAAATCGCGGTCGGTTCCGGCAGTCTCGCAGGCAAAGGTCTGTATCAGGGCACGCAAACGCAGTTGGGCTTCGTGCCGGAGCACGCGACCGATTTCATCTTCTCGGTCATCGGCGAGGAACTCGGCTTCCTCGGCGCGCTGGCGCTGCTCGGGCTCTACGCGCTGCTGCTCGGGTCCGCCATGTTCGCGGTCACGGCGGCACGCGACAAGTACGGCTTGCTCGTGGCGGTGGGCATCATCGCTATGTTCACCTTCCACATGCTGGTGAACATCGGCATGACGATCGGCATCATGCCGGTGACGGGCATCCCGCTGCCCTTCATCTCCTATGGCGGTTCCAGCCTGATCACGTCTCTCATGGCGGTCGGCATCTTGCTGAACATCCATCTGCAACGCGACAAGATGTCCTTTTCAGAATCAGGCTGATGGTTGAGGCGATCGGCATCCTCCTGCTTACTGGATTCGGCGCGCTCTGGTTGCTGATGGCGGCGAACTTTGCAAGCGTCCTCGATTGGCGCGCCTGGCTCGGGGTCGGCCTGGGCACGGCGGCGCTCGCAGCCGGCGCAGTCAAACAGATGCTGATCGCACAGCATCTGCCTCAGGTCCCGGCTGCGGCGACCTCGGCAACGAGCGCCTGGTTTTGGACCATCGTGAGCCTCGAATGGATCCTCATCATCGGCGCCATCATTCTCGTCGCTCGCCAAGGCAGGCGCGATCTCATCGTGTCGCTCATCGCGCTCATCGTGGGGTTGCACTTCTTGCCGTTGGCCTGGATCTTTGGCGCGAAGCTGTACTATTTGACCGGCGGGGTGATCGCCGCCGCGTCGCTAGCAGCGCTTGCTTTGCGAGAGCGCCGGCAGCGGCAGGCTGTGACGTGCCTGGCGTGCGGGATGGTGCTCTGGCTGACGTCCGCAGCCATACTGCTTGTCCCGCGATAAAGGGCGGATGAGGGCGGTTCGGCGAATACCATGGATGTTGGCGCCGCAGTCCACACGATAAAACGGACGCCGCCATCTGAGAAAGTTTTTTCGACTCATCGGGCCCCGCTTGAGCAGGCAGCACTAGACTAGGGCCGCCGCGGCTCGCGGAACAACCCGGTGGACTACGATCCGGAGCAACGTACAGATTCTACAATCCTTCCCCAGAACAAAGCGCGCAGCTTCGATTGACGCTGCGCCGGAGCTCTTTGCTACTATGCAAAGCGCTCGTTTTTGCTTTCCTTTAGAACAGGTACACTTTTTTGAAAACCGAGATACTCATTTCATGCGACGATTGGGAGAACCGCGTCGCAGTGCTCGAAGAAGGCGCCCTTGCTGAGATCTATTTCGAACGCGAAGAAAAGGTCATCGGCTCGATCTATAAGGGCCGCGTCGAGAACGTCCTCCCGGGCATGGGGGCGTGCTTCGTCAACATCGGGCTCGGCCGCAATGCGTTCCTCTATGTAGACGACATCCGCCGCGACCCGATCAACATCGGGGAGACCGAGATCACCGACCGCCGCCGCGGCAGCACGGTCGGCGAACTGCTCAGGGTCGGCGACGAGATCCTCGTCCAGATCGTCAAAGAACCGCGCGGGCTCAAAGGCGCCCGCGTCTCCACGAACATCTCGCTGCCGGGGCGCTACCTCGTGCTCATGCCGACCGGCCGCTACTCGGGCGTGTCGTCGCGCATCGAAGACGAGCAGGAGCGCAACCGGCTCAAACAGATCATGCGCCGCGTGCGTCCCGAGGGCATGGCCACGATCGTGCGCACCGCCGCGACGAACGTCAGCGAAGCCGAACTCATCGCCGACCTCGGCGTGCAGCTGCGCCTGTGGCACAGCATCCTCGAATCGTACAAGCGCGCTAGCGCGCCCTCGCTGCTGCACAAAGATCTGAACCTGGTCTTCAAGGCCGTGCGCGACTTCCTCACGAGCGACGTGGAAGAAGTCCTCATCGACTCCAAAGAGCAGTACGAAGAGATCCGCAATACCATGGCGCTCTTCGGCCCACAATATCTGAGCCGGCTCAAGCTGTGGCAGGGGCCGGGCAACCTATTCGCGGTGCGCGGCATCGATGAAGAGCTGCAAAAACTGCTGAAGCCCAAGATCTTCTTGCCCTCGGGCGGGCATTTGGTGCTCGAATCCACCGAAGCGCTGACCGTGGTGGACGTCAACACCGGCAAGTTCACCGGCGGCAAGAACCTTGAAGACACGCTCGTGCGCACCAATATCGAGGCTGCGGCAGAGGTCGCACGTCAAGTGCGGCTGCGCGACATCGGCGGCATCATCGTGGTCGACTTCATCGACATGGCGCACGAGCGGAGCCGCGCGCAGGTGATCGCCACGCTGTCCGATGCCTTGCGGCGCGATCGCACGCGCAGCACCATCCAAGAATTCTCAAATCTCGGGTTGCTCGAGTTCACGCGCAAGCGCGTGGGCAAGGACCTGGCAGGTCAGTTGCGCTCGGAGTGCCCGTACTGCGCCGGGCTCGGCACCGTGATGTCGAGCGAGACGCTGGCGATCGCGCTGCTGCGCCAGATCCGCCAAACCGGCATCGACGGGGGCAACAACAAGAACTACGACATCGTGATCGATCCTTCGGTCGCCACGCAGTTGATGGGCTGGTATCGCGAAGAGTTCGACAAGCTGGCCAAGAGCATGAACGCGGAGCTGCGCCTGTTCGTGCAGCCGCATCGCCATCGCGAGCAGATCGTCTTCGAGCCGGCGCATCGTCAGCGCCGCCCGGTGCTGGTCGGCAAAGACATCGAGGCCGACCTGCTGCCCGTGCGCATGCCCGATCCGTCCTCCGGTATCGCCGTGGTGGACGGCATGCTCATCGAAGTCAAGGATGCTGCGAGCGGCGCGGGTCTTACGGCGAAGTTGAAGATCACATCGGTTGACGCGAACATCGCGCACGCCGAGTTGGCAGAACCGCTGCAGGTCGCAAAACGGCGCCGCAGGCGCGGTCGCAGCGGCCGTGCCGCCGCAGAGGGCGAGGAGACCAAGGAGATGCCGCGTCCGCCGGCGACTCCGGCACCGGCTCGCGTCGACCGGATAGCGATGCCGCGCAACGTGTTCGGTTTGGAAGAGGACGAAGAAGAAGAGGATTATACGCTGCGCGGCGGCCGTCAGGCCGGCGGTGCCGGGCGCGGCAGCGCGCGGCGCGATCGTCCGGTCGCGCGCGCCGGAGCGGCCGGAACGGGCCGGCGCGATGATGCGCGCCGCGAAGCACCCCGGCGCGATGATGCGCGCCGTGAAGCACCCCGTCGCGATGAAGCCAAGCGCGATGAAGGACGCCGCGACGAGAGCCGGCGCACCGGCACACGCCCGCCGGCGCGCGGAGGACGACCAGGTTCTGCGCGCGGCGGCCGGCCCGGCCGTGCCCCTGAAACGCGCGGTGGATTCCAACCGTTGATCGTCGGCGGCGAATCCGACATCGATTACGATGACGATGACGACTCGGCGGTCGTGATCGTGCCGGAGAAGCGCCAAAGCGGACTTCCCGCGCCGGCTGCGGCGCAAGAAACCGAAGAGAGCGCAGAAGCCGCGCGCCGTCGCCGTCGCCGTCGTCGCGGACGCGGAGGCAGGGCTGCGCCGTCGCACGAGACGGCTGCGGGCGACGAAGAGACCGAAGACGAGTTGGTTGTGGCGGATACCCCGGCGATCGACGACGAAGAGGAAGCTCGTCCGAGAGATTCGGACGCGCCCGAACCGCGCCGCCCACGCCGATTCTTCGGGCCGGTGAAACAATTGTATGGCGCACCGGTGGACCTGGAATCAGCAAATGCGCCGATACGCGAGCGACCGCGCCGCGAGGGCGAGCGCGAACCGCGCGTGCGCGAACCACGCGCGCGCGATCAGCGCGAGCGAACGGCGCCCGCGCCGCGTGCACCGCGGCCACCGCAAGACGAATTCGACGAAGACGAACTCGACGTCGTCATCGGCCCATCACAGCCGGCCGCGATCGATGTCGAATTCCAGGAAGCGCCGCCGCCGCGCATGCGGCCTCGCGAACCGCGCGAAGATCGCGGACCGCGCGAACCGCGCGAAGATCGCGGACCGCGCGAACCACGCGAAGATCGCGGACCGCGCGAACCGCGCGACGGGCGTGGGCCAGGCGATCGTCCGGAACGCCCGCCAGGCGGGCGAGGCGGCCGCGAGGATCGGGGCGGTCGCGGTCGAGGACGCGGACGGAGCGACGGCACGCCGCGCACCGTCAAGCAACTCTATCCGCCGCCCGGAAGCGAGCCGGAACCGGTCGTGGAGGGCGGAACCGCGCCCAAGAACCCGCCCATGGGGCGTCGCAGGCCTTCGCATGGCGCCATGAAGCGGCAGCCGGGAGCGGCGCCGCCGCCCAAGGGCAAGATCCGGCAGCTGTATCCACCGCCGCCCGATGACGAATTCGAAACGCCGATGGCATCGCAGAGGCCAGAAGCGCATACCCCGGATAGCTCGCTTTTCGTCACGGATGAAGACGATCTCGACGAGCGCCGCCTGCGCGCGCGCGAACGCGCGGAGGAACGCCGACGCGAGGACGCCCCCGACGGAGGACCACCCGAGGGTGCGCCGCACTTCCGGGCGCCTATTGGCGAGCCGTTCATCGACGAGACCGAGGAGTAGGGCTAAACGCAATGGCGTGCATTCTGACGTTCAACGGCAAGACGCCCAAGATCGGCAAGGGCGCGTTCATCGCGCCCACGGCCGCCTTGATCGGCGACGTGGAGATCGGCGATGGCGCGAGCGTCTGGTTCGGCGCCGTGCTGCGCGGCGATGAAGCCGGCATCCGCATCGGCGCGAAGACCTCGGTTCAGGATAATGTCGTCATCCACGTGTACGAAGGTCACGACACCGTGATCGAAGACCATGTCACGATCGGGCACGGCGCTATCTTGGAAGCCTGCCATGTCGGGCGCGGTGCGCTCATCGGCATGAACGCGGTCGTCCTCGACCGCGCCAAGATCGGTGAACGTGCGTTGATCGCCGCGGGCTCGGTCGTGCTGGAGGACCAAGAAATACCCCCGGCATGTTTGGCTGCCGGCGCGCCGGCCAAGGTGAAGAAGAAACTCGAAGGCAGCGCGGCTCACTGGATCGAGATCGCGGCCGACGCGTACGTCCGGCTTTCAAAGGACTATCGCGAGCAAGGCATCGGCATCGTCGACGAGACGTTAGTGTAGCCACGGACCCTTAGGTCCGTGTATTGAGCCGACGTTCATCGCGGACGCGGCGCGATTTCAGGTCTGTTCGTTTGAGTGAATTCGGTTCGCAGAGCTCGACCGTCGGCCGGATGCCAAGCACCCGGCGCAGCGCCGCGGTTACGCGTCCCGCCAGATCGTCGGGCGCACCGCCGATTGGCGTGGTTTCGACGCGAACGCGCAGATCATCGAGTTGGTTTTCGCGCGTGACGACGATCTCGAACTCTGATCCGAGCCCGGTGAAGCTGCGCAGCACATCCTCGATGGCGCTCGGATAGACATTTTCGCCTCGGATCGTGAGCATGTCGTCGATCCGGCCGATGATGCCCCGCGGAAAACGCGGGTAGGTCCGGCCGCACGCGCACGGCGCGTCGGTCCATTCGGCGAGATCACCGGAGACGAGCCGGATCATCGGTTGGCAACGCCGCTCGAGTTGGGTATAGACGGGCGTACCCGTGCCGCCGTATGGCACGCGTTGCCAGGTTCGCGGATCGAGCAATTCCGTGTAGACGAGATCCTGCCAAAGATGCATGCCGGTCCGCTGAGCGCATTCGGCGATGTTCATCCAAGGCGTCGCTTCACCCATGCTGCCCGAGTCGATGCAACTCGCGCCGAACGTCGATTCGATCAAGCGCTTCATGGACGGGATTCCGGCTCCCGGTTCACCTGAGAAGAACATGATGCGCAAGCCGAGCGAGCGCGGGTCGATGCCTTCAGCGCGAGCGACCTCCGCCAACCGCAGCGCATAGGACGGTGTTCCGTAGAATGCGGTCGGACGCAGCTGCCTCATCCACTGGATCGCCTGCGATGTTTGGCCTGCGACGCCGGCCCCGAACGGAAACACCGCCGCACCCAGGCGCTCCGCGCCGAGCAACGTCCCCCAGGACCCGACGTAGAGCGAGAAGATCGAGCCGACGAACACCGTGTCGCTCGGCCGCAGACCGAAACTCCACATGATGCGAGCATGCGCCTCCGCGATGCGGTCCATATCATCCGCCGTCCAGGCGAATGCTGTCGGCCGGCCGCTCGTCCCAGAGGTGCCGTGGATGCGCGCGATCTCAAGCGGTTCGATGCAGAGATACGAACCGTAGGGCGGGTGCTCCGACTGGTCAGCGCGCAGATCGGCCTTGTTGATCGTCGGCACGCGCTCAAAGTCGGCGAGCGAGCGGATGTCGCCCGGCTGCAACCCGGCTTCGGACCAACGGCGGCGATAGAAGGGGGCTCGATCGTACGCCCAGCGCATAACGGCCTGGATTTTCGAAAGGACGACCGATGCGCGCTCGTCTGCCGACATCGTCTCTCGGCGCCGATCCCAATAAGGCTCCTTGGCTTGAGGACGATAGCCGGAGTCGTAGACGGGCGGCCAGGCCGCGGTTAGCGGCGCGGATCCCGCTTCGGTCACGTTCTTACGTCTTCTCCCGTGTCGACTCTCGCTCGGCGACCAATCGCGTGATGCCGTCGACGAGATCCTGCGTCGTGGCTTCTGCGTCGAAGAGCGCGCGCACGCCCAGCGCCTGGAGTTTCGGCATGTCCTCGGCTTGGATGACGCCGCCGCCGATCACGATCATGTCGTCCGCGCCATGCTCCTTGAGAAGGCCCATCACTTTGGGGAACACGGTCATATGCGCACCGGACAGGATGCTGACGCCGATGACGTCGACGTCTTCCTGCATAGCCGCGTTGACGATCATCTCCGGCGTCTGGTGGAGCCCCGTGTAGATGACTTCCATGCCAGCATCGCGCAGCGCGCGGGCCACGATGCGCGCGCCGCGGTCATGACCGTCAAGTCCGGGCTTGGCGACGAGAACTCTGATCGGCATCGGTCAGAAGACCGGCTTCTCGACATAGACGCCGAAAAGCGGCTTTAACGCACGGACGATCTCGCCGATGCTGGCACGTGCCCTCACAGCGTCGATCGTCGCCGGCATGATGTTCTCATCCGTGGCGGCGACGCGCACGAGCTCTGCGAGCGCCGCGTCGACCGCCGGCTGCCGGCGCCGCTTTTTGGTGGCGGCCAACCGCTGCAGCTGACGATTCGCCGCGGACTCGTCGACGCGGTGCACTTCGAGCGCGGGGCTAGGGCTATCGTCGCGATACTTCGTCACGCCGACGAACTCGAATTCGTGCCGCTCCTTTCGCCCATACAGCTCGTATGCGGCGTTGGCCACTTCGGTCTGGAAGAAATTGGCGTCGAGGCAAGCGACCACACCGCCGCGCCGATCGATCTCCTCGAAATAATCGCGGCAGGCGCGTTCGATGTCTGAAGTCAGCCGCTCGACGGCATAGGATCCGGCAAGCGGATCGATGGTGCCGACGACGCCGCTCTCTTCCGCGATGATCTGCTGCGTGCGCAGCGCGATCTTCATCGCAGCCTCGCTGGGAATGGATAGGGCCTCATCGTAGCCGTTGGTGTGCAACGATTGCGCCCCGCCGAGCACGGCCGCGAGCGCCTCGAGCGCCGTGCGCGAGATGTTGTTCAGCGGTTCGCGCGCCGTGCACGAGGCGCCCGCGGTTTGGCAGTGAAAGCGCAACCTCATGGATTCGGATCTTTTCGCTCCGAATCTATCCTTCATGATGCGCGCCCAAAGGCGCCGCGCTGCGCGGAACTTCGCGACCTCTTCTAAGAAATCGATCTGCGAGACGAAATAGAACGATAGGCGTGGCGCGAAGCTGTCGACGTCGATGCCCAGTTTGAGCACTTCCTCGACGTATGCGATCCCGGCCGCAAGCGTGAACGCGACCTCTTGGACGGCGGTGCTGCCGGCCTCGCGCGTGTGGTAGCCGCTGATGTTCACGGGATTATAGTGAGGGAGGTGGCGTGCGCCGAACACGATCGTGTCGCGCACGATGCGGATCGCGGGCTTGGGCGGGTAGACCCATTCCTTTTGCGAGACGTACTCCTTGATGATGTCGTTTTGCGTCGTGCCTGAAAGTTTTTTCCAATCGAAGCCGCGCTCTTGCGCAGCCACGAGATACATCGCGAGAAGGATCCAAGCGGTCGGATTGATGGTCAGCGAGACGGAGATCTTCTCGAGGTCGATATCGCGGTAGAGCTCGAGCACATCGTCGACGGTGTCGACGGCGACGCCCTCGCGCCCCACTTCGCCCTCGCTGAGCGGGTCGTCGCTGTCGTAGCCCATGAGGGTGGGCATGTCGAAGTCGGTCGAGATGCCCGTCTGGCCCTGCGCGATGAGGTAGCGGAAACGCGCGTTGGTATCTTCAGCGGTGCCGAAGCCTGCGATCTGACGCATCGTCCACGGCTGCGCGCGATACATCGTGGGATATGGACCACGCGTGAACGGATACTGACCCGGGAAGCCCGCATCTGCGAGGTAGTCGTGATCGCCGAGGTCCTCAGGCGTATACAGGCGCTTCATCTCAACGCCGCTGAAGGAGCGGAAGACTTGTCGTCGCTCCGGACGCTTTTCGATGAAGGGGAGCAGCGTCATCTGCTCCCAAGCGCGCGTCGCGTCTGAAAGGGGAACGTGCTTGAGAGTCTGTGCGCTCATCAGCCGAACTCCTTGACCCTTTTGAAACGAGCACGGGGCGACGTGCCCGGGTCCCAGCTATTATAGGGACTCGCTAGGCGGTCCTAGGCTAATGTGGTATGCCGGACTTTAGTCCGGCGAGTCCACGTTTGGGTTGATCGCGATGCGCAAGCGGTTGTATGCCCTGCGGACCTCAAAAGGGTCCGAAGAAAACCCGGCCTGCCAGTAGAGTCGCGAAAGAAGCTCGGCACGCTTTTCACGACGGTCTGGACCAGGTGCAAGTGCCAGTACCGCATCGACGCCCTCACTGACCCAACGAGGACACGTGCCACAAACCACATTGAGGTCTCGAAGCGCCGACTGGACGTGACCTGGGTCGAGTTGAGCGTCGGACCGTTGATCGGCGGTGCGTGTGGGCGGCACTTCCCCCAATGCTCGAAACTTCCGAACATCGCGCGTGTAGCCAACCAAGCCGGCTGCCGAGAAGACAATCGCGGTGACGACCCTATAGGTGAAATACATGACCAAGATGATCATGTAGTAAAGGGCTAAACCCTTGGTTAACCGTTGATCTCCAAACGGCGAAAAAACAAGCAAAATGGGCAGATAGATGGCCGAAAGAAAAACGATAATGGCGACCCACACCGCTATTGTAAATCGCTTGGAAGCAGGCCGGGTCTTCATCGGTGGGCGGGCTGATCGGAACCGGCCAGGATAGCCTCGACTGCGCGCAAGTCGGACAGTTCGTCGACGTTCACGCCTAGCTCCGGGTCATCCGAGAGCACGCCGCGGCAGCGCAGCCCGGTCAGTTCGTCCGCACGGCGCTCGATGTCGGCGACGTGCGCGTAGCCCAGAGCCACCTTCAGCACGAGTCCCACAGAGAACAGCGATGCAAGCCGCAACGGCGACTTGCGATACGCCACGACCTTTTGCAGAATCGCTGCGATGCGCGACGCCGAGCCGGCTCGAAGCAAGCTCACCCCTGCACCGCAAAAGACGCCTTCGCGCAGCCGCACCCAGGTATGGCGTACCTGCGGATATTTTCGCTCGTGCGATGCCCGGCTCACGAAGCCGTAGCCGACGTCGCAATCCTTCGCGAGCGCGGATTCGGCAAACGCGTCGATCGCGCTAGACGTGACGAGCGGGATGTCGGTCGCAGCGACGAGGACGAGCTCATCGTCCGCAAGACCCGCAAAGCCGGCGAGCAAGCTGTCGATCAAGCCCGCGCCCGGCTCGACGACCTCGTCGCACAGCTCCCAGCCAAGCTCGCCGAATTCCGCATCGTACGCTTCAGGCGGCGTCACGCATCGGATGCGACGGACCGAGGACGCGCCGCGCAGCGCTGACAAGACGCGCTCAAGCATCGTCTCTTCACCTATGCGCAGGTACGCCTTATTGGGAACGTCGTAACCGGCGCCGCGGAAGTCGGGTTCGAGAACGCCGCCCGCTAGCGCGACCGCGGTCAGCACACGTTATGCATCGGCGAAGGTCGTCGCGCAGGACCACTCTTGCGGTGTGAGGCTCAGCGTCGCGTGCGCGCGCTGGGCCGCCTCTATCGTTTCGAAGAAGCCGGCGACGCACGATCCGCTGCCGCACAGCAACGTGGCAGCGGCGCCTGCGGCGCGCAGCCGATCGGCGGCGCCGGCGATCGGCGCAAAGGCTCCCGCGATCACCGTTTGAAAATCGTTATGCAACAACGCGCAGGCCTGGGAGAAGTCGGCGGCGCGCAGGGCCGAGGCGAGCGCATCGATGCCGTCGTCCTCGCGGCCGGGAACGTCGACCCCGCGAGACTCGTCGAGGAGACGGTAGGCGTTGGATGTCGCTATCCGCACGCCGGGTTGGAGCAGCACGATTCCCCACGGCGGCGGCGGAACTGTGAGCGGACGCACGCGCTCGCCTGCCCCCTCGACGACCTTGAAGCCCGGGAACAGACACGCGGCCACGTCAGAGCCGAGTTGGGCGGCGAATCGCACGAGCGCATCATCGGAGATCGCATGCTGCTGCTCTCGCGCCCGCTCCGCGACGATGCGCAACATCGCCGCCGCGTCGGCGCTGCCGCCGCCGAGACCGGCCTGCGTCGGAATGCGCTTGCGCAGACGTACTCGTAAGCCGGACAGGTCCGCCCCAAGGGCCTTGGCGGCCCGCCACGCCAGGTTCTCTTGCTGTGGGATGAGCGCGCCTTCGCATTCGAAAGAGAAGGGGCCGCCGGTCGACGGCAAGACCGACATTTCGTCCGACAGCGCCAAGTCTGCCATGAGCGAACACAACTCGTGCAGCCCGCCGGGGCGGCGCCCGAAGATCTTGAGGCGCAGGTTCAGTTTGGCCCGCGCGGCGAGCGTCAAGGTCTCAAGCGGCGAAGTCACCGCGAGGCCTTCGCACGGGCGAAAAGGGCGTCCTTTGGCGCTCTGGAGAATTAAGATGGTCCTCCCGAAAGCCGCGAAAAAGGCCGATATAATTGATGTAAGGCTGGGCCCTTATGGTCCGGTTCAGCACCACCCTCGGAGCTAAATCTCGACATGGTTGACAATCCTAACGGCCGTCCGGCGAAGTCGCTGGACCTCGACAGCTTGTTGCGCCAAATGTTGGCCATGGGCGCTTCCGACTTGCACCTCAAAGCAGCAGCGCCGCCGATCGCGCGCGTGCACGGCAAACTGACGCCGTTGAGCGAACGGCCGCTCTCCCTGCCGGAGTGCGAGAATCTCATTTTCTCTTCCATGACGCGCCCGCAGCAACAAGAATTCCTCGAGGCCAAGGAAATCGACTACGCGTACGGCCTGCACGGCCACGGACGCTTCCGCGTCAACGCGTATTTCCAGCGCGGCACGATCAGCGCGGCGTTCAGAACCGTGCGGCTCGACATTCCGAGCTTCGAAGAGCTGCGTCTGCCGGCTTCGCTTCGAGAACTGTGCCAGCAGCCGGACGGTATCATCTTGCTGACCGGTGCGACCGGCACCGGCAAATCCACCACGCTTGCCGCGATGATCGACCTGATCAACTCGACGCAGCGCCGACACATCGTGACGATCGAAGACCCGATCGAATACATCCACGTGGACAAGATGTCGATCATCTCACAACGCGAAGTCGGCATCGACACCGAGTCGTACACGGTGGCGTTGAAACAAGCGCTGCGCCAAGACCCGGATGTCATCCTCATCGGCGAAATGCGCGACCCGGAAAGCATCATCACCGCGCTCACCGCCGCGGAGACGGGCCATCTCGTGCTCTCGACCCTCCACACGCAGAACACGACCCAGGCCCTCGAGCGCATCATGGACGCGCTGCCCGAAGCCAACCGCAAGATGTTCATGGTACAGTTGGCGACGTCGCTGCGGGGCATTGTCTCGCAGCGCTTGCTCGCGCGCCTGGACGGCTCCGGACGAGTGCCCGCCATCGAAGTCCTTATCGCGACGCCGACCATCAAGAGCCTCATCATGGAAGGCAAGTTCAGCGAGATGTACGGCTACTTGTCGCTCGGGCGGATGGAAGGCATGCAGACCTTCACGCAGTCGCTCATCGATCTCTACCAGAGCGGACTCGTCTCGGAAAAAGAAGCCTACTCGAAGGCCGACCGTCCCACAGAATTCCGCTTGGCGATCGAGGGACACATCACGAGCGGCGCGGATCTGCAGGGTTCAGCGACCTTTTAATCCGCCGCGAGGAAAAACGAACGCCTGGTCGGCACGGTCGAGCCCCTGCCGGCGCGAATACATGCGTCTCCGATGAAGGACAAAAAACCCTCAGAAGGCGCGGAGATCCAGACGCGCCCCGCCCAAACACGGAACAAGTTCTTCTGGCCGATCGTCCTGGTGGCGGCGGCCTTAACGCTCGTGCTGTCGGTAGGCGTCGGGAGGCTCATCGGAGTCGCGTTGCTCTCGCGCTCCATGGCGCAAACCGAAGTCATGCCGACCGCCGTCCCCACCGTGCTGGCCACCGGCAGCAGCGCCGGCGGCGCGATGCATGCCGTCGAGATCCCCGGCGAGGGCCGAGTGATCTTTCCGAAAGGCTCATCGGAGCCCGATCCATCGCCGACCGCGCGCGTCCTTTCCGTGGGAACTCCGACGCCGCAGGACCAGCCGAAAATCACGCCGTCGCCAAGCGCAGCGGCCACGGCCATCCAGGCGACTCCGTCGGTGAAAGTGGTCGTGAGCCGCTCCACGCCGACCCCATCCCCGGCGCCGCCGAGCCCGCGCAACACGGCGTCGTCCACGCCGAAACCCACCTTCGCCCCGATCATCCAAATAACGCCCGCCCCGCTGATGGGCGGGGGCGGCTAAACCCCCCAAAAGCGTCTCGATTGTCCCCACCGGGGTTACGCTCAGCTAGGTACTTCTGATACCGTGGTTCGTACGAACTCAAAAGACGGAGGTCCCATCGTCATGCCCACGCCCGCACCCACGCCGAAACAAAAAGGCACCGAGAAAGTCAAGCGCGGCCTTGCGCAGATGCTCAAAGGCGGCGTCATCATGGACGTCACCACGCCCGAGCAGGCGATCATCGCCCAAGAAGCGGGCGCCGTCGCCGTCATGGCGCTCGAGCGCGTGCCCGCCGATATCCGCAAAGAAGGCGGCGTCGCCCGCATGGCAGCGATCGACGTGGTCCAGCGCATCATGGATGCGGTCACGATTCCGGTCATGGCGAAAACGCGCATCGGGCATTTCGTCGAGGCTCAAGTGCTCGAGGCGTTAGGCATCGACTTCATCGACGAGAGCGAAGTGCTCACGCCGGCAGACGAACAGTATCATATCGACAAGCGGCCCTTCACGGTGCCGTTCGTGTGCGGAGCGCGGAATCTCGGCGAGGCGCTGCGGCGCATCGCCGAAGGCGCAGCGATGATCCGCACCAAGGGCGAGGCCGGCTCGGGCAACATCGTGGAAGCCATCCGGCACTTGCGCTCGGTCACGAGCGAGATCCGCCGCCTCACCACGCTCTCCGAAGAAGAGTTCGTCGCCAACGCCAAAGAGCTGGGCGCCCCGGTCGAGATCGTGCGCGACGTCGCCGAGCATGGCCGTTTGCCGGTGGTGACGTTCGTGGCCGGCGGGATCGCGACACCCGCCGATGCCGCGCTGTGCATGCAACTCGGCAGCGAGGGCGTTTTCGTCGGCTCGGGCATCTTCAAGAGCGCGAATCCCGCCAAGACCGCCAAGGCGATCGTGGAGGCGACCCACTACTTCGACGATCCTAAGGTCGTGCTCGAAGTGAGCAAAGAGTTGGGCGCGCCGATGCACGGTTTGGAGATCAGCCAGATCCCGAAAGAGCAACTGCTCGCCGGCAGGGGATGGTAGGGCGGCATAACATGCCGACGCCGACGATCGGAGTGCTGGCGCTGCAGGGCGACGTCGAGGAGCACCTCCTCGCGCTGGAGCGCTGCAAAGTCACCGCCACGCGCGTGAAGACGCCGCAAGAACTGAAGAAGGTCGACGGCTTGATCGTGCCCGGCGGCGAATCGACGACCGTGGGCGCCATGCTGGACCGTTTCGGTCTCGCCAAGCCTCTACACGATCGGGTGGCGAAGGGCATGCCGATGTGGGGCACGTGCATGGGCATGATCGTGATGTCGGATAAGATCGTCGGCTCCAAACAGCCGACCTTGGGCATGCTCGACATCGAAGTGAAGCGCAATGCCTTCGGGCGTCAGATCGAAAGCGCGGAAGTGGCGCTCGACGTCGAAGGTTTGGACGGCAAACCGTTCCCGGGGGTGTTCATCCGCGCGCCATGGATCGAATCGGCGTGGGGCAAAGCGAAGATTCTCGCGAGCCTCGACGGCAAGGGCGTCATGGTGCGCCAGGGCAACCTGCTCGGCACGTCATTCCATCCTGAATTGACCGACGACGTGCGTATCCACAAGCTGTTCATGGAGATGGTCTCGGCTGCACGCCGGTAGCACTTTTAAGTCCGTTCCCCCCACCCAAGCAGGGCAGCCTCCCCCCGTGTGCCCAACGTCTAGCGGGGACGGTAGTTTCTTGCGATGAGCGTGGAGATAAATGAGGCAGCAGGACCTGAAGGTTCTGCCCCTCAGGCGCAGGTTTCCGGCGAGCAAGCGAAGGCGACCGAAGGGCCGCCTTCGGTGCACGTGCTGTCTTTCACCATGCTCATGCTCCTGGTCGAGGCTGCCGCCGCGCATTTGGCGACGCCGCTGCCTGCGGATCCGGGAAGCGAGCGGGCCGGCAAGGACGCGCTGAATCTCGGCGACGCGAAGGTCGCCATCGATGCCGCGAATGCGCTGCTGGCAGCCGTCGGCAAGGTGTTGTCGCGAGACGAGCGGCTCGCCATCGAAGGGATGCTGACGCAACTGCAAGTCGACTACGTGATGAAGACGGGCTGATTTCGAGCATGACCGACGTACTCGTCCTCAACGCCACGTACGAAGCGCTCAATGTCACCTCATTGCAGCGCGCGGTGAAGCTCATCTTCGCGGGCAAAGCGGAGGTGCTGCATCAGCACGAGCGCAGCCTGCATTCGGCGACGTTCGCGATGCGCATGCCGTCCATCATCCGCATGCTGTACTACATCCGCAGGCCGCGTCAAGAAGTGGCCCTGACCAAGAAGAACGTGCTCTTGCGCGACGACTATCGGTGCCAATATTGCGGCGGCAAGGGTGAAGGTCCGATGACGGTCGATCACGTCATGCCGAAGAGCGTGGGCGGTCCGTCAACGTGGGAGAACCTCGTCTGCGCCTGCCTGACCTGCAATAATCGGAAGAACAATCGCTCGCCGCACGATGCGAACCTGCGTCTCCTGCGCAAACCGCGGCGGCCGAAGTACATCCCATGGATCCAGATCAAACGCCACACCGTGCCGGGCGAGTGGTACAAGTTCCTATTCTTGTACGACGTTTCGATCGAAGAGCGCGTCGAGGCTTAAGCCGCGTGACGCGCGCGCTGACCCTGTTGCTGCTCGCTGTTCTGGCCGGCGCGCCTCTGGCTGCGGCCGCGAAACAAGGCGTCACGTTCAAGGCCGCCGACGGCGTGCGCGTTTTCGCCGA
Organism: Candidatus Tumulicola sp.; assembly: GCA_035601835.1. Classification (NCBI taxonomy): domain Bacteria; kingdom Bacillati; phylum Vulcanimicrobiota; class Vulcanimicrobiia; order Vulcanimicrobiales; family Vulcanimicrobiaceae; genus Candidatus Tumulicola; species Candidatus Tumulicola sp. Next base: position 52,573 of record DATNNM010000003.1, on the reverse strand, counting down.
TTTCTATCAGGCGAAGGATCCAAAAGCTTCCATCATCGTGCTCTTTCACCGCGCCGGCTCGAACAAAGCCGAATACGCGTCGATCGCCCCGCGCTTGAAGCATGACGGATTTGCCTGCCTGGCAGTCGACCTGCGCTCCGGCGGCGACGATTTCCATTCGACGAATCAGACCGCAGCCGGCTTCGGACGAAAGGCCGGCTACCTGGAATCCATCCCGGACATGGAGGCCGCGCTTGGGTGGGCGAAGGGTCATGCGCGCACGGTGTTGTTGTGGGGCAGCAGCTATTCGGCGGCGCTGGTCTTCGTCGTGACCGACAGGCATCGGGCGGCCGTCGCCGGGGTGCTCGCGTTTTCGCCTGGAGAATACTTCGACTCCGACAAGCACCTCGTCCGCAATGCGGCGCGCAACCTCAAGGTCCCGGTGTTCATCACGCAGGCGAAAGACCCGGTCGAGATTGCCCATGCGAAGCAGATCCTCGATGTGATCGCGGTGCGTCCGGCCGTTCAATTCATCCCGAAAACGGCAGGCATTCACGGCTCGTCAACGCTGGACGGCGCTGAAGATCCACAGGGCGCGGCCGAGAACTGGGCCGCCGTGGAGAAGTTCTTGCTGATCTTCGCCCACGCGCCGCGTTAGCCGTGCGAGTCGAACAGCTCTGGCGCTATCCCGTCAAGTCGCTGCGCGGCGAGCGCGTGACGTCGGCCGACTTTGCGGCAGGCGGAATGGTGGACGACCGCCGCTACGCCCTGATCGACGAGGAGCCCTCATCGCAACGGCGCGGTAAAGTGCTCTCCGCCAGGGTACTCCCGGCGATGCTGCCGATCCCGGGTCCCGGTGTCGATTTCGATGCGCTCGGCGCCAAGCTCGGGCGAAGCTTTTCGGTGCGCGAAGCGACCGATGGCAGCAATCACGACGCGCGCGACGTGCTCGTCACCTGCCTGCCGACGCTGCGCGCGCTCTCGGAAGAATACGGCAAAGAGATCGACATGCGACGCTTCCGCCCGAACATCGTGCTCGATGGCGCTGATCTCGAGCCGTTCGCGGAACTGCGGTGGCCGGGCTCGCGCTTCATCGTGGGCAGCGTGGTGCTTGAAGCGATCGAGCCGTGCGAGCGCTGCGTGCTGCCGACCCTCGATCCCGACACAAGCGTTGCCGAGCCGGCTTTGCTGCGCTTCTTGACGGAGCGCCATGGACAAGACTTCGGCATGTATTGCGGCGTGATCACGCCCGGCGCGGTCACCGAAGGCGACGCTTTCCGCAAAACGTAAAACGAAAGGGACGAACCAGGCTGCCGGGCACAGGTTCGTCCCTGACGAGGTGCGCGAAGAAGGTTTAGCGGTTGGCTACGCGATGCCGCTTGCCGCGATCGGCGCTCTGGCTGCCGTAGCCGTTGTTATAGCCATTGTTATAGTTGTTGTTGTAGCCGTTGTTATAGCCGTTGTTGGGGCAGGCGTTCCCCTGGTTTCCGTTGGCGTTGCCGTTGGCGTAGTACGGACCCTGGCCGGCGAGTCCGAACGGCGGTTGCCCATTATTATTGCCGTATTGATTGTTGCCGTATTGATTGTTGCCGTAAGGGTTATTGCCGTTGTAGCCGTAGTAAGGCCCGTTGCCGTTGCCGCCGTTGAGGTAGCACGTCTGGTTGCTGCACGCGACCGTTTGCCCGTATTGGCTCGGATAGTAGCTCTGGCCGTTCGGAGAGACCACGTGGCCGTCCTGATACACCGTGCTGCCGTCCTGGAGGTAGCCGACCACCGTGTTCGCGACTTGGCGTTTGTGCGCGACGTTCGCGCTGACGGCGACGCCTGCCACGAGCGCCGCCGCGCCGAGGATGATGGCCCGAGTGGTCGCAGCGTTATCGGCCTTGGCCGGCTGCACCGTCGAAATGCCGACCGTGGCCACAAGTACCGCGCTCACAAGGGCTAAGATTGAGTTTCTCATGTCACCAGTGTATCGTCGCAACCTTACGAAGCGCTGGGAGCAGTCTGAGAAACAAGGTCGCTCATCGCGACTTAATGCGGCGCGCGTTGCAGGCGAGCGAGCGGTTCCTATACGGTGAACACGACCTTGCCGAAGTTGCGGTTTTCTTCCATATAGCGATGCGCTTCGGGCGCCTGCTCGAGCGGAAACACTTTGTCGATCGGCACCTTGATCGCCGCGCGCGCCAGCAGCGGGAGCACGTGTTCCGCGAACGCACGCGAAGCGGCTGCTTTTTCATCCAGCGAGCGGCCGCGCAGCATCGTGCCGATGAGCCGCGCGCGTTTGGCCATCACGGTTCCGATCGGCAACGACGCATGCTGGCCTGAAAGCGTCGATACGAAGACGATCCTACCTTTGAGGGCGAGTGCGTTCAGGTTGCGTTCCAAGTACTCGGCGCCGATGAAATCGATGATGAGAGCGGCCCCTCTGCCGTCGGTCGCGCGGATGGTGGCGACATCGAACGATTCCTTCACGGCGTCGATGCGCACATCCAGACCGAGAGCTCGGGCGCGCGCGAGTTTGTCGGCGGAGCGCGACGTACCGAGGACGGGGCAACCGGCGGCCTTCGCGATCTGCAACGCAGCGATGCCCACACCGGAACCAACCGCATGGATGAGCACCCGTTCGCCCGGCTGGAGCGAACCCTGCGTGTACAGCGCGTCATGCGCCGTGATGTACGCCTCGGGAATCGCGCCGCCTTCTATATCGCTCAGGCTGTCCGGAGTGGGGAGCGCCAGCACTGCAGGCACCACGAGGTATTCGGCCTGCGCGCCGCCTCCCGCGAGCCCGAACACGCGTTGACCGACGCGCAAGTCCGTCACGCCCGCTCCCAACGCCGCGATCTCACCGCCGTATTCCATGCCGGGGATGTCTTGGGGCCAACCCGGCGGCGCGGGATAGTGCCCTCGGCGCTGCAGAAGGTCGGCGCGATTCAGGCCGGCTGCGCGAACGCGCACCAAGATCTGTCCGGCGCCCGGCGCGGGGGTCGGAACCTCGGCGACTTCAAGAACTTCGGGGCCGCCCGGTTGGGTGATGCGAAGGGCCTTCATCCAGTTTCGGTTCTCACTGCCGGGGCTAAAGCCCCGGCACTACATAGCCATACAGGTTCGTAAAGCCAGGCGAAGAAAACAATCCATCAATGGCTCGCGCGACCTGTCTTGAGCAACTCCACCGGCTGCTCCCCGCTTGCCGGCACTTCTGGGAATTCTGGTAAACCCCGGGCTCTTTCGCACGCCGTGAAACCGGGGCTAAAGCCTCAGGCCTACATTTCGCGACAGGAGTCCAATACCGTGCCTCGACTCAATCAGCGCCGAACGCCGTATTTCGACGTGCTGCAAGACTACGTTACCAGCGGCACGACGCCGTTCCACACGCCCGGCCACAAGCAGGGCATCGGCATGCATCCGCTCATGCGCGATTTCATCGGCGATAACGTGCTTGCCATCGATCTCACGCAGGTCGGCAATCTCGATGATCTCGCTAACCCTACCGGTCCCCTCAAGGAAGCGCACGCGCTTGCCGCAGCCGCCTGGGGCGCCGACTTCACCTATTTCCTGGTCAACGGCTCAACCGCCGGCAATCAAGCGATGCTCATGACGGCGCTGCGGCCCGGCGACACCGTCCTGCTGCCCCGCAACAGCCACAAGTCCGCCACCAGCGCGCTCATCATGAGCGCTGCTCGTCCTGTGTACATGCAGCCCGAAGTCGACGAGGAATTGCACATCGATCACTGCGTCACGCCGCTGACGGTGGAAAAGGCGCTGCAAGAACACCCCGAAGCCAAAGCCGTCTTCATCACGAGTCCGACATACTACGGCGCGTCGGCGGAGCTTGCCGCGATCAAAGAGATCGCGCACAAGCACGATAAGCTGTTCTTGGTCGATGAGGCGTGGGGGCCGCACCTTCACTTCCATCCGGAGTTGCCGCCCTCGGCCACCTCCATCGGCGCGGACGCATGCGTCAACTCGACGCACAAGCTGCTCTCGGGCATGAGTCAGGCCTCCATGATCCACGTCTGCGGGCCGCGCATCGATCAGGGCCGCCTGAAGAGCACGCTCAGGATTTTTCAAAGCACGAGTCCCAATCTCGTTTTGCTGGCTTCGCTGGACGTCGCCCGCATGCAGATGGCGACGCAAGGCGAGGCGCTGCTCGGCGGCACGCTCGCGCTGGCGCGTCAGGCGCGAAAACGGCTGAACGCCATTGCGGGGATCTACTGCATGGGCGCGGACCAAATCGGCCGCCCCGGCATCGCCGGCTACGATGAGACCCGCATTGTGATCACGGTCAAAAAACTTGGCTACACCGGCTACGAGGCCGACCAGATCCTGCGCAACCGCTACAACGTCCAGGTGGAGCTGGCCGACCTCTTCAACGTGGTGGCGCTCGTCAGCATCGGCACCACCCAAGATCATATCGACCGCCTCGTCAACGCGGTCAGCGAGATGGCGCGCGAAGACCGGCCCATCGACATCTACTCCCCGACCGGCGTCTTGGAAGATCGCCTGAAGAAGAAATCGTACCAGATGCCGCCGATTCCCGAACTTGCGGTCACGCCGAGGGAGGCGTTCCTGAGCGACCACGTCGAAGTCCCCTTCAAGAAAAGCGCGGGCTCAGTATGCGCGGAGGTGGTGACGCCTTATCCACCCGGCATTCCGATTCTGTGTCCGGGGGAACGGATCACAAACGACATCATCGAGTACCTACGGTTGGAACTCAAAGCCGGCGTCCACATCCAGGGACCGGTGGACCCGAAACTGCGAACCATCCGCGTGCTGCCAAATCCATCCGAGGTGACGATTTAGTTGAAAGAGGACCTTGCCGCGAACGCAAGCGGTGACTGGGAACTCTACGCGCTCCTCGACATCTTCCCGCCGGCGACTCGCCAGGCGCTCGTCCGTCTCCCGAATCTCCATGATTTGATCGAAGTGATCCTGGACCTCGGACGGTTGCCTGAGGCGCGTTTCCCGCATGACTTCTGCTATCTCTCGCAGGCGCACGTAGACCCCGACGACCTTGCGTTCGTCGTCGGGCGGATCGGAGCGTTCGGCAAAGACAATCGAGCGGGCATCGAGCAGACGTTGCACCGCATCTCATGCCTGCGCAACCGCGGTGGCAAGATCGTCGGGCTGACGAGCCGCGTGGGGCGCGCGGTCTACGGCACCATCGACATCATCTTGGACGTCGTGCGCTCGGGCAAGTCGATACTGCTGCTCGGCAAACCCGGCGTGGGCAAGACGACGATGCTGCGCGAGGTCGCGCGCGTGCTCTCTTCCGGCGACCTGCGCAAGCGGGTGGTGATCGTCGACACGAGCAACGAGATCGCGGGCGACGGCGACGTGCCGCACGCCGGCATCGGGCATGCGCGGCGCATGCAAGTGGATGTGCCGCTGAACCAGCACGCGGTCATGATCGAGGCGGTCGAGAACCACATGCCGGAAGTGATCGTCATCGACGAGATCGGCACGGAAGCCGAAGCGATGGCGGCGCGCACGATCGCCGAGCGCGGCGTGCAGCTGATCGGGACCGCGCACGGCATCGACCTCGAAAACCTTTTGATGAACCCGACCTTGTCCGATCTCATCGGCGGCGTCGGTGCGGTGACGTTGTCGGACGAAGAAGCCAAACGCCGCGGCACGCGCAAGACGGTTTTGGAGCGCAAGGCGCCGCCGACGTTTGACGTCGTCATCGAGATCCAGGACCGCAATCGGCTGGCCCTGCACTCCCCGGTCGCGGAAGTCGTCGACGCCATGCTGCGCGGCCACCAGCCCAAACCGGAGGTCCGCGTGCGCACCGAACGCGGTGGCGTCGAAGTGGTGCAGAAAGCCGAAGCGCAGACGGTTCAGCCGCGCTTCAATCAGCCGTCACACCCGTCATCCTTCTACGAGCGCGTGCCGGCCGCCGAGAACGGGGAAGCCGACACCGACGACGAGTCCGGCGGTGAGGTCGTCAAGATCTTCCCCTACGGCGTGAGCCGCTCGAAGATCGAGCGCGCCGTCTCCAACCTGCGCGTGTCCGCTGCAGTGGTGCGCCAGTGGGATGACGCCGACGTGGTGCTCACGCTCAAGGCGCTCGAGCGCCGCGATCACGGCAAACTCAAAGACGTCGCCGCGCAGAACATCCCGGTGTATGCGCTCAAGACGAATACGACGTCGCAGATCACGAATTGCCTGCGCGACCTGTACGAGCTGCCCAGCACGGACGACGAGGAATTGGCGCTGCGCGAGGCCGAGGAGGCGGTGTATCAAGTGATGCTGCACAGCCGCCCGGTGGAGCTTTCGCCCCAATCTTCCTACATACGCCGCTTGCAGCACCAAATGGCTGAGAAGTATCAGCTGCAATCGCGCTCCACCGGTGCCGAGCCCAATCGCCGCGTGCGTCTGTTCAAGGAGTCGTTCCAATAACATCTGGGCTGTTCGTCACTTTCGAAGGCATCGAAGGCGCGGGCAAGTCCACCCAGGTGAAGCTGCTTCACGAATACCTCGCGCAGACCACCATTCCGTTCATCTTCACGCGCGAGCCCGGCGGCACGCCGCTGGGAGAGAAACTCCGCGAGCTGCTGATCGATCCGCTCGGGCAGATCTCGCCCGAAGCGGAGACCTTATTGCTGAGCTCCTCCCGCGCAGAATTGGTGGACAAGGTGATCGAGCCGGCTCTGGCCGAGGGGCGTCTGGTCGTGTGCGATCGCTTCTGGGATGCGACGCTTGCGTATCAAGGATTCGGCCGCGGGATCCCCGTGGACACGATCATGCGGATCACGAGGTTCGCGGCACGCGGGCTCGCGCCCGACGTCACCTTCCTGCTGAACATCTCCACCGAACTGTCGCGCGAGCGGCTGCACATCCGTCCCGGCTTCGGCGATCGAATGGAGCGCGAGAGCACGGAGTTCCACAGTCGCGTGGCCGAGGGCTATCGCAAAGTGGCCGTTGCGGAGGGCGGACGTTTCATCGTCTTAGAAGGGTCGCTTCCGGCGGACGAGATCGCGTCCCAAGTGCGCGAAGTCGTGCTCTCCCGCTGGCAATCCCGCTAACCCCCTGATGTAGCGACCCGAGCGAAGCTCGGGTGTAGTGCCGGAGCTTTAGCTCCGGCTATCCAACTCTGGCGACATGCCGAAGAAGAAAAGCGCAGAACTCGCGCCACCGCCACCGCCGCACGAAGTCGAGCCACCGAAACCGTTCACGGGGCAGCGCCACGTCGTCGACTACTTCCGCCGCATCGGCCCGAGCGGTCTCGCTCACGCCTACCTGTTCCACGGCCCGCGTGGCGTTGGCAAGCGCTCGTTCGCCAACGCGTTGGCCTGGACGCTGCACTGCGAGCGCCCCACATCCTTTCCTCTCGGTTACTGCGGAACGTGCGGACCGTGCATTCGCGGCATAGCCGGGTCGTCGGGCGATCTGATCGTGGTGGACGAGGATTTCATCCACGAAGCCGATGCACTGGCCGGCACCCCCGAGCGCAAGACGAGCGACTTCGGCATCGAGGCCAGCCGGCGCATCATCTCGCTCATGGAGATGAAGAGCTACGAGGGCGGGCGCCTCATCACCATCGTGCCGGATTTCGAAAACGTGACAAAAATCGAGGCCTACAACGTTCTGCTCAAACAGCTCGAAGAGCCGGATCCGGGCAAACTGTTTCTCATCACGGCCGAGCGCGCAGAAAGCATCATCGAGACGATCCGCTCGCGCACGGTCGCCATCCGCTTCGATCTGCTGGGTGAAAAGGACATCGCGGAGCAGCTCGTCCGGCACTACGGGCAGAACAAGACGCGTGCCGCGACGATCGCGGCGCGGTCCCTCGGCAGCCTTGGGCACGCCATCGAAGAGCTCGATGAAGGAGCGGCAGGTCTACGGCAGGCGGCACGCGACTGGTTTCTGGCCTGCTTGAGAACGCCGCAGGCGCTGCCGCCGATACCCCCGCTCGAAAAAGACGACCGAGAGGCTGCGCGCGGGCAACTCGATGACATCCTGCGCCAGGCGCGCATCACCGCGCGCGACCTGATGGTGACCGCACTCGGCGGCGAGCGATTGGCGTTCGACCGCGAAAGCGCGCCCGAGTACAAGAAGACCATCGCGGCGCTTGGCGCGCGCGCGCACGAGCGCCCGGCCTCCGCCATCGCAGCGATCAACGAAGCCGAACGATTGAACTCCACCACTAACGTCGCGCCGAGCGCGATCCTGGGCTGGCTGCAGATCCAACTGCGCGCGGATGGAGTTCGCTAGCCGATACGGGCGCCGGTCAGGGCGGAGCCGCACGTGCAGGTACGCTCGTTGGGCATGCGCTCGACCATCGTGTTGATGACCTTTTTCACGTGCTCGTTGTTGGCTTTGAATACGGCGATCACGCCTTCGTGCGTCACCGGCTCGATGCCGGACTGCCCTTCCAGCCCGACGTCGTAATCGGTGATGAGCGAGATGTTCGCGTAGCACATCTCCAGCTCGCGCGCCAGGTACGCCTCAGGGTACTGGGTCATGTTGATCACTTCCCAGCCCGCTGCAGAAAACCAGCGGCTCTCCGCAATCGTCGAAAAACGTGGTCCCTGGATCGTCACGACCGTGCCGCGCTCGTGAACGGGGATCTTGAGACCCCTGATGGTCTCGATGGCGAGCGCCCGCACCTGCGGGCAGTACGGATGCGCGAACGATACGTGCGTCGTGACAGGTCCGTCGTAGAACGTGTCCTTGCGTCCGGTGGTTCTGTCCACCAACTGATCGGACACGACGAAGTCGCCGGGCTTCACGTATGCCTTCAACGAGCCTGCAGCGGTCGGCCCGATGATGCGCGTGACCCCGAGCGATTTCATCGCCCACAGATTGGCGCGATAGTTGATCATGTGCGGCGGCAGCGAGTGCGCTTTCCCGTGCCGCGGCAAGAAGGCGACCTTGCGGCTGCCGATCTCCCCCAGCGCAAGCGCGTCGCTCGGCGAGCCGTAAGGCGTCTCGATCTTAGCCTCACGCATGCCTTCGAGCAGCGAGTAGAACCCGGAGCCTCCGAAGACCCCGATCTCAGCTGAGTCCTTCAACGAATCTCCCGACGCTTAAGATTCCGAACGAAAATCGCTGGGCTTGAGGCTCTCGATGTATTTTTTGAAGCGCTGCATCTCCTCTTCTTCCGCTTTCTTGTCGTACACCGATTCCTCGAGGACGATCTTGTCCGAGACGTAGATCGGCGCGTTCGCGCGCAGAGCGAGCGCGATGCAATCCGAAGGCCGGGCATCGATCTCTTGATCTTCTCCGGCTGCCTCGACCACCAGCTTGGCGTAGAACGTGCTGTCTTTGATGTCGTGGATGACGATCTTGGTCAATTTCGCGTTCAGTCCGTCGAGGATGGATTTCATCAGGTCGTGCGACAGCGGGCGCGGCACGGGCTGTGCTTCGAGCGCGAGCTGGATAGCAGTGGCCTCGAACGGGCCGATGAGGATCGGAAGGTAGCGCTTGCCCTCCAGGTCCTTCAGGATCACGACCGGATCGTGCGTCAGCAAGTCGATGCCGAGTTTGTCAACCTTCATTTGCCGCATGTGAAATCGCTTTCGGCCTTCGCGCAGAAAATTGGCGGTTCCTATCGTTATGTGACGCAGCGCAGGACCGTCTGGAACAGGGGCAGAAAGGCGCGCGCCGTGTCTGTGACGTTCGCGAGCCTCACGCCCGCCCAGTTCCACGACCTGCTCAACCATGTCTACGCAACAGCGATCGCAATCGTTGCGGCCTTTCTGCTGTGGCGACTCGGCGTGGCGGTCGTCGACCGCTTTTTCGCGCGCCGCTTCGTCGCGCGCTACATCCCGCGCGTCGCGACATACGCCAACCTCGTCAAATCGATACTGCGCGCCGTCGTCCTCGTCGCGCTGCTCCTGCTGGTGCTCAACATCTGGTCGGTCGACGTCGTCCCGGCGGTCTGGTCCGCAGGCGTCATCACCGCGGTGCTCGCCTTCGGGGCGCAGACCCTGGTGCGCGACCTGCTGACGGGCTTCTCCTTTCTGATGGAAGATCAATTCCAGGTGGGCGACCGCATCCAAGTCATCACGACGGTCAACAGCAGCATCGCCGGCACCGTCGAGGCCATCAGCCTGCGCACCACCGTCATCGTCGACGAGCAAGGCCGTGCGGTCACGATCCCGAACGGCAACATCCTCTATATCGTGAACTCGAGCCGTCTGCCGAAGCGCGCGCACATCACGATCAGCATCCCGCTGCGGGCCGACATCGCGAGCATGCGAGCGAAGATCGCCGAGATCGTCGGCCGCGCTGTGAGCGGCGCTGACATCTCAGCCGATGGCGTCTCCGTGATGGTCGAAGACGTGCAAGCCGATCGCGCGACGTTCGGGATCGAGTTCTACGCGGCGCGCGCCGGGGTCGACGTCGCGGAGGCCTTGGTGCGCGAGCGGCTCGCGGCGGGTTTGCAAGCCGCCGGCTGGCTGCCGGGCAACTCGCCCGAGTAATGTCACTCGCAGCCGGCATCGTCGGCTTGCCCAACGTCGGCAAGTCGACGCTCTTCAATGCCATCACGAGCAGCAGCGTCGCGGCCTCGAACTACCCGTTCTGCACGATCGAACCGAACCTCGGCATCGTGCCGGTCCCGGACGCGCGGCTCGCCGTGCTCGCCGAGATCTTTCGCAGCAAGAAGATCGTGCCGTCCACCACCACGTTCGTGGACATCGCCGGGCTTGTCCGCGGCGCATCCAAGGGCGAAGGCCTCGGCAACGCGTTTCTTTCGCACATCCGCGAAGTCGACGCGATCGTCACGGTCGTTCGCTGCTTCGAAGATGAGAACGTCGCGCACGTCGAAGATTCGCCGGATCCGCTGCACGATATCGAGATCATCAACACCGAACTCGCGCTCGCCGACCTCGCAGCGGTGGAACGCCGGCTCGAAAAATCGAGACCGCGCGCCAAGGCAGATCCTAAGCTCGCCCCGGAGGTCGCCGCGCTCGAAAAGCTGAGCGCTGCATTGAACGAAGGCACGACCGCTCGGATCGCGGCTGCCGGCGAGCTCGAGGTGTCCCTTGCAAAGGAACTGACTTTGCTCACCGCAAAGCCCGTTCTCTACGTCGCGAACGTCGATGAATCGGGCCTCACCAAGGAATCGGAGCGCGTCGCAGCAGTGCGGAAGTTCGCGCAATCCCAGGGGGCCGAATGCATCGTCGTCTGCGCAAAGCTCGAAGCCGAGCTCGCGGCGCTGCCGCGTGACGAGGCGAGCGCACTTGCAAAAGAGTTGGGAGTGGAGCAAAGCGGCCTCGACCGCCTGATCGTCGGCGCCTACCGGCTCCTCAATCTGATGACCTTTCTCACCGCAGGCGAAAAAGAAACACGCGCCTGGACCATCGAACGAGGCACGAAAGCGCCGCAGGCCGCCGGCAAGATCCACAGCGATCTCGAACGCGGCTTCATACGCGCGGAGATCGCCTCGTTCGACGATCTGGCCCGGCTGCGCAATCTTGCCGCGGTCAAAGACGCAGGCCTGCTGCGCGTCGAGGGGCGCGATTACCTCATGCAAGAAGGCGACGTCGTCACTTTCCGCTTCAACGTCTAAGAAAGCGATTTCGGAGACTCCCATGGCAACCAAGGTCGACAACCAGCCGAGCGATACGCTGCAGACCAAAGAGCGCTATGCGCACGAAGCCTCGGTCTTCGGCGAAGCGATCGCGTACTTCAACGAAGCGGCCGACCGCCTGGACATCGGCAAGACGGTGCGCCGCATCCTCACGCACCCTTCGCGTCAGGTGATCATCTCTATCCCGTTCCAGCGCGACAACGGCGAGTTCGAGGTGTTCACGGGCTACAGAGTGCAATACAATTTCGCGCGCGGCCCGGCCAAAGGCGGCATCCGCTATCACCCGGACGTGTCGCTGGATGAAGTCACGGCGCTGGCGTTCTGGATGACGTGGAAGTGCGCGGTCGTGGATCTGCCCTTCGGCGGCGGCAAGGGCGGCGTGACGTGCGATCCTTCGCGGCTGTCACTGGGAGAACTCGAGCGGCTCACGCGTCGCTACGCAGCCGAGATCATCGAGATCATCGGACCCGACAAGGACGTACCCGCGCCCGATGTCGGCACCAATGCGCAAACCATGGCATGGATCATGGACACGGTCTCGATGCACTTGCGCGCGCACACGCCCGGCGTGGTCACGGGTAAGCCCTTCTGCATCGGCGGCTCGCGTGGTCGCGTCGAAGCCACCGGCCGCGGCGTGACCATCTGCGTCGACCACGCGCTCGAGAAGATGGGCAAGGCGCTCAAAGGCCAACGCGTCGTGGTGCAGGGCTTTGGAAACGTCGGATCGATTTCGGCCAAACTGCTGCACGAGCGTGGCGCCCAGATCGTCGGACTCAGCGATCAGTTCGGCGGCATCCACAATCCGCAGGGCATCGAACCGAACGCCGCTATCGAATACATCGCGAAGAGCGAAAGGCACAGCCTGGAGGGCTTTCCGGGAGCCGAGCGCGTGAACAACGAGGCGCTGCTCGAACTGGACTGCGACATCCTGGTGCCGGCCGCGATAGAGAATCAGATCACCGAGAGGAACGCCAAGAAGATCAAGGCCCGGCTCATCGCGGAAGGGGCGAACGGCCCGACCACGCCTGAGGCGCACAAGATCCTGTCGGATGCGGGCGTGATCATCATTCCCGACATTCTGGCCAACGCCGGCGGAGTGACCGTCTCCTACTTCGAGTGGGTTCAAGACAAGATGGGTTATTACTGGAAAGAGAAGGAAGTCAACGAGCGGCTCAACGACGTGATGCGCGAGAATTTCGACGCAGTGTGGCAGATCTCGCTGGATTACAAGGTGCCGCTGCGCCAGGCCGCATATATGGTGGCGATCAGGCGCGTCGTCGACTGCTACATGACTCGGGGCATCTACGCTTAACGCCCAGGCACAAGGATAAGCATCGTCGTTCTCCACCGATACCTCGCCGGCGCGGCGCTCGCTGCGCTGTTCGCCCTCATCCTAGGCAGGGCCAGCGAGCCGGACCGCGCGCGCGCGGCCGGTTGCGATGCGTCATTTGTGGCGACGCAGCCCGGTATCCGGCTCATCTCACCCGACGAAGGCTCGACCGATGCCGCGTATCATGCGGGTTCGCTGACGCTCGCGACGGACGCGAACAACTTCGCGATCGTCCAAAGCGCCGAGCTCGTCTCGCTGACCGGTCAGCGACTGCGCCTGAAGGCGAACGACCTCGCGCACTCCGTCGCCCAAACCGACGACAGCGGGGCGACGGTGTATCTGGGCGGCCAGCCCGCCGCGCTGGGCAAACTGAAAGTTCCGTCGCTGCAGCCATCGACCACGTACGAACTCGTCCTCAACGTGCGCACCGTCAACGCGCCGGCGTCATGTCCCAAAGCGCTCACGGAGCGGATCGCTCGTTTCACCACCGAGCCCGAAAACGCTATCGGCAGTCTCGATCTGACGCGCGCCTCTTCGCCGCCAGCCGGAACGTTCATGTCCGGCCCAGAGATCCTCCGCCGCACGCGCGTGCTGCTGCAATCGTTGCGCTACCCGCCCTTCATCTCGTTCGTGGTCAACGTCCGGGCGACGATCGGCAGCAAACCCTTCGCTGAATCCTTCCAGTCGATCGTGCGCACGCGCGACGATATCGTTGCCACCCACACGATTCCGTTCGCCAGCACCAATAAGCCGGAGAACCCGTACGGCACCGACATCACGATCTTCGGACTGCGCTTCCATCCGGGGCACAGCCAAAACCACGAGGAGCCGTTCGGCGTGCCGCAGATCTCGCCGCTGTACTCATTCGGACTGCGCCCGCCCGGAGAGATCCTGCCGTCGCTGTTTCCGACGCCCGAACCCGAAGCCACGGACATCCGCACGCTGGGCCGAATCGAGGCGTTCGCGCAAGATTATGAGGTCACGCTTGCCGGCATCGAGCCATATGCCGCCCGTTACGCGTATCACCTCGTGCTGCGCCCGGTGCACGATCCGGGCCACTACCGGCTGCGCGACATTTGGATCGATACGCAGGCGTTCGTGCCGCGCAAGCTGCGCTCTGCCGGGATCTTTCCGCAAGGCCTGGCGTCAAGCCTCACGTGGGAGGTCTCGTACACGATCGTCAACGGCTACTGGTTGATGGACCGCGAGTCGACCGACTCGATCGTGCACACAGGCGGCGGTTTGGCGAAGAAGGTGACCGCCTATGAGGCGTTGACGTACAGTCTGTCCGATTTCACCTTCCCCAAGCACATCTGGGACTTCTCATTCTTCAACAGCGGGGACAGCGAGGCGACCGAGTTCTAGCCCGTTCGCCTCAAAGGCGACTCGCAAGCCCTCCTGGAACCTACTATCCCCTAAAAGCCGCGTTCCGACCGCCGGTTCGGAAGACTGGGGTGATACGATCACGATGCCCCAATCCACATCCAGATCTGCAGCGGGTTTCATACCAACAGCACCCGGCAGTATGCCGCGTTTTCGACGCCGGGTGATCATCGGTTTTGCGGTCTTTCTGTTCATCTCGATGGCGGTCCACTTCGTCATGGGTCCGACGCTGACGAAACTCGCGCCGATGTGGCGCACCCCGGACGTGCCCGAACAAGGCTTCTCCATCGTCACGCTCTCGCGCGGAAAGCTCGCCTTCGTGCTTCCGACCCCGACGCCGACGCCGCCACCGCTCGTGGTGAAGCGGACGATCGCCAAACTCGCGCCCATGAAATATTTGGAGATGGGCGGATCAGGAGCGCGGCACAGCATTCGCACCCCGGCTCGGCGCACCAGCATGCTCTCGTTGAAGGTGGCCGCGCCGCCCAGTCCGACCGCCGCGCCCGACAGCCCGGCAGCCACCAACGTTATTCCGTTGCCGGGTCAGAACAAGTCGACAGAAACCGCCCAATCCGATAGCGGGGCCGACCAAGCGCGCCTCGCCGGTTCGATCCAGTGGGGCGACGACAATCCACCGCGCCTCATCGTTCTCGCGACCTCGGCGGGCGGCGGCGGCATCAGCAGCCGGCGCGCCCGCGTCGAGGTCGAAGTCGGGCCTGACGGTCAGGTGCAAAGCGTCAAGCTCGTCGAATCCTCTGGCGACGCCTCGGTTGACTCGGCCGCACTCGATGCCGCCCGCAAGTCGTCCTACGCGCCGGCCACCCTGAACGGATTGCCGGTGCACGGCAAGTGCACCATCGAATTTCCATCCGGCCTCGCGAGCACGTGAGCTCCGGCTCAAGCATCAAACAGACAGCCAAAGCATTCGTCACCGCTCGCGCCAAGGAGCTCGGCTTCGACCTGGTAGGCGTGTGCGCGGCTGATCGCTTTCTCGTCGAAGAGCGCACGTTCAAACGGCGCGTGCGAGAAGGTCTGCTCGCCAACTGGCACTATCCGGATGAAGACATCGAACGCAACTGCACGCCTTCGCAAAGCCTGCCGGGCGCGAAGTCGATCGTGTGCACGGCTACCTCATACTTGACCGACGTCGAGCCGTACGACCCGAAGAAGCCGGGCCTTCGAGGAGCCGTATCCAGCTACGCGTGGAGCAACGACTACCACCGCGTCATCACCGGCCGCTTACGGCAACTCGCTCGCTTCATCGAACGAGAATTCCCAGGCGAGCGCTGTCTTGCGTGCGTGGACACCGGGCCGATGGTCGATCGGGCGGCCGCCGTGCGTGCGGGCATCGGCTGGTTCGGCAAGAGCGGCAACGTGCTGACCAAAGAGTTCGGTTCGTGGGTGCTGCTCGGCGAGCTGATCACGACCCTTGAGTTGCCGCCCGACGAGCCCCTGCGCACGAACTGCGGCCGTTGCACCGAATGCATCGCGCTGTGCCCGACCGGAGCGATCGGTCCGGATGGCAGCGTGGACGGGCGCAAATGCATCTCCGACCTCACGCAGATGCGCGGCTCGATTCCTCGGGACTTGCGCGCCGCGATCGGGAACCGGCTGTGGGGCTGCGATGATTGCCAGACGGTGTGCCCGGTGAACGAGCGGAAAACGCTGGCCGCGCGTGGACGCAAGAGCGATACGTTCAAGCCGCTGCCCCACATCGGCAACGCTATGGATCTGCCGGCCGTGCTGCGGATGACGAAGGCGCAATTCCGGGAATGGTTCGGCCCGACCGCCATGGCTTGGCGCGGCAAGGCCGTGCTGCAGCGCAACGCCGCGGTGGCGCTGGGAAACTCAAGCGAGCAAAAAGCCGTGCCGCCGCTCGTCGAAGCGCTCGGCGATCGTAAGCCGCTCGTGCGCGGCCATGCGGCATGGGCGCTCGGCCGGCTCGGCGGCAACGCCGCGCGAACCGCGCTTGAAGCCTTGCTCGCACGCGAATGCGACGCGCACGTGCGCGAAGAGGCAAAGCTCGCCCTCGACTCGATGTGACTTCGCAGCTCAACTCCCTGGCTGACGTCGTCGCGGCCAAACTGCGCGCCGCGCGCCGCGCCGCTGCGCTGACCGGCGCCGGCGTGTCCGCTGAAAGCGGACTCGCGACCTTTCGCAGCGGTCCACGCGCGCTGTGGCGCGACCATCGCCCGGAGGATCTTGCAACGCCGCAAGCGTTCGCGCGCGACCCCAGACTCGTGTGGGAGTGGTACCGCGAGCGCCTGCAGCGCGCGGCAGGCGTTGAGCCAAACCCCGGCCACTACGCGCTGGCCGCCATGGCGCAGCGCGTCGCCCGCTTCACTGTCGTGACGCAAAACGTGGATGGATTGCACGAGCGAGCCGGTTCGCCCGACGTCATCGAACTGCACGGCAACGTTCGTCGCGCGCGCTGCGTGCGCTGCGACGCGCGGGTGCCGGCACCGCTCGAAGGCGCGCTTCCTCCCACCTGCGCCTGCGGCGCCATGCTGCGGCCGGACATCGTCTGGTTCGGAGAGGCGCTGCCGGAAGGCGTGTTCGAGAAGGCATATGAGGCGGTCGCAAGCGCCGACGTGCTCATCGTCGCCGGCACCTCCGCAGTCGTTCACCCGGCTGCCGGCCTGGCGGAGGTGGCCAAGTCGGCAGGCGGCTTCATCGTGGAGGTGAATCCCGAAGAAACTCCCGCCACCGGGCTGTGCGATGTTTGCGTCCGGGCGCCGTCGGGGACATTCCTGCCATTAGTGGTCGAAAGGATCTAGACATGGACTTGGGCACGCTCGAGCTCACCTTTTGCGGTCACGCGACCTTCGCGATCAAAACCCCGTCCGGAAAACACGTCATCATCGACCCGTGGCTCGAACAGAACCCGGCGTGCCCGCCCAAGCTCAAGAATCCCGCCAAGGTCGACACGCTGCTTATCACGCATGGGCACGTGGACCACATCGGCGACGCCTTGACCTTGATCAAAAAACACAATCCGATGTGCCTGTGCATGTTGGAGACGGGCGCCTGGCTGAGCAAAAAGGGCGCGCAGCGAGTCACGGGATTCAACAAAGGCGGCACGTTCGAGCACGACGGCATGAAGGTCACCATGACGCACGCCGTGCACAGCTGCGGCATCCAAGACGGCGACACCATCGTCTACGGCGGCGAAGCGGCCGGGTACGTCGTGAGATTCGAAAACGGCGTGAGCATCTATCACGCCGGAGATACCTGCGTGTTCGGCGACATGAAGATCATCGGGGAGCTGTACAAACCCGATCTCGCGCTGCTGCCTATCGGGGACTTCTACACGATGGATCCGCTGCAAGGCGCCTACGCGATACGCCTGCTCGGCGTCAAGAACGTCATTCCGATGCATTACGGCACGTTCCCCATTCTCACCGGAACGCCCGAGCGGCTGCGCGAGTTGACCAAAGACATCGCAGGCCTCAATATCATTGATCTGAGGCCTGGCGAAACGCTGACGGGTCAGCTCAAACGGACGGTTGCGGTTTAGGCTTTGCTCTTCGGCAACAGCGCGTTGTAGACCGCGGCCACCACGGCGCCCGCTATGCCTCCCCACACCGCAAGCAGGATGAGTCCGACCACGAGCAACCCGATCCCGCCGCCGGCATGCCACGTGTGGGGCTCCATCACACCTTGTGGCGGGTAGCCCATCCCAGGGGGTGTGCCCATGGGCCCGCGCATCATCGGTTCGCGCATCTCGTGCACGTGCTTCAACAGATGTAGCGGGAGCGCGAGCAGCCCCATGAGCAAAGCCGCGGCGCCGCTGGCGACGGTAAGACCCCATACGTGGAGCCGCCCGTACGAGGCGTTCGATTGGTCTGTCATAACCTTCATTCTACCTTAGGATGTTTAGCGGAACCTGAGTTACCAGGCTACAGTATGCTCTTGCCGAGCGCCGAGCAGATAAGCTCCATGGCGACCCGCGCCGTCTGATTGTGTTCGTCGAGGATCGGATTGACCTCGGCGAGTTCCAGCGAGTTCGCGACGCCGCTCTCGGCGATCAACTCCATGGCGAGGTGCGCCTCGCGGTAGGTGAGACCGCCTTGAACCGGCGTGCCCGTTCCCGGTGCGAGGGCGGGGTCGAGCGAGTCGATGTCGACACTGACATGCGCGCCCGAAGGTCCGCGCGCAGCGCGTTCGATCGCCTGATCCATGACCTTCGCCATGCCTAGCCGGTCGATGTCGGTCATCGTGAAGCACAGCACGCCGTGCTCGCGCAGGAACGCGCGCTCGCCTGCGTCGAGATCGCGCAGACCCACGAAGGCGCATCTGCCGGCATCGACCGAGGGCGTCGGAAAAACCGACGGGGGGAAGAGATCGGCCGCGTATCCGAGCGCGACCGCCATCGACATGCCGTGGATGTTGCCGGTCGGACTTGTGGCCGGCGTGTTGACGTCGGCGTGCGCGTCGATCCAGATCACGCCGCTCGGCCCCTTGACGCGGGCGATCCCGGCGAGCACGCCGATCGCCATCGAATGATCGCCGCCGAGGACGACTGGGAACGCGCCATCGCGCAGCGAGCGTTCGACGGCATCGGCAGTCGCGCTGCATGCGGCGCGAACCGATGCGAGATGGTTCGCGTGGCCCCGTCCGCTGGGTTCGTCGCCTTCGGATTGCGGCACCGCGACGTTGCCTTGGTCGCGCACGTGCAGTTTGAGGGCTTCGAGGTTCTTTTGGAGGTTCGCTTCGCGCACGGCATCGGGTCCGAGACGCACGCCGTGGCGCCCGGCGCCATAGTCGATCGGAACGCCGATGAGATCGATGCTGGTGACGTGTATCATTTGGACCGGCCGTCTCGTTCGCGATGCACCAGGCGATTCATGCAGGCGGGGGCGCGCGGGGCGCTTAATTCGGGGCTACACGCAAGGGGGAAGATATGCGACGTCATGCCGCGATCGGGCTAGCATTGTGCGTTCTTGCCGCGCTGGGGTGCTCCAAGCCCGCCGAATACGGCGGGCCGAACTCCGGGGGCACGCCCGGCCCAAAGATCGCGATGGTGACCGACGTCGGCGGCCTCGGGGACAAGTCGTTCAACGATTCCGCACACCGAGGGCTGGTCGAAGCGCAGACCACGTTCAACGCGCACGTCACCGTGCTGCAGTCGCGCTCGGCGGCGGATTACGAGCCCAACCTTTCAACGCTGGCCCAGCAAGGGAACCAGCTGATCTTCGCCGTCGGCTTCCTCATGCACGATTCGCTCAATTCGGTGGCGCCGCGTTTCCCCAAGACGCATTTCGCGATCATCGACTCGGTCGTGGACCGGCCGAACGTCACCTCGATCACCTTCAAAGAGGAGGAGAGTTCGTTTCTGGCCGGCGTGCTCGCGGCGCTCGTCTCCAAAAAAGGCACGGTCGCGTTCCTGGGCGGGATCGATTCGCCGCTGATCGAGAAATTTGCAGCGGGCTATTCAGCCGGCGTGCAAAGCGCTAACCCTAACGTCAAGGTCCTCGTGAAGTATACGGGCTCGTTCGACGACGTCGCGGCCGGCAAAGAGTACGCGACGGTGTTGTTCGACCAAGGGGCCGATGTGGTGTACGCCGCGGCCGGCAAGTGCGGCATCGGCGCTATCGATGAGGTCAAGACGCGCCCGCCGGGCACGTACGTCATCGGCGTGGACTCCGATCAAGATGCGCTCGCGCCGGGCAAGATCCTGACGTCCGCGCTCAAGCGCGTGGACACCGCGGTGTTCAAGCTCGCTCAGTCCGTGAGTCGAGGGAAGGTCCCGGCCGGCCTCATCGTGCTCGGCCTCAAGGAAGGCGGCGTCGATCTCACGCCGATGAAATACACGAGGGCCCTTGTGCCCGCCGCCGCGTTGGCCGCAGTGGACAAATTCAAGAAGATGATCGTCGCGGGCAAACTCGTGGTACCGTCGACGCCGGATCAGCTCAAAGCCTTCCATCCGCCCACCACGCCGTGAATCCGCCCGCTGCTCCCGAAGGGTCGCCAGCCCTCGCGGCGCGCGGCATCGTCAAGCATTTCGGACCCGTCGCCGCCAACGAAGGCGTGGACTTCGATGTTCGCTTTGGTGAGGTGCACGCGCTGATCGGCGAGAACGGCGCGGGCAAGAGCACGCTCATGAACGTGCTGTACGGTCTTTTGGCTCCGGACGCAGGAAGCATCGAGGTGCGCGGCCAGACGCAGACGTTCGGCGGCTGTGCTGACGCGATGCGCGCCGGCATCGGAATGGTGTTTCAACATTTCCTCCTGGTCGAGCGCTTCAGCGTGGCGGAGAACGTCTTGCTTGGACGCGAGCCCGCCGCGTTGGGCTTCGTGCGCGCGGCTGAGGGTGAGCGCGCCGTGCTTGAGATCGCCGGGCGCTATCGCTTCGGCGTCGACCCCAAAGCGCGGGTGGAAGCGCTCGGCGTCGGCGCTCGCCAGCAGGTCGAGTTGCTCAAGGTGCTCGAGCGCGACGCTGCGATCGTCATCTTGGACGAACCCACGGCAGCGCTGTCACCGGTCGAAGCCGGAGCGCTGTTCGACGTGGTACGCCGGCTGCGCGACGAAGGGCGCGCGGTGATCTTCATCGCGCACAAACTCAAAGAAGTGCTCGCGCTGGCCGATCGCATCACCGTGATGCGCCGCGGCAAGGTGGTCGGCACGATGGACCGGGCGCACGCGGACGAGACGAGGCTTGCGACGATGATGGTGGGGCAACCGGTCGACCTCGATGCGCGCGAGCCGCGCACGACGCAGCCAGGCCCGGCGATGCTGCGCGTGCGCGAGCTGCATGCTCGTCGCGACGATGGCGCCGAAGCGGTGCGCGGTCTCTCGCTCGACGCGCGAGCGGGAGAGATCGTCGGCATCGCCGGGGTTGAGGGCAACGGACAGCTGGAGCTCATCGAGGCTCTTTACGGGTTGCGACCCGTCACCTCAGGCGCAGTCGAGTTGAGCGGACGCGACTTGACCCATGCAACGCCCGCGCAGCATCGAGCGGCCGGATTCCGCTACATCCCCGCCGACCGGCAGCGTGAAGGCCTGGTCCTTGACTTCGACACCGTCGAAAACGTGCTGCTCGGTGATCAGCGGCGCACCGCGCGCGGCTTCTTGCTTGACGCACGCGGGGGAGCGGAGCGCGCGAACGCCATCGCGCGCGAGTATCGCCTCGCGTCGTTTCACGCATCGGCTGAGGCGCGCGCCTACTCCGGCGGCACCCAGCAAAAACTGATCGTCGGTCGCGAACTGAGCGCAGACGCGAAAGTGGTGCTCGTCTTCGCTCCGACACGGGGTGTGGACGTCGGCGCGGCCTTGGCGATCTATCAGCGGCTGCGCGCGGTGCGCGACGCCGGCGCGAGCATCGTGCTGGTATCGTACGACCTCGACGAGGTACGCGCGCTCTCGGACCGCATCATCGTGATGAGCCAAGGCACGGTCGTCGGCGAGATCGCGCCCGAACGCGCAGACGATGCCACGCTTGGGCGGCTGATGGGAGGCGTCGCCGCCGGTGCGTGAATGGCTGCGCCGCATCCTCGGCCCGGCGATCGCGACGCTGCTGGCGCTCATCGCCGGCGCGGCGATCATGCTCGTGTTCCGGTCGAACCCGTTGGCCGCGTACGGCGCATTACTGCAGGGCGGTCTGGGTTCAGCGCAGGGCGTCGCAGAGACGCTCGTGCAAGCCACGCCGCTTCTCTTCGCCGGTCTCGGTGTCGCGATCGCATTCCGGGCCGGCCTTTTCAACATCGGCGCCGAGGGTCAGCTCGTCGTCGGCGCGCTATGCGCGGCCGTTGCCGGAGCAGCGTTGCATCTTCCCAAGCCGATCGAAGTGCCGCTGTGCCTGATGGCGGGCATGGCCGGCGGCGCGGCGTGGTCGAGCATCGCCGGAATTCTGCGCGCGCGCTTTGGCGCGAGCGAAGTCATCACCACCATCATGCTCAACTACGTCGCATTTCTCGGCGCGAACTACTTGGTCGCGGGTCCGCTGCGCGGCGTACAGGCCGCGCCGGAAACCGCTGAAATCGCGCACACCGCGCAACTTGCTCCGCTGATCGCGGACACGCGCCTCACCGCGGCGCTCCCGCTCGCGATCGTCACGGCGTTGCTGCTGGCTTGGTGGCTGCGGCGCACGGTCGCGGGCTACGAATTGCGCGCGGTTGGCCGTTCGGAACGGGCGGCGCGCTACGCGGGCATCAACGTGGCGGGGACGATCGTCAAGGCGATGGCGCTTTCAGGCGCGCTCGCCGGGCTGGCGGGGGCGACCGAGGTGCTGGGATTGGTGCATCGCTTCAACGCACAGCTCTCGCCGGGCTATGGCTTCACATCCATCGCGGTCGCGCTGCTCGCCAACTCGAATCCGATCGGGGTCATCGTCTCAGGGCTCTTCTTCGGTTTGCTGCAGAACGGCGCGCTCTCGATGCAAGCGCTCGCAGGCGTGCCCAAAGACCTGGTTTCCGTGGTCGAGGGTCTCGTCATCTTGTTCGTGGCCGCCAATTGGCTGGGCGAGCGGGTGCGTTTGCGCGGCACTGCCGCAGCGCTCGCGCCTGGAGCCGAAGCGGCCGGCGAGGCGACGGCGCCGTGACGGTGGCGTTGACCATCATCGCCGCAGTCGTGGCGATCGCGTTGATCAAGGCCACCCCGTTGATCTACGCCGGCCTCGGCGGCGTGATCTCCGAAAATGCGGGCATCGTGAACATCGCGCTCGAGGGCATGATGGTCGCCGGCGCGTTCGCAGCGGTGCTCGCGTCATACTACACGCACAGCCTGCCGCTCGCGCTGCTGGCGGCGGTCATGGCGGGCGCGCTGCTCGCCTGGCTGCTGGCCTGGTTCGCGCTGCGCCTGCGCGCCGATCAGATCATCGTCGGCATGGCGATCAACATCCTCGCCATCGGCGGCGCCGCGTATCTGCTCTCGGCCGTGTTCGGGCAACCCGGCGCGTCGCCGGAGGTCACGAGCTTCGCGTCGCTCGGAGGTGACTCGAGCGGCGGCAACAATCTCGTGTCGCTCGTCACACATCCGCTGCGTTACGCGCTGTTCTGGCTGGCGGTCGTGCTCGTCATCGCGATGCAGGTCTTTCTGTATCGGACGCGTGCCGGCGTGCACTTGCGCGCAGTCGGCGAGGAGCCGCGCGCCGCCGCGACGGCCGGCATCAACGTGTTCGCGTACCGGTATTGGGCGGCCATCGCCGGAGGAGCCCTCGCCGCCTTGGGGGGCGCCTACCTCTCCATCGGAGAAGTCGATCTCTACTCGGACGGCATGGTTGCGGGGCGCGGCTTTATTGCGCTCGCGGCCGTCATCTTCGGGAAATGGAGCCCGCTCGGAACCGTCGGCGCATGCATATTCTTCGGATTTTTCAGCAGTTTGCAGATCGCGCTCCAGCGGGCAGACGTGCCGGCGCAGCTTTTGGAGATGCTCCCGTACCTGCTCACCATCGTGGCGATCGGCGGCTTCATCGGCAAATCACGCGCGCCCGCCGCCGACGGCATTCCCTACGAGCAGTAAACGCGCTTGCGTGCGCGCTCATCTGCGCGTGCAGCGTGCTTGCGCTATTGCCGTCTCGCGGTCTCTCGCTGCCCGACGCCTCGCTTCAGGCCATCGACGCCGGGCCGTACCTGCGCGCATTGGAGCCGCAGCTCAAACGCTTTGCGAACCAAACACCGGGCCTGGTCGCGATTTCGGTGCTCGACCTGCATGGCGGCGCCGAGATCGACATCAACGGCGATTGGAATCTTCCCGCCGCAAGCGTCATCAAGGTTCCCGTGATGGTCGAAGTGATGCGTCAGGTGACGCTGCGCCGGTTCACGCTCGATCGCGAAGTGACGCTCTTGCCCGGCGACCGCGATTGCGGATACGGCCACCTTTGCTACGTTCGGGCCGGTGCGCGCTTTTCGGTCAGCAACCTCGTCCGCATCATGATCGAGAACAGCGACAATACGGCCACGAACATGCTGATCCGGTTGGTCGGGCGCTACCACATCAACCAGACGATGGCCGGTCTCGGACTCACGCAGACCTACCTCGGCGACTACATCCGCAGCGCCGGCGACATACGGTCTTTGCGCACGAGCGCCAACGACATGAAGCAGCTCTTTTTCATGATCTCCGCGCACCGGCTGATCAACGAACAGGCGTCCGACGTCATGCTCGCGATCTTGAACGGCCAGCGGCACAATAAGTTCTTACCGAAGGCGTTGCCGCATGGCGTCGAGATCGCGCACAAGACCGGAACGCTGCACGACACGCTCAACGACGTCGGCATCGTCAACCTGGCTGGGGCGCCCTACGTCATCTGCGTGCTGACCACGCATCTGCGCGACCTCGACGACGGCGCGCGGCTCATCCGCCGTGCATCGAGGGCGACGTTCGAAACGTTTCGCGCCGTGTCTGTTGCCGCCCATAACGCTCAAGCCGGCCCGTCGCCGTCGCCGCTGCTCGAGTCTTCGCCCGAGCCGAGCGAAACGGCCCAGCCCAGCCCAACACCGTCGATCTAGGGCTTCAGGCGCTCTCGCCCGTGCGGGGCGTCCAGGTCTTGCAGCGGTCCGATCGGCACGATGCGGGTCGGATTGATGTCGTCGTGCGTGAAGTAGTAGTGGCGCTTGATATGGTCGAAATTGACGGTTTGCGCGACGCCGTCGACCTGATAGAGATCGCGCAGGTAGCCTGAAAGATTCGGAAAGTCGACGATGCGGCGCAGGTTGCACTTGAAATGGCCGTAGTACACCGGATCGAAACGCACGAGCGTCACGAACAAGCGCCAGTCGGTCTCGAGCGGCGAGGGGCCGAAAAGGTAGCGTCGATGCGCGAGGCGCTCGTCGAGCTGGTCGAGCGTTTCGAAGACCCGGCGGGCCGCCGCCTCGTAGACGCTTTGCTTCGTGGCGAAGCCCGCGCGGTACACGCCGTCGTTGACGGTCTCATAGATCAACTTGTTGAGCGCGTCGATCTCGGTGCGGTGCTCGCGCGGATACAAGTCCAGCGACGCGTCGCCGAACGCGTCGAACTCGGTCTCGAACATGCGCATGATGTCATCGTCGTTATTGCTGACGATGCGTTTGGTCTTCGTATCCCATAGGACCGGAACCGTCACGCGGCCACGGTAGCCGGGGTCGGTCGCGACATAGGCCTGGCTCAAGAACTGAAATCCATTGAGGGGGTCGCGAGAGTAGCCTGGACCATCACGGAACGCCCAGCCGCGTTCGTCGCGGATCGGATCGACGACCGTCATCCCGATCGCATCCTCGAGGCGCTTCAGCTTGCGGACGATGATCGTCCTGTGCGCCCACGGGCACGCCAACGAGACGTACAGATGATAACGGCCGGCCTCGGCGGGGCACGTTCCGGCGCGACCCTGCGCCGAAACCCGATCGCAAAACGTATCGGGCTGCCGGACGAAACGGCCGTCATCCGACTGCTCGTCGGGGAATTGCGGAATCACTTTCATCTGGGTCTGCCCAATCGCGGCGAAGGGCTGCGGTTATTCGGGCACGCGTCGGCGCGCCCTGCTTACCAGGCGGTAAGGCCGCTTACGTCGCTCAAGATCGCATCCGGAAGCGAAAACCGATACGTCTCACCCGACGCAGATTTGATGTTCAGATGCGATCCGTTGGATCCGACGATGCGAAGCGAACCGCTCCGCCTGGGCGCGAAGATGTAGCGCCCGGAGCGTCGATCCTTATCGCGAGGAAAGCTGAGCAAGACCAGGACACCGCGCGTGGGATCGTTACGCAGATGGCCGGCATGCACGACGACGCTTTGATTGGACAGAACGCCTTGCCACCGATTCGCGATGACGAGGTCGTCGCTCACCCGCTCTTTGACGAGGGGCGGCGAGATCAGCGCGTTGTGCCGAGGGGCGGGGCGGGGCAGGTGCAGCGGACGGTTCACGAAGATTCGCCTAGGAAGCCGTGGCAGCCAGACCGCTCGCGTCGCTCAACGTCGCATCCGGAAGCGAGAATCGATACTGTTGGCCGGACGCGGACTTGATGTTGATACTGGATCCGGCGGAACCGACGATGCGAAGCGAGCCGCTCCGCTTGGGGGCGAATATGTAGCGCCCCGATCGGCGATTCTTATCGCGGGGAAAACTTTGCAGGACCAGGACGCCGCGCGTCGGTTCGGCACGCAGATGGCCCGCGTGCACGACCATATTCTGATTGGCGATGGGACCCTGCCACTGGTTCGCGATGACGAGATCGTGACTCACCCGCTCTTTGGCATGGGGCGGCGAGATCAGCGCGTTGAGCCGAGTAGCGGGTCGCGGCAAGTGCAATGGACGGTTCACAAAAGATAGGACTGTGACCCAGAGCACATTGTTACCGGCCGGGCTCATCCGAACCGGGAACTCAGCCTCTTCTAATGCAGCAACGGGACAGAGTTTCTACGGGCCGGAAAAGCGCCTAGGAAGCGGCCGCTCCAAGCTTGCGCGCCGCAACCGGATACGAAGGCGTCAGCCAGTGCCGGAAGCGCGACACCTCGCCAAGGGTGATCGAGCGGTATAGGCCGCCCAGGGCGGCGGTTATCGGGCCGATTTTGCCCTCACCCACGGGGCGGTGGTCGACTTCGATGACGCCCGTGACCTCGACCGCGGTGCCGGCCAGAAAGACCTCATCAGCGACGTAGAGCTCGCTTCGACCAATGCTGCGTTCGGCCGTCGGGAGGTGGAGTTCCGTCCGGCACACCTCGAGCAGAGAGCGGCGCGTGATGCCCTCGAGGATGCCGTCCGACACGGGCGGGGTGATCACCACGCCGTCGCGCACGATGAAGATATTCTGGGCGCTGCCCTCCGCGACATGGCCTTCGCTGTTCAACATGATGGCCTCGTCGAAGCCGTTCTTGATCGCCTCGCTCTTGGCCAGCGCCGAATTGACGTAGATGCCGGTGAGCTTGGCGCGGGCCGGCGCGACGTTGTCGTCCACGCGCCGCCACGAAGAGATGCACGCTCGCAGACCCGCGTTGGGGTCGAAATACGCCTTGCTGGGCACGGCCGTGATCGAAAAATCGTCGGGCACGTTGTGCAGGCGCACGCCGACCTCTTCGGCGCTCTTGAACGCGAGCGGCCGAACGTACACGTTGACGCGGAATCCGTTGCGCCGCACGAGCTCGGTGGTGTGGGCGCACATGTCCTCGACCGAGTCTTTGAGATCGATCATCAAGAGCTTGGCGGAGGCCGTCAGGCGTTCGTAGTGCTCGGCCAAACGGAAGAAGTACAATTGGCCGTGCGCCTCGTTCCAGTAGCCGCGGATGCCTTCAAAGCAGCCGGTGCCGTAGTTGAGGCCGTGCGTGAGCATGCCCACTTTCGCGTCCTCGTACTTGACGAACTTCCCGCTGCGGTAGATGATGATCGATCCGATCTCCACTCTCGTGCTCCTATGCAAGCTTAGGTCTTGACAAAACGGTTCACGGTTGCGATGAGCTCCTGCACTTTGTCCGAGGCTGCCTTATCGTCACCTTTCAGCGTGTCGCGAACGCAGCCCTCGATGTGGTCTTGCAGCAGCAATAGGCCCAAGCTTTCCAATGCCGAACGGGCCGAGGCCAATTGCGTGATGATGTCGATGCAGTAGCTGTCCTCTTCGACCATGCGAGCAAGGCCGCGCACTTGACCCTCGACTTTGCGCAGCCGCGCGATGATGTTGGCTTTGTCCTTGTAGTACGAATGGCGCATGCGAGGCTGATCTCCAGCTAGGCAAGGGGGGTACCCCCTTTCGAACCAGCCTCATCATACTTGCATCATATCTGAATTGGCAAGAGCACTTGACCGTGCAGATGGCCAGCGCTAATATACGGGTGGGGGGTATCAGGTTAGCCTAATGTCGCTCCTATTGTTCCTATGGCACTGGCTGCTCGCGTCGTTCGCCATGTTCTGGGTCGTGCTGTGGTCGCTGATGCTGGGCTTCCTCGCTTCGGCGATGATCCAGGCATACGTCCCCAAGGGCGGCTTGAGCAAAGCCTTGGGACGCGCCGGCCTTCCGGAACTCGCGCTTGCCACCGGCCTAGGCGCGGCGAGTTCCTCGTGCAGCTACGCCGCCGCGGCCACCGCGAAATCGCTGTTCAAGCGTGGGGCGGACTTCACCACGGCCATGGTCTTCATGTTCGCATCGACCAATCTCGTGATCGAGTTGGGCCTTGTGCTGTGGCGACTGATGGGCTGGCCCTTCGTCATCGCGGAATGGCTCGGCGGCTTTGTGCTCATCGCGGTGTTCGTGATCCTGGCGAAACTGTTGTTGCCCGCGCGGCTCGTCGAGGAGGGCCGGCGCCACGCCGAGGCGGCGGAAGAAGCGAATGAGCACGAGCACGGAGACATGCTCGCACCCGGCCGGACGCTGTTCGACAAACTGCGCTCGCCCGAAGGCTGGCGCTACGTCGCGCACTATTTCCAAATGGATTGGTCGATGCTGCAACCCGATCTCATTCTCGGGTTCGTCATCGCCGGCTTTCTTGCGGTCGCAGTGCCGGCGACCGTTTGGCAGCACGTATTCGTGGTGAACGCCGCCGAGCCGGTGAGGCTCATCGAAAACGCGCTCGTCGGGCCTCTCATCGCGGTTGCGAGTTTCGTCTGTTCGATCGGCAACGTGCCGCTGGCGGCCGTGCTGTGGCAGGGCGGCAGCTCGTTCGGCGGCGTCGTCTCGTTCCTCTACGCCGATCTGATCGTGCTGCCGCTGCTCGACATCTATAGGAAGTACTACGGCTGGAAACTCGCGCTCTCGATGGCAGGCGTGTTCTACCTCTCGATGGTCTGCGCCGGGCTGATCGTCGAGGTGGCGTTCTCAGGCCTGCACGCGATACCGCGCCCCGGCGGCAACCTGCTCGTCGACGTCGAGCGCATCGGATTGGACTACACGACCGCGCTCAACGTCGTATTCGGCGCCGGCGTGCTGGGTCTGCTCTGGTGGGCGAAGCGGGCTCCTTCCTTGCATTCCCACTAACTTTGTGGTACAAAGTATAGGATATGCGGGTTGAGGTCGAACGCGCGCTCGCCGATCTTGAGGAGGTCCGCGACCGGCTAGCCAGCGTTCAGCGTTTTCGCGGCTATTCGAGTCGCGTTGCCGCGGCCAGCGGCGCCTTTGCGATCGCCGGCGGAATCGTGCAAGCGCTGCTCGTGCCCGCGCCGCGCACGGACGCGGACGTCAAGCTCTATCTCGTCATCTGGATGTCTTGCCTCGCCTTGGCCTTGATCATCTACTACGGAAGTCTAGCGCTCCGCTACGCGCGCAAGTCGGGGCGCACCGCGCGCGCACAGACCAGGACGGTGAGCATCACGATTTTGCCGGCGATCGGCCTTGGCGCCGTGCTGAGTCTGGCAGTGGCACTGCACGGGGTGCCGTCGCTGCTGCCGGGTGTTTGGTACGCGTGCTACGGACTCGGTCTGTACGCGTCGCGCAACATGGTGCCCAAAGCGGTCATGCCGATCGCTGCAGCGTTCGGGATCATCGGTGCATTCTTGCTTCTCGTGCCGAGCGCGTCGCTACCGCTTCGCTGGTGGGTGATGCCCGCCGGATTTAGCCTCGGTCAGTTCGCCATCGGATGGCTCGTCGCAAGAGAAGGGTTGGAGGAATCAACATGAGCCCGAAGCGGGCGCACAATCAAATCGGGAAAAAGCCGCCGAAGAGCGCGACGCGCGAGGCGCCATACGCCTACGCCGGGTTGCAGCGCATCTTCCACGAGCGCGGGCGGCTTGCGGTGTGCACGTGCTTGATCGCACATCCCGAAGGCATGAGTTTCACCGAACTGCAGGAGGCATGCGGCCTCACGGACGGCAATCTCGCTCGGCATCTCGCGGCACTTGCCGAGATGGACATCGTAGCGGTCTCGAAGGAGACCGGAAACGGTCGGCCTACGACCGTGTGCCGCATCACGCACGCCGGGCGCACGCGCTTCCTCGGTTACATCGACGAACTCGAGGGCGTGATTCGCGACGTGCACTCGCAGGCCGGCGCGGGCTTGGGCGCGCACGCGCGCCGGCTGCCGCGTCTGGCGACGACATAGGAAGGCGCTGGCAACCACATGCTTTTGCAAAAAGTCAACCCCGACGCGCCGGCGCTGCTCGAAGAAGCCTTGCCCAAACACGTCGCCATCATCATGGACGGCAACAGGCGCTGGGCGCGAGAGAACGGCTTGCCGGCGATCGAGGGCCATCGGCGCGGCATCGCGAGCCTGCGCGAAGCCGTCCGAGCTTGCTCGGAGTTCGGGATCCCCGTGCTGACCGTGTACGGTTTCTCGGAAGAGAACTGGAAGCGAAGCTGGGCCGAAGTCTCCGCGCTCTTCGATCTTTGCTGCGTGTTCGCGCGCCGCGAACTCGACGGCCTGCGCCGCGAGAACGTCCGCGTTCGCGTCATCGGCCGTTGGGAGGAACTCCCGCCTGCCCCGCGCCGAGCGCTGGCGGATCTGATCGAAGGAACGGCGGCGAACACGGGCACGACGCTCTATCTCGCGGTGAATTACAGCGCGCGCGCCGAGCTGCGCGACGCCGCTCGCGCGCTCGCCGAGGATGTGCGCAGCGGCGTGCTGGCGCCGGAAGCGATCGGCGACGACACGCTCGATTCGTATCTCTACACGTCGGGCATACCCGACCCCGACCTGCTCATCCGGCCCGGCGGCGAGTTCCGGCTTTCGAACTTCTTGCTCTACCAGATGGCCTACACCGAGTTGTTCGTCACCGACGTCTGCTGGCCGGAATTCACGCGCGCGCAGTTCGTGCTCGCGCTTGCGGCATATCAAAGCCGTCAGCGCCGTTTCGGCTCCTAACCCTTAGTAGCGAAATGTAGTGCCGGGGCTTTAGCCCCGGATATGACCGGCGCGACCGAAGGTCGCGCCGTCTTCACATCAGAATGCCACCCGACTCGTGTGGTGCGATCTTCATCTCCATAGCCACTGCAGCGACGGCGAACTGAGCCCTTCGGCCCTGATCGACACCGTCGCAGACGCAGGCATCACGATCGCCGCGCTCACCGATCACGATACGACCGACGGCTTCGACGAGGCGAACGCTCGCGCGCAGGCTCGCGGCGTTCGTTTCATCGGCGGCATCGAGCTGACCACCTATGGCGGCGGCAGGGTGGTGCACGTGCTGGGACTAGGCGTGCGCAGCAGCGATGAAGAGCTCACCTTCGCCAACGCCAACGCGCGCGGGGTATGGGACCAAAACCAGCGACGCTGGATAGAAACACTGACCAAGAGCGGCGTAGCGGTGTCGTGGGAGCTCGACTTCAACGATCATCCCGTTCGTTTGCCGGTGCTCATCGAGCGCCTGTGCCGGCGAGGCTTTGCCGACGGCGATGGCGTGAAGTGTCACGCGGCGTTCCGCGCGTTCTTCGCTGCCTTGCCGCCGGAGGCGTACGCGAAACTTCCGTCGCCGGCGCAAGCGGGCGCGATCGTACGCGCCGCCGGCGGCGTGGCGCTGCTCGCCCATCCTGCCGAACTTGCAGAAGAAGGGCTCGCGCAGCGCTGGCTTGACGATCTCGATGGACTCGAAGCGCTGTATCTTCGCTACGATGCGGATACTCGAGCCGAACTACGTGCGTTGGCGACGGCGCGAGCCAAGCTCTACTCGTGCGGCAGCGATTGGCACGGCTACTTTCAGGGGCCGTACGAGAACCCGCAATTCGACGCCCCCTCGCAACTCTTGGCCCGTCTGCGCGACTAAGTCAGCGCGTTCTCTTGAGTCTTACGAAAGACAGCACGTCGTTCAGCGGCCGGGCGTTCAGCACGTCGGCCTTCGTAAGACCGGCTCTGCGCGCCGTGCCGACGCCGAACAGCATGTAATCCATAGAGTCCACGTGGTGCGCGTCGGTGTCGATGGCAAGCGTGCAGCCCAATTCTTTCGCGCGCCGTGCGAGCGGCGCGCTCAAGTCCAAACGCGCGGGGTTCGAGTTGATCTCCATCGCCGTGCCTGTCTGCGCGGCGGTGCGGAACACGGTGTCCACGTCGAATTCGTAGCCTTCGCGCTCGTTGATGAGCCCGCCGGTGGGGTGCCCTATGATGTTCACGTACGGGTTGATGATCGCGCGCAGCAAACGCTCGGTCTGTTTCTCCTTCGAAGCGCGAAACGACGAATGGATGGACGCCACGACGATATCGAGCTCCGCAAGCACCTCGTCGGGAAAATCCAGCGAACCGTCGGCGCGTATGTCCACCTCCGATGAGCACAGCAAGCGCGTTCCGTGCTTGGTACTCGCGGCGCGCACCAGCGCCATTTGCTCGCGCAGCCTCTCGATCGTGAGGCCGTTCGCCACAGCACGTCCGACGGAATGGTCGGAGATCGATAGATACTCGCGCTTGCGCTGCGCGGCTGCTGCCGCCATCTCCTCGATGCTGCGCGTTCCGTCGCTCCATGTGGTATGGTCGTGCAGATCGCCCCGGATGTCGGCAAGCTCGACCAACGCCGGCAGCGCACCCTTTCGCGCGAGTTCGATCTCGTCCAATCCGGTTCGCAACTCCGGCGGGATGAACGCAAGTCCGAGTATTTCGTACACGCCCGCCTCCTCTGCGGATGTGCGCAACTTCCCGCTCTTGGTTTCTTCAAGTCCGTACTCGCTGACGCTGAAGCCCTTGCGCAGCGCGAACTCGCGCAGCTTGATGTTGTGCTCTTTGTTGCCGGTGAAATGCTGCAGCAGATTGCCGAAGCACTTGTGCTCCACCACCCGCAAGTCTACCGAAATGCCCGCTTTGGCCCAAATCGTGGCTTTCGTGCCGCCGAGCGCGGTCACGCGCTCAACGAGCGGCAGTTTGGTGAAGAACGCCAACGCTTCACCAGGATCGTCGCTGGTGCAGATGAGGTCGAGGTCGCCGACCGTCGGCTCCATGCGGCGCAGGCTCCCGGCCGCCACCACGTTCCTGGCGAAAGCCGTCGAGGCAAGCGCCGCGATGATCTCCTGCGCGATCGGCCACGCATCGCCGAGGCGCATGCGCTTGGTGCGCGCCGGGAGATGCTCGAGCGCGGTCTTCAAATTCTCGATCGACTTGGGGCCCAATCGCGGGAGTTTTTCTATAGAGCCGTCCTCGACGGCGCGCTTGAGGTCCTCGACGCCGGTGATGCCCAACTCGTGATACATGGCCACAGCGGTCTTCGTACCGACGCCGCGCACCCGTAACAGTTCAAGGATCGTCGGCGGGAATTTGGCGCGCAGTTCTTCCAAGTACTTGCATGTGCCGGTGGCTTCGACGTCTATGATCTTTTGGGCGATAGCCTTGCCGACGCCCGGCAAATCCTGCAGGCTCTCCGCTTTGATAAGCTCGCGGACCGGCGTTTCGAGATCGTCGAGCGAGCGCGCGGCGCGCTCGTATGCCTTGATCTTGAAGAAAGGCTCGCCGTCAAATTCCATGAGCGCGGCGATCTCGGACAGCCGCGCCGCAACGTCTGCGTTGGTCATGGCGGCATCTTCTGCGAACGGCAAGGCATCCCCGTACGAGCGCCCGAAATACGGCGCCGACAATGGCGACGCAAGCTCCGCCCAAAGGCAAGCGCCTCGATCCGGCCATCCTCAACCTACCGATCGAGAAGATGCGCGACGGGTATTACTCCGACACGTATTTCAACCGGGTGCGCGAGATCCTCGGGCGCGACAAACACCATCCGCGCGTGTTGATGCAAGTCTTCAACAAGAAGAACGCGGTGCTGTGCGGCATCGATGAAGCGATCGCGATCTTGAAGCTGTGCGCCGGCAGCCGTCGCGCCGACGGCTCGTGGGAAGAAGGCTGGTCCAAGCTCGACGTGCGCGCGCTGTACGACGGCGATCGCATCGCCCCATACGAGGTGGTGCTGACGATCGAGGGAGATTACGCGCTCTTCGCGCACCTGGAGACGGACTATCTCGGCGTGCTGACGCGGCGCACCAAGGTGGCGACCAATACCAGTGCCGTGGTCGCCGCGGCCAACGGCAAGAACGTGCTGTTCTTCCCGGCGCGCTTCGATCACCATCTCGTGCAGACCGGCGACGGCTATGCGGCCTATGTCAGCGGCGCGCTGGGCGTCAGCACGGATGCACAAGCGGAATGGTGGGGCAGCAAGGGTGTCGGCACCGTGCCGCACGGCCTCATCGCCGCTTATGACGGCGACACCGTACTGGCGACGGCCAAGTTCGCCGAGTACATCGATCCTTCGGTGAATGTCATCGCGCTCGTCGACTTCGACAACGACTGCGTGGAGACGTCGAAGGCCGTCGCGGCCAAACTCGGGCGCCGTCTGTGGGGCGTGCGCTTGGACACGTCCGAGACGCTGGTGGACAAGAGCCTGTGGCACAGCATGGGCACGTTCAAGCCGACCGGCGTATGCCCGGAGCTGGTGCTCAACGTCCGGCGCGCGCTGGACCAAGCGGGCTATTCGTGGGTGAAGATCATCGTGTCCGGCGGGTTCACCGTGGAGAAGATCCGCATGTTCGAAGAACGCAAGATCCCGGTCGACGCGTATGCGGTGGGTTCAGCGCTGCTCCAAGGGATGTACGATTTCACGGCCGACATCGCGCTGACCGAGCGCGACGGCAAGCTCGTGGCGTGCCACAAAGTCGGCCGCCCATATCGCCCGAACCCGCGTTTGGAAAGAGTCCTCTAGCCCTACGGCAGTTGGCTGTTCTCCCCGGCGAAGAGGCCGGCGTCGTTGGGCAGCCAGGCCCACACCATAATGGCGCGAGTCGCCGGATGGACGAGCGAATTCTCGAGCCTGCCGTTCGCGGGGATGAGGTTGCGCTTGCGAAGGTTTTCGAACGTAGGCGCGTCGCTGCTCTCCCACGGCGCCTGACCGAAATGCATCTGGCCGTCCACGCGCACGTTGTAGTGGACGTGCGAGGGGATCTGATACCATGCGCTTGCGGGCACGGAGTCGAAATCGTGCGGCGTTGAAACGCCAGGCCGGAATTGATAGCCGCATGCCACGAGCCGCCCCGCCTCATCGTAGACCAACATGCTCGGATGGGCGAGGTCCTTCGGGTCGAAGCGGTCGCCGCTCATGAACATCGTTCCCAAGCCGGCGACGTAATCGCTGGACTGCATGTACTGATTCGCTCGCGCCCATACGACGAGCCGGTATGCCGCCGTCGACGTCCGCACCGCTTGGGCGAACGATGACGCGAACCCGTCGTCCGCGCGAGCGGACGCGGAAAACGCGAACTGGAGCATCGCGGCGAGCAACACCGAGCGCAGGATCATACCTCTAGAGTATCGGCACGGACGTCCGAGCTCGCTTCGCTCGCTTGGAACGCTACATTCGCGGCAAGCGGGAGCCCGCCACGTCACGAGCCGACAGGGGGCGCACCGCGTCCGCCGTCGAGTAGGGAGGACAGCTCGCGGCGGGCTTCGTCGCACCGAGTGACAGCACTTGCGCGTCGTACGATTGCGCAAAGATGGCATAACCCGCGTCGTCCGGATGGAAGCCATCCGCTGAGAAGTTCCCCGTCGCGTACGAGCGCGGATCGCACAGCAAGTCGACCACGCCGGTCACCGACGGTGAGTTGGCCAGCGGATTGATGACTTGCACATCGATCGCCAGCGAGACTTGGTCGAGCAGCGTCTGCACGCCGGCCGGTTGCGCCTGGCCGACGGGTATGAGCTTGAAATTCGGCAGGTTGGCGAGGAAGATGTGCGCGCTCGGCGCGAGCGCCTTGATCGTAGCGATGAGGTTAGCGTAGTCGGTGCCGAACTTCGTGACCTCGCCCGCGATGAACGTCGCTGGATTTCCGCCTCCTTGCACGATGCCGATGGCGCATCGCACGATGCCGTTGGTGTCATTGCCGCCGGCAAAAATCGTGACCAGTGTGGAATTGGTCGCCACCAAAGCCTGTTCGTGGGTGATGAAGTTCGCGGTCGCGCCTTGGCCGCAGGCGTTGACGTCCGTCTCGATGTCGGGACCGATCACCGCTCCGCTGATACCGAGGTCGACGAGCGTGACCTGCGAACTCGCATTGGTCAAGAGCCCCGTGAGATCGGGCACGTAGCCTTTGCCACCCGGACAATTCGCAGGCGTTACGATGGCCGGCGAGCCGGTCGTTCCGCACGGCACGCTGCTCCCGACACCGACCGCGTCGCTTGCGCCGATGGCCGAGTACGTGGTATGGAAGAAGATCAAGCCGGGGCTCGAGCTCGTCGTGCAGCCGCCGCTCGCAAACGCCATCACTGCAACAGTTGCGCAGACCAGTAGAACCAGGAGTCTCATTGTCGTGCTCTCCCCCAAAAGAAGCGCATCTTTAGAAACGCGGACGCGAAACAGAAGTCTTTTGCCGAACCGCCCCCGAACCTGCATCGCAACGTGGCCAAACGCATCGACGGAAGGACTCCATGAGGCGCAGCGTCGCCGCGCTCCTGCTTGCGGCGGCTATTTTTGCCACGCCCCTGTGCGCGCTCGCACATTCATTGCGGCCAGGCGACCGGCTGACATACGATCTGACGATCGAAGCGCAAGAGCATCGCGTGCCGCCCAACGCCGCGACGCAGAGCGAGACCACAGTCGCTAGCGTCGGAGCGGGGACCGAGACGATCAGGGTCGACTCCGTGGACTCCGCCGGCGTTGCGCATGCCGCGATCGATCTTGACATTCAGGGGCAAAGCGCGGGCACGCCCGTCATCATCCGTACCACGCTTTCGGCGCTGATCACGCCGATCGGTGAGGTCCTCATCGCGCGCAGCGTGGATCCGCTGATCGACCAGGCCTTCGTGCTTGCGAATCAAGGCGTGCGCGACATCGCGAGGCGCAGGCTGTCCAGCGGAACCACGTGGCGCTCATCGCTCCGCGCGACCGACTACCCGATGATCATCGCATACGAGCGCTCCGCGACCGCCGCCGGAAAACTTCACGGACTGCCCACCTTCGCCGTCGCTTCGGTAGGCAGCGGTGACTATACGTCGGCAGACCCGTTCAAGCCGGTGCAAGCGTCGCTCACCATCGCGGGCACGTACTACTACGATCAGCTCGACCGTCTTTTCGTCGGCGAGGCGCTGCGCGACGATTTTCTCGTCTCGAACGGACCGCGCGGCTCGCACGTCGATTCGTCCACCACCATCAACATCGTGCTGCGCTCGATCGAACGCGCGAAGGCCACCGCCGCTCCGCCCACTCCCGCTGCGAGCGCCGCTCCCACGCCTTCGCCGACGCCGCTCGAGGTCCCGACCGCGGTGCCGACCGGGTTGGGACCGGCCCCGCTGCCCACCATAACGCCGAGTTATAGCTTGTGAGCCGTCCGCAAAACCACTCGCCGCTTTTCGCATTCGGCGTCCTGGCACTGGCGGTCGCAGCTTTAGCCGCCGCGGCGCCGCCTCCGCGTACGGCAACTGCATTCGTGCCCGGAAGATCTTTCGGCATCGGCGAGCAGCAAGTGTACACGATCGAGCAGAACACGAAGCTCACCGTGCGGTTCAGACGCCCGGATGGCTCGATCGACGTCAAAAATCTGGAATCAACGACGCGACGAAGCGTGGCCTTCACGGTCGAAGGCTTGAGCAGCGCGGGCAACCCGGTGCTCGCGGTCGCGACCGCGGTAGCGATAGCGAGCCCCGCGGCGGGCGCGGCGGCGACTCCAAGCGCGAGCCCAAAAGCCGTGCCCAGCGCATCGCCGCCGCCGAGTCCCGACGTCCGCTCAGATGGATCGGTCAACGTCGACGGCGGTCTCGCCGACCTCTCGCCGCTTGCCGGAGTGCTCGCCGGAGCCGCGCCCGACAAACTCGAGCCGAGCATGACATGGCGCAGTGAGGCAAGCGTAAACCTGCCGCTCGCGTCTCTCGCGCTGCACATGTCCAATACGGCCAACGCGCCGAGCGCCGATGGCCCGCCCAATGTCATCGGGGTGACGTCGACCGGCAGCGCCGACGTCTCGGGTTCGACGAAAATATCCGGCTACGGATCGACCACGCTGCGCGGCGCGGGCGCGGCGGTGATCCAGGCATTTGTGGACAAAGAGCGCGGGGTGTTGTTGGGCATGAGTCTGACGGTCGGCAGCCGCGGCAACGCCGCAAGCGCGCGCGGCGATCACGGCGGCTACGACCTGAACGCGCAGTACACGGTGAAGCTCGTGCGCTACGTCGCCGGTGTGTCGCCCGCATCGCCGAACGCGCAGCCCACATTGAACACGCTCACCAGGTTCGCATCGCCCGACTCCGCCATCTTTTCGGGTGGTGGCAACCCGAGCCCGCTCGCGCATCCAGGGCCGACCAACACGTTCTTCCTCTCGTCGCCCCAGCCGGCGCCGAGCGAAACGACGACCCCGGCTCCCAGCGAGAGCTTACCGCCTATACCCATCCCGCAATCGAGTGACGCACCGATGGCTTCGCCGCCTGCGCCGCCCAGCCCGAGCCCGACATGATGCAGCGGCCGCAGATGGCGCCGTTGATCTGGCTGATATGTATATTCCTCACCGCATGCTCGGGCGGCGGCGGTGCGATGACGAATGCAGGAACCCCGGGCTCAAGCGAGCCGATGCTTTATGTGACGAACAGCGCCACAGATCAGATCCTCGTCTTTGCCGGCAATGCGAGCGGTGACGCCGCCCCCGTGAAGCTGCTTCTCGGCAACGCGACGAAGCTCAGCGAACCGTACAACATCTCCCTCGATGTCTCGGGGCGGCTGTACGTCGGTAACACGCACCTCAGCACGGACGGCGTCACCGTCTATGCCGCCGGGGCGATCGGCGACGCTGCGCCGCTCCAGAACATCGCGGGGCCGAGCACCGGACTCTCCGAAGCATGCGCGGTCGTCACCGACGCCAGCGGCGACATCTATGCGGTCAGCAACCTCTCCAATTCGGTCGACGAGTTCTCGCCCGGCGCCAACGGAGACGTCGCTCCGATGGCGAGCCTCAAGGGCGCTAACACCGGCTTTGCCTATCCGAGCGGCATCGCGCTTGACGGCGCCGGCTCGATGTACGTCGCCGTGCACGATACGGACGCGATCGAAGTGTTTCCCGCAAACGCGACCGGCGACGTCAAACCGACGGCCGCGATCGCGGGCAGCAACACCGGGCTGAACGGACCGGAGGGTTTGACGATCAGCGGCGGCAAGCTGTACGTCGCCAATACGAACGGAAACTCGGTGCTCGTCTTTTCACTCAACGCCACCGGCAACGCCGCGCCGACGCTCAACATCGGAGGCCCGAACACCGGCCTGTCCACCCCAACGCAAGTGGCCATCGCGCCCAACGGCAACATCTACGTCGCCAACTATAACGGGAACTCCGTCGGGATATTCGCGCCGGCGGCGAACGGCGACGCCGCTCCACTGGCTGAGATCAAAGGACCCAGCACTGGCTTCAATTTCCCAGAGGGCATCGCGTTTCATTAGAATGGCTCTCACCAAAGGATGAACTCCACCGATCCCCTGATCTTCGGTCATGGCGCGCGCGCCGGCATCGTCGCGGTCGAGCCGGATCTTGCAGGCAACGTCGTCATCTACCAGCGCGACGGGCCACGCGTTGAGCGCAGCGTTGCGCCGCTGCAGTCTTGGGTGCTCGCGCGCAAGCAGATGGACGACAGCATCGAGCTCGCCGGGCCCCACCCGCTGCGCCATCTGCTCGTCAATTCCAGCGGACGGGCTGTCGAATTCGCGCACTCGCTCGCCAGCGATCAGCGCCTAGTGTACCAAGATCCGGTGACCGCGCACTTGACGCACAGCGGCGATACCTTTTATCGAGGGCTGGAATTCTCGCAGCTTCGCCGGCTACAATTCGACATCGAGACGCTCGACGTGTACCCCGACCGCGAAGACGGCGCTATCTGTCTCATCGCGGTGACCGACACCAGCGGCTTCGAGCGGGTCCTCGCGCTCGACGAATTCGAAAACGAAGGCGCGCTCATCGCAGAGTTCGCGCGCATCGTGCGCGCGTTGGACCCGGACCTTGTGGAGGGCCACAACGTCTTCAATTTCGATCTCTGGTACTTGGCGCAGCGCGCGCGGCGCCTCGATGTGCCGCTGATCCTCGGGCGAGACGGACGCACGCCCTTGTATGTGGACGAGA
This sequence comes from Candidatus Tumulicola sp., assembly GCA_035601835.1. NCBI lineage: Bacteria > Bacillati > Vulcanimicrobiota > Vulcanimicrobiia > Vulcanimicrobiales > Vulcanimicrobiaceae > Candidatus Tumulicola > Candidatus Tumulicola sp. The sequence goes on along the minus strand of DATNNM010000003.1, from coordinate 12,462 downwards.
GCCTGCGCCGCAGCGTCCCCAACGGCATGGTCGCGAGGTACTATCGCATCGAGGGGCGTCAGATCATCGACACCTTCTACGGCGTCATGCGTTGGGACGTCGCGCGCCGTCTGCCCAACTACAAGTTGAAGCATGTGGTCCGCACGCTCGGCATCGGGGACGATGCGCGGACGCTCGTCAACGCCGCCAACATGCGGGCGCTGTGGGCCGATCCGGCCGAACGAGCCAAGCTCAAGGCTTACTGCCTCGACGATGCGCGCGACACGGCCCGGCTCTCGGCGATGGTCACCCCGTCCGAGTTCTATCAGGCGCAAATGGTGCCCGAGTCGTTGCAAGGGCTCGCGTTCGTGGGCATCGGAGGTCGCATCGAGCGGTTGATGGTGCGCGCGTATCTGCGCGCGCATCATTCCATCCCGCGACCGCGGGCGTCCATGCCCATCGAAGGCGCGCTCACAGCGGCTTTCGAGACCGGCGTCTTCCGCGACGTCGTCAAGTGCGACGTCGAGAGCTTGTATCCGTCGCTCATGCTGGCGCGCCACATCGCGCCGCAGGACGACGATCTTGATGTCTTTCTCCCGATGCTGCGCGGCCTGCGGGATTTCCGGATGCAAGCCAAGCGCCGCGCCGCGGCGGCAGGGGACCAGACCGGCGACGCGTACCTCGCGGCCGACGGGTTGCAGCAGGCCTTCAAGATCCTCGTCAACTCGTTCTTCGGCTTCTTGGGGACGAACGGGCTGCATTTCAACGACCCCGCCGCGGCGGCGCGCGTCACTGAGGCGGGCCGCGAGGTGATGGAGAAGATCGTCGAGGGGTTGCGCGATCGGGGTTGTCTCGTGATCGAAGCCGACACCGATGGCGCTTTTTTCACGGTTCCAGCCGGAGCGGATGCGCAAGCGATCGTCGGGAGCGTCGACTTGGGGCTCGGCGATGAAGCGCGGCTGGTCTGCGAGGAGCGCTACGACGCCATGCTTTCGCTCATGGCGAAGAACTATGCGCTGCGCAGGCTCAACGGCAGCGTGGTGCTGCGCGGCTCGGCGATGCGTTCCGCGCGCGATGAAGCCTTTGGGCGCGCGCTCGTGACGGATATCACCGTCGCGTTGATGGACGGGCATCCCGAGCGCGTCGCGGAGATCGTCAAGCAGGTCGTCGACAAGGTGCGGCAAGGCCGGCTCAGCCTGGACGAATTCAGCCGCCGCGAATCGATCACGCCGAAGACGTTCAGCTCGCCGGGCAACCGCCGCCTGGCGCACGCGCTCGCCGAAAGGGGGCTCGCCGTCGGCGACAAAGTCCGCGTGTATCAGCGGACGGGAGGGGAGCTAGCGCTGTCCGAGGAGTATGCCGCAGACGAAGATCGCGAGTATCTGCAAAAACGGGTGGTCGATTTCGTCGCGCGTTTCGGCAACCTCGTGCCGCCGGAAGCGAGAATGGCGGCGTCAGACCATCCCGATCAGCTCTCGCTCTTGTAGGACGACCTAACGTAGCGTTCCGAGCGAAGCTCGGAAGAACCAGCGGAGAATCGTAGTGACCCCCAACCCACTGCGCGTGGCGATCATCGGAATGGGCTTCGGCAGTCGCGTGCAATTGCCGGTGTTCGCGGCCCACCCGGAGACCCGCGTCGTCGCGCTATGCTCGGGGACGCTCGCCCGCGCCAAGGCCGCGGCCGCCGAATATCGCATCGAGCATTTCACGGACGACTACCGTGAGGCCGTCGCTCGGCCGGATGTCGACCTCGTCAGCATCGTCACGCCGCCGGACCTGCACGAGCCGATCACTATCGCCGCGTTGCGCGCGCGCAAGCATGTGTTGTGCGAAAAGCCCTTCGCTCTTTCCGTCCGAGACGCGCGCCACATGCTCGCGGCCGCCCGCCGCGCGAAGCGTTCCGGATTCCTCGACCACGAATTCCGCTATCTCCCGGTGCGGCGGCGCGCCAAAGACCTCGTGGATGACGGCTGGCTAGGGCAACTGCAACGCATCGCGATCGTCGAGGCATCCCCATGGATGGCGGCGAGCAGCATATTGCGCTTCGGCTGGCAGTCGCGCAGCAAGAGCGGCGGCGGCGTGCTGGGTGCGCTCGGCTCGCACCTCATCGACTATTGCCGCTGGCTCGGAGGCGAGATCAGCGAAGTGAGCGCCACGCTGCAGACCAAAGTGCGACAGCGCGAACGGGTCGAGGGTCCGCGCGGCAGCGTTGACGCCGATGATAATTTTTCGCTCCGCCTGGTTTTGTCCGGCGGTGCGCTGGCGTCGATCGACGTGAGCGCGACCGCCGGCGCGTCGTTCTCCTCGATCAGCATCTTCGGTTCCAAAGGTGCGCTGACGATCCGCAACGACGAGGAGCTATTCGGCTTGCGCGCCGGGCGCGATCCTGTGCGTGTGACGGCTCCTTCGCGCTATCCGCGTGAGTTCGCAGACAAGCACCGGCTGATGGGTCCGTTCTACGTCCTCGTCAGCGAGATGCTCGAGAGCCTTGAAGGCCGGCCATCTTCAGTGCCGACGTTTGAGGACGGCGTTCGCGTGCAAGAGGTTCTCGACGCGGCGCGCGCCTCATCGCGATCGGGGCGAGTCGTGCGGCTCGGCTCGCGACGGCGAGCGGCATGAGCGAGAATCCGAACGACCGCGACCTCGCGTATCTGAGCCGCCTGCACGGCGAGCCGGATGCGCTCATGCTCGAATTGGAGGCGCTCGGCAAACGGGACGAGGTGCCGATCATCCACCGCGAAGTCGGACGCTTCCTGTCGGTGATGACCAGCTGCATGCTGGCCTCGAACATCCTGGAGATCGGCACCGCTTATGGCTGCTCGACGCTATGGATGGCGCGCGCGCAGCCGGAGGCCGGGCGCATTTGGACGATCGACCCGGATGTGCGCCGCACCGACGTCGCGCGCTCGTTTTTCGAGCGAGCAGGCGTGGCCGAGCGCATCGAGATCATCAATCAGCCCGCGTTGGCCGTGCTCGGGCGCCTGCCGAAGAGGTTATACGACATCATTCTCATCGACGCTCTCAAGGAAGAGTATGCGGATTACCTGGAACAAGTCGTGCCGCTGGTGAAGCATTCGGGTCTGGTCATCGTCGACAACTTGCTGTGGTCGCATCGCGCGTCGCAAGCACCGGGCGGCGATGACGCAGAGGCCACGCGGGCCATCCGCCGCTTCAACGAGCTGCTGCTCGGCCATCAGAGTTTCAATGCGACGATCCTGCCCTTGGGCGACGGCGTCGGGGTCGCTGCAAAAATACGCTAGGGCGCACAAGAACCGGGTGTAGTGTTCCGAGCGAGCGACAGCGAGCTCGGAGAATGGAGTCTCCACACCATGCAGCGCCTTTCGCATCTGGTCGCGCTGGGTGCACTCACAGTCGCGTCGCTCGTCGCAGGCCTTGGCGCGCCGCGCGCCGTCGCCGACGTCCAATTGCTCTCTGCTCAGCCGGCCATCGCGGTTCCCCGCGAGGCCGGCCGTTTCGACTACATGACGGTGGACGGCCAGTATCGGCGGTTGCTCGCCGCTCACACCAGCAGCAACGATCTCCTCGTCGTGAACATGGATACCGGCGAGATCGAGCGACGCGTGCGAACCGGAGCGGGCCACGGCGTCGCGCTCGACGTCAAGCACGGCAAGATCTTCGTCGGCACAGAAGACGGCATCGTCGATGTGGTGCACCGCAGATATCTCGTCGAGAACGACCGCATCAGCGTGCCCGGCGCCGCCGGCGCAGTGACTTTCGATCCCAAGAACGACATGCTGTACGCGGACCACAGCGACAGCGGCGAGGTGTGGGTGATCGATTCACGCACCAATAAACTCCGCGGCGCCATCGAGATCCCAAAAGGGCCGGAGTATCTGGAGTACGATCCGGTCACCGACCGCGTGTACCAAAACGTCACGTCGGTCAACTCGGTCGTGGTGATCGATCCTCAGACCAACGCGGTCTCCGGCATGTGGCCGATCGCTCCGGCTAGCGATCCGCGCGGCTTGGCCATCGACGGAGCCGGGCACCGCTTGTTCAGCGCGGGCAGCAACGGGAAGCTGGCCGTCATCGACATGAACACCGGCAGCGTCTTGCAGGCGATCGACATCCCGCCGCGCGTCGATCAAATCGCTTGGGATGCAGGCTTGCAGCGCCTCTATTGCGCCAGCGGCCTTGGTCTGTTGGCGGTCATCGGCACTACGAGCGTGGGTTTCGGCCGTCTCGGCGACGTGACCATTCCGCGCGGCGCGCACACCCTCGCCGTGGATCCCAAGACGCACAACGTGTGGGTCGCGTACGGCGGCGATAACGCTGATTACGTGATGAAGTTCATGCCGCCGTCGCCCTCGCCAAACCCATCGCTGCCGCCGCCTGCGCCGACCCCAAGTTCAACCAAAATGTAGTGTTCCGAGCGAAGGCAGCAGCGCCATCTATCGCCAGCCGAAACTCGTGGCGATCCGCTTCCACTGGTCCACGTTATCCGAGCCTACGGGCGCCCACAACAAGAGCATCGCTTGTTTGTCGCCACGGACGAAGAAGTAGGCGCGGTCGTCAAGCCGGATGCTCCGCCCGGTGACGGTGTTCAGCTTCGAATCGGACGTGAAGTCGACGCGCACTACCTGGTGTCCGGAAAGCGTCTGCGGCAGGGCGTGCAGATTTCGCACCGCCTGCGCGATGCTGCGGATCCAGTCAAGCGCGCGCGCCTGGCTCGCAGGAGAGGAGGCGGCGGCATCGGCGCGCACTTCGATCCTCTCGCCGTTGTACTTGTCGCTGAAAGCGACCGCGCTGCCACGCGCAGAGCGGCTCCAACCCTCGGGGACGTCGACTTGATAGCCGCTCGGCGAGCTATACGTGACGAAGGCCTGCGTGTCCGGAATGTCCCCGACCACGAGGCTCTCGGCCGGCGCGGGCGTCGCAGGCGCTCGAGCAGCGGGGGCACAGCCTGCCACGGACACGGCCAGCAAGACCGCTACGAGAACCTGTCTGAAAAGCATAGACATTGCAGTATAGCCCATATTCCTGACTGTTGTAGTGCCGGGGCTTTAGCCCCGGAGATTTAATCCTCGCCCAAGTACGCCTTGCGCACGTCGTCATCGGCGAGCAGGGCGGACGCCGTGCCTTCCTTGACGATAGTACCCGTTTCCATCACGTAACCGCGCGAGGCGACCTGCAGCGCTTTGCGAGCATTCTGCTCGATCAACAGGATCGGCACGCCGCCCTTGTTGATGTCGACGATCACCGAGAAGATCGTGTCGACGAGGATCGGCGAAAGGCCGAGCGACGGCTCGTCCAAGAGGAGCAGCTTCGGCTTCGCCATCATCGCCCGCCCGATGGCCAGCATTTGCTGTTCACCGCCAGACAGCGTGCCCGCTTTCTGCGCGCGCCGCTCCGCCAGCCGAGGGAACAGCGCGAACACGTCGTCCAGATCCTTGCGCACGCCGGCCTTGTCGGTGCGGACGAACGCGCCGAGCTCCAAGTTCTCCAGCACCGTCATGCGCGGGAAGATGCGCCGCCCTTCGGGTACCTGCACGACTCCCATGCGCACGATGCGATCCGGCAAGACGTGCGTGATGACGCGGTCGCGAAGATGGATGCTCCCCTTCGCCGCTCGCACCAGGCCGGAGATCGTGCGCAGAGTCGTCGTCTTGCCGGCCCCGTTGCCGCCGATGAGCGCGACCACTTCACCCTCACCGACCGTCAAGCTGATGCCGCGCAGTGCCGGGATACGCCCGTAAAACGCCTCGACGCCCGACAGCGCCAGTACCTGCGCGCTCATGCGCCCTTCCCCAAGTACGCTTCGATGACGCGCGGGTCGTGGCGCACCTGCTCGGGCCGCCCTTCGCTGATCTTATCCCCATGATCGAGCACGTGGATATAGTCGGAGATGCCCATGACCAGTTTCATGTCGTGCTCGATCAGCAGCACGGTGACACCACGCGCGCGGATCGACTCCACCAGGCTCATCAACTGCTGCTTTTCAGCCGGATTCGTCCCCGCTGCGGGTTCATCCAACAGCAGCAGTGTAGGATCGGCGGCCAACGCGCGCGCGATCTCCAGGCGTCGCTGCATGCCGTGCGGCAAGTTTCGCGCCCATTCAGACGCGTACTGAGTCAGTCCGACATATTCCAAGAGCTCCATCGCGCGATCGGTGACCGCCTGCTCCTCGCGCACCGCTCGCGGCGTTCTCAGCGCTCCGTCGAATGCGGTCGCATGCATCCGGACGTGCCGCCCGACCATCACGTTCTCGAGCACGCTCATGAATGCGAAGAGGCGGATGTTTTGAAACGTGCGCATGGCGCCGGCCGCGGCGACCAAATCGGGCCGCAGACCATTGAGCTGCCGGCCATTGAATTCGATCGACCCGGAAGTCGGCGCGTAGATCCCGGTGATGAGATTGAACACGGTCGATTTGCCCGCGCCGTTCGGCCCGATCAAGCTGACGATGGCGCCCTGCTCGACCTGCAGGCTGAGATCGTGTACGGCGATCAAACCGCCAAACCGCTTCGTCACGTTGTCGAGCTGCAAGAGGGGCGTCATCTCTTGACACGCAGTTCGGCGCGATGCGAGGCCGTCGGGATCAGCCCTTCCGGCCTGAACAACATGACCAGCACCAAGATCGCGCCGTAGATCATGTAGCGGTAGTTCGTGAAATCGAGGCTCATCAGCGCCGGCAGATGCAGATGCGCGCCGAGCGCGTGCGTCCAATTCGTCGCCTGCGGCAGGATCAAGAAATTGAGCAGTGCGAGCAGCACGCCGCCCACAAAAACGCCGAGCAAGCTGCCCATGCCGCCCAGCACGATCGCCGCCAGAATGGTGACCGAGACCGAGAAGTTGAATTCGTCCGGGCTGATCAACGTCAGTTTCGCCGCATAGATCACGCCGGCCAGCCCCGCGAACGACGCGCCCATCGCGAAGGCGAGCAGTTTGGTCGTCGTCGTGTTGATGCCCATGTGGCGCGCGGCCAATTCGTCCTCACGGATAGCCATCCAGGCTCGCCCGATGCGAGAGCGCCGCAGGTTGTTGAGCAGCACGACGCACACCAGGATCGCGACGAAGTAGACATAGTAGTACGGCGTCGGGTTGAAACCGAAATGAAACGCGCCGATCGTGGGCTGATCGACGTTCGAGATGCCGTTAGGCCCGTTGGTGTACTTGTCGAGATTCAAGAACACTTGCGGCACGATCTCGCCGAAGCCTAACGTCACGATGGCGAGGTAGTCGCCGCGCAGCCGCAGCGTCGGGAAGCCGAGGATCACCCCGAACAGCGCCGCGACGCAGGCGCTCACGACGATCATCGGCCAGAAATTCAGATGCAGGTTGAATTGCGTCGACGCCGCCATCGCGTACGTGTAGGCGCCGATGGCGAAGAAGGCCGCATAGCCGAGGTCCAGCAAGCCCGCGAAGCCGACCACGATGTTGAGTCCGAACACCAGGAGCACGAAGTAGCCGGCATCCGCAACGGCTGACACGTGCGATGCGTTGCGATCCAGCAGCGGGAAAAGCGCGAGCAAGATCAGCCCCGCCAGCGCCGCAGCGAGCTGCATCGGCGAGGCTGTGCCGAACCCGAGCGGCAGCTCGACGCGCTTCACCAGCTTGTCACACCTTCTCCGGCAAGTTCTCGCCGAGCAAGCCGCTTGGTCTGAAGACCAAGATCAAGACCAAGATGGAGAACACCGCGACGTTGGTCCATTGGTCTGAGATGTATTGCGCGGTCATGGCCTCCACGATGCCGATGAGGAAACCGCCCAGCATCGCCCCGCCGATGTTGCCGATGCCCCCGAGCACCGCTGCGGTGAACGCCTTCAACCCCGCCTGGTAACCGTTTGTGAAGACCGTGGTGCCGAAGTACATCCCCGCGATGAAGCCGGCCACGCCCGCCAGCGCCGACCCGATGAAAAACGTCCAGGCGATGGTCGAGTTGACGTTGATGCCCATGAGCTGCGCGGCGTCGCGATCCTGCGCGGTGGCGCGCATCGCTTTGCCGAGCTTGGTGTTATAGATGAAGAGCTGCAGCAGGATCATCATGACGACGCTCACGCCGACGACCAGCAGCTCGCGTGCGTCGATGCGCACCTGGCCGAACGTCCATGCGGTGTTCGGTAGGAACTGCGGAAACGACACCTCCGCCGGTCCCATCCAGATCTGCATCACGTTTTCAAGGATGAACGAGACGCCGATGGCCGTGATGAGCGGCGCCAGCCGCGGGGCGTTGCGCAAACGGCGATATGCCAAGCGCTCGATGAGCACGCCGATGATGCCGCACAGCAGCGCCGCCAAGACGATGACGAGCAGCGCGATGCCGGCGCCCTGCCAGCCGCTGATGATGCCGGCCTGCGAGCCCACGCCGATGAGCGCCAAGAGTGCGATGGAGATGAACGTGCCGAGCGTGAACACGTCGCCGTGCGCGAAATTGATCAGCTCGACGATGCCGTAGACCATCGTATAGCCCAAGGCGATGAGCGCGTACATCCCGCCTTGGGCTATTCCGTTGATGAGTTGTTGGAGAAAGATCGCCACGCGGGCCTCGAACGGTCCGCCGCGCCGCTACTTCACGACCGCGAAGTTCTGCTGCGTGACGAACACCCACTTGTCTTTGACCGCTTCGTAGAACGAGATGATGCGATTGGTCGTGTCGCCGTTGGCGTCGAACGAGAACGGTCCGATGACGCTCGGGAAGTTCTTCGTCTTGGCGAGCTGCGCGCGTACCTGCTCGCGTGTCGGCGCGGTGCCGCCGTTGGCCTTGACCGCCTCGGCTGCGGCGTGGATGATCGCAGAGGCCGCCGCGTACGCGTTGGCCGAGTATGGTCCGACCGCTTGCTTGTATTCGGCTTGGTAGTCCTTGAGGAATTGCGCCGCCGCCGGCAGCTTCGCCGCATTCACCGAAGCCACCGTGACGTAGACGTTGTCCGCCGTGACGCCGGCATCTTTGAGGAATTGATCATCGCTGATGCCGTCGGCGCCGGCATACAACAAAGTGCCCATACCTGAGTCGGGCATCTGCTTGCGGATCTCGCCGCCGCCGGTGGATGAATTGCCGCCGAAGAAGACCATGTCAGGATGGGTGCCGGCCACTCGCGTCAGCAGCGCGTGGAAGTCATGCTGACCCTTCGTGATGTGATCGTGACCGAGCACCTCGCCGCCGAGCTTGCGGAACTGCGCTTCCCACTGGTCGGCGACGCCCTTGCCATACGTCTCGTTGTCGTCGATGATGTAGGCTTTGCGCGCCTTGAGCACGTTGTACTCGTAGGTCGCTCCCGCCGGACCTTGGATGTCGTCAGTCGTGCAAACTCGGAAGTAGGTGATGGTATCAGGGTGATCTTTGCGCATGCCCAGCGCATCAGGCCCCTTGGTGAGCGTCGGATTCGTGTTCGAAGGGCTCACCAGCGGCAGACCAAGGCTGTTCGAGAGCGGGATCTCCGCCCGCGCCACGTTGCTGTTGAACGGTCCCACGACACCGACGACCGCCGGATCGGCCGCAAACGACTGGATGTTCTTCGCGCCCTGCGCAGGATCGTGCACGCCGTTCACGGCGTCATCGAGCACGTCTGCCTCAATGGTGAATCCCGGGATCGCGTTTCTGGCATTGGCTTGCTTGACCGCAAGCTGGGCGCCGTATTGGGTAGGCACGCCGATCGAGGCGTCCGCACCGGAGAGCGGCAGATCGACGCCGAGCTTGATGACGTTCCCGCCGGCGCCCGCGCCGCCTCCGCCGGAGCAACCTGCGATCGACGCAACTACTGCCGCGGCTGCGGCAAGTGAAGCGAAACGAGAGGTCAGCGATGGTCCATGCATCGTGATACGTGCTCCTGTCGGTGACGCGGGAAAACGAAAGTCAGGTCGGGTTCGAGAGCGCGCAAGGCGCTCCTTTTAGCGCAGCGAACGCGTGCGCTATGTGCACGCTGCTCGTCTGGAAAAACGTTCATCCGGAGTATCCGGTCGTGGTGGCCACCAACCGCGATGAAGACGAACGGCGCCCGTCCACCCGCCCGCAGCTGCTCTCTCGCGATCCGCGCGTCGTCGGCGGACTCGACCAGCAAGCCGGCGGCACGTGGCTTGCGATCTCCTCACTCGGCTATGTGGTCGCCTTGACCAACCGCCGAGGCGCCGGCAAGCACGATCCATCAAAGCGCTCCCGCGGACGACTCGTGACGGACTTGGCCGCCCGAGCCGGCGTGACTGACGCGCTGGCGCGGCTGCGCGAGATCGATGCGCACGAATACAATCCCTTCGTTCTGCTCGCCCTCGATAGCCGCAGCGGCTTCGCCGCGCACGGTGGCGAGCGGGGACTCGAGATCGCTCCGCTGAGCGACGGCGTGCACGCCGTCACGAATTGGGATCTCGACTCGCAACGCGACGAAAAGGCGCGCCGCGCGCTGGAATTGGCGCGCGCATTTCCGCTGGCGACGATCGGCATCGGTGCGCTCGCGCCCGCGCTCTACGAGCTGCTTCAATATCACGAGGATGGTCCGGGCGGCCGCGACGGAGGGTTGTGCGTTCACCTGCCGGCGTCGCACTACGGCACGCGTTCCAGCGCCATCGTGCTGCTCGGCTCGTCGCCTGCGGCGACGAGGTACTATTATGGGGAAGGCCATCCGTGCGAAGGCGCGCTTGAGGACGTGACGTCCTTGCTCACGGCATAACAAGGTCGCATTCGCACCGCGCCGAAGACTTTACGCCTATGCCGCTGTCTCTCTCTCCCGATACCTTGATCCGCGAGGTCGTCGACACGTACAAGGGCTCGGAGGCCGTCTTCGGCGCGCACGGGTTGCCGTGCGCCGGCTGCCACGTCTCCACCCGGGAGAGCATCCGCGGTGGTGCCGCCGTGCATAGTCTGGATCTCGCGGCCCTCATGGCCGATCTCGAGCAGTTCGTCAAGGACGGCACCGTGCCGCCGCCGCGCCGCAAGTCGGGCGCGGCCGGCAAGACGCCGCCGATGGAACGGCAGCGAAAACCCGGCATCGAGCACGTCGTGGCCGTGATGTCGGGCAAGGGCGGCGTCGGAAAATCGCTCGTCACCGCGCTGCTCGCGATCGCGCTGCAGCGACGCGGCTACTCGGTCGGCATCTTGGACGCGGACATCACCGGACCAAGCCAAGCGAAACTGTTCGGAGTCACCGCGCGGCCATATCAGGGTGCCGACTCCAAGCCCCACCCGCCGGTCTCGCGCACCGGCATCGCCATCATGTCCATGAACCTGATACTCGAGAACGAGAACCAAGCGGTGATTTGGCGCGGGCCCATGGTCTCTGCCGCGATCAAGCAGTTCTATACCGATCTCGAATGGGGTACGATCGACTACTTGCTCATCGATCTGCCGCCCGGCACGTCCGACGCGCCGTTGACCGTGCTGCAAGCGCTTCCGGTCTCGGGCACCGTTTTGGTGAGCACGCCCCAAGGGCTGGCGACGATGATCGTGAGCAAGGCGATCAAGCTCGTGCAGCAATTGGAGACCCCGATCATCGGGCTGGTTGAGAACATGGCGTATTTCGATGACCTCGAAACCGGCAAGCGCTTCGAGCTGTTCGGAAAAAGCAAGGGCGTTCAGCTGGTGGTGGAGAGCGGTGCGCCGTTGCTCGCCCAGCTGCCGATCGATCCCGCCCTCACCCAGTTGTGCGACGAGGGCCGCGTCGAAGAGTATCAGTCCGCCGACTACGAGCACCTCGCCACGAATTTCCTCAAGGTGCTGCCGGCCCTCAAGCGAGGCGTACCCGCTGCCATCTAGGCTTTGGCCTGTGGCATGCCGGACTCTAGTCTGGCCTCTTGTATTAGCGCTGTTCGCCTGTGCGGGCGGCGACAATGCGGAACGTTCCACGCTGCACCTGCCGGTGTATCCGCGGGCGATCGCGCAAAGCCCACCGCCGGCTCCCACCGACGCATCCGGCACGCACGTCGTCGAGGTGTTCAGCGCGAGCGCGCCTTTCGACGACGTGTATTCATGGTACGAACAGCACCTGCCGCGCCAGACGCAGGCCGTTGAGAGCGCCGCGCGACGACAAGCCACCTTCGCGCTCTTCGACGATCGCAAGCGCACCGTCCATCTGGAGGGGCGCAACGACAGCGTGACGATCTATCTGACCGGCACGCTTGCGCCCTCCGCCGATTCCGTGAGCCCGGGCATCTCGAAGGTCATCGCGCTGCCGGTCTATCCCGGCGCCGAGCCCGCCCAAGGCGGCGGCGTATCGAAGAAGATCGGTTTGTACGAGGTGACCGCCGCGTACTACCACACGCCGGCTTCGCTCCAGCAGGTGAAAGAATTCTATGCGTCACGCTTGCCGAAGGGGAGCCTCAAGGCGTTCATCCCGTCAGGTGAAGGTGGCGTAGCCAATTTCGAGACGAAAGCCGGCGGAGCGCGCAAACAAGTCACGCTCTCCGCCGATGCTTTGGGTACGACGATCGCGCTGATCTCCACTACATCGCGATAACAACCGTGCGCATGTTCGAGCTGCCGTAAAAGTTCCGGTCGCCGAACACGAACATGCCGGGAGCGGCGGGCGGTTTATA
>DATNNM010000002.1 GCA_035601835.1 Candidatus Tumulicola sp. | reverse complement strand
GAGCCCCTCCAGGTCGTCCGGCTCATCGATCTCGGGCACGAGCACCGCGAACTCATCGCCGCCGAGCCGAGCAAGCACTTCACCCCCGCGGACGATCCGCTGAAGCCGTTCCGCGGCCTGCTTTAGGACGGTGTCGCCCGCCGCGTGACCAAGCGTGTCATTGACCTGCTTGAATCGATCCAAGTCGATGTACACGAGTCCGAAGTGTCGTCCGGCGCGTTGCGCTTGGGGGATCAGTTCGGTAAGGCGCTCAAGAAAACGCGTCCGATTCGGCAGATCCGTGAGCCCGTCATGGTATGCGAGGTAGGCGATCTGCGCTTCTTGCTCGCTGAGTCGCAGCATGCGGCCGAAATACGCCGCGAGCAGTTCGATGTAGGCGATGTCTTCGGCGTCGAATGGCTGCACGCGGGCATCGGGATCAGCGTACGTGACGACGTATTCACGATCGCCGACCTGGACCGGCGTGCCGATGGCGGCACGCAAGCCTAGATCGCGTGTGATGGCCAAATCCCTGAATTTCGGGTCAGATTCAAGATCGGCGGAGTGCAATGTGTGGCCTGCCGTGAGCACGCGCCCGGAGAGCGTCTCATCCAACACGCGGCCCTCGCTCATCCACGCTGCAGTGCGCGGCAGCGTGGCGACGTCGAGGACGAGCTTGTCGCCTTCGCGATGCGCGAGGAGCCCCGAGGTCAGTCCGAGAGCGCGCGCACCTTCGACCAGCACTTCGCGCGTGAGATGTTGCCCGTCGTGGCCGGCTCGGGTGATGACGCGCCAGAGTCCGTTGAGCCTTTCGATCCGGCGCTGCGCGAGCGCCATCTCGGCCGACAGCGAGATCAGCGCGCGATCGCGATCGCTCACGTCGCGGAAACTCCATACGCGGCCGACGGGCAAGCCGTCCACGCGCTGCGGGATCGAGAACCGCTCGAACACGCGACCGTCTTTGAAATGCAGCGTGTCGAAGCTGTCGGCGCCGGGTTGAGCGTAGAGCTCGCGCACCTTCGCGATAAAGGCGCCCGGATCGGATAGCTGACGCAAGACGAAATCGAGCGCCTGGTCGTCGCTGCGGGTCTTCAGCACGTCCTCGGGAATGCGCCACATGCGCGCGAAGCGATCGTTGAAACGAACGATCTTGCCTTCGCTATCGACGATGAGGATGCCATCGGCGGTCGCCTCCAGGGCGGCGACGAGGAGGGCTTCCTCCGGAATCGCGCCGCTGGAAGACTTGCGAGCGCGCCCGACGACGTGACGCGCAAGGGAGGGACGAGCGGACAACTGACGTTTCCCGCGCATCTTGGCCATTTTGGACGTAGGCTTCGCCCAGGGGCGCCGATACCCCCGTTGCGCCCTAGCGCGCGTTGGGTGAGTACTTCTTGAGTGCCGCCTCGACTGAGGGATTGTGCGCGTGCTTGAGGCTCTCGCGCCAGTAGTTCACGGCGTTGGAGCGATCGCCCAGCTGCAGACTCGCCCAGCCGGCGTAGTCCCACGCGAAATGAAGCGACGGATCGTTCGCGACGCTGCGCTTGCATGCGGCGAGCGCTTTGGCGTAATCGTGGCCTGCCTCGTAGTACGTGCGGCACAGGAAGAATGGCAACACGCCGCTGCGCGGATTGGCATCGGCGCCTCGGCTAAGCGTATCCAGCGCGCCCGCATACGCATCTGGGCTCGAGTGCATGCGCATCATGTACAATTGTCCGAGCGCCAGCCACGATTCGGGAATGTGCGGGTCCACGCCGATCGATTTTCGGTAGTAGTGCTCGGCGGCGCCGAGCTGCAGCATGCGCTCGAAGCTCAAACCGCGATAAAACACCGTGTACGCGAAGACCGGGCGGAACAAAAGCCAGCCGGCGACCAGCACGAGCACGAGGATGATCCAGCGATCGTAGGTACGGACGATATAGGGGCGGACATCGTTCGGAGGCGCCGCCGCCATGTCAGGCGATCACCACGAAGAACAACGCGAGAAAAACGAGCACGTAACCCGCGGCCATCTCCGCGACCACGTGCCACTTGCGCACGGCCGGGTGATGCATGTACCACGGCGCGAGCACACCTGCGGCGAAAACCGGTATGCCGTGGCCGATGGCGAAGAAGAACATCAAAAGCGCGCCGAGGAACGCTTCGCCCTGGAACGTGGTGACGGCAAGCGCGCCAAGCATGAACGGGGTCGCATCCGGCGCGATCAGAAACGCGAAGCCAAACCCCAGCATGAACGCTCCGAGAAAACCGCGCCCGACGGTTTGGATGGCCGGCAGCTCCCATTTGATTTCGACCAGGCGGATCATCGAAAGGCCCATGAGCAGACACAGTGCGGCCGTGAAGTAATAGAGGAAGCCTGAGAGCGTTAGCAGTGCGCCGAACGACCCTGCCAGCGCGCCGACGCCGCAATACACCACGCAGATGCCAAGCATAAAGGCCGCCGAAAGCCCTGCTGCGTGAGGCAGCGAGCGCGCTTCGCGGCCGGCATAATTCACGATCGCCACCATGCGCGGCACGCTCGACGGGCTCAACGCGCTCAGCACGCCGCCGAGCAGCATGAGCCCGATGGCGAGGGGAAGGTGTGTGTGGACGATGTCCTTGAGCTGGTCGACGACCGCGTAGATGTTGCCGTAATCCATCCATGCAATGTATCGGCAGGCAGCGCGTCGAAATGGAGAGCAAATGATCACGCCCCCACAGATCGTCGCATTGATCCGCCGCGCGCTGCCGGACGCGCGGGTGGAACTCACCGACCGCACCGGGACGCTCGACCACTACAACGTCTCGGTCGCATCGAAAGGTTTTGAAGGCATGACGCGGATCGACCAGCACCGGGTGGTGTATCAGGCGCTTGGCGAGGCGCTCAAAGACGGCCGTCTGCACGCCGTCGAATTGAAAACACAAGTCACGTGAGGGAGACGAAAGCCATGACTGATGACATCAAACAGTCGATTGAAAAAGATATCGGGGATCATACGATCCTCGTCTACGGCAAGGGCACCAAGAGCGCGCCGCGCTGCGGTTTCACGCACGAGACGATCGAATTCTTCAACGAACTTGGGTACCCGTTCGAGGTCATCGACGCGCTGGCCGATCCCGAAAAGCGCGAGGCGCTTTCCGAGATGACGAATTGGCCCACGTTGCCGAAAGTCTTCATCGCCGGCAAATTCTACGGCGACACCGACATTCTCGCGCCCATGCGCGAGAGCGGCGAGCTGCTCGGCGTCCTCGAGGACGCGTTCAAGACCCCGGCGTAGGGCAGGCAAGCGAGGCGGGGCTCTCGAAGGCCCCGGCCTGGCTCTCTTATAACGGCCTATTTCCGTCATTGGTGTCGACGCGCCGGCAGCCAAGGAATCTTTAGCGAGCATCGCCCGAACCGCGGGGACTATTCATGCCGCTCACGCGACCCATTCGCACCGGCGGAACCTCGACCGCCTGGATAGTTCTCGCCGTTGCGCTCCTCGTGTCCGTGATCGGGTCGGTCTATACGTATGTCAGCGTCGGCGATGCATTCAGGCGCCAGACCGCGGCTGACAACGCCCGGCAGCGCGTGTCCACGCTCTACGAGCTTCAATTAGAAGAGGAAACGGCGCTGCGCGGCTACCTGGGGACCGGGCAAAAGGTCTTCATTCAGCCGTATGTGTCGAAAAAAGCCCAGTTCGACCCGATTTTCGATGAGCTCGAGGGTTTTGTCCAAACGGCGAACCTGCAAGATGCGTTCGTGCCGCTGCACGATCTTCGGCATCAGCACAGCGTGTGGCACGAGCAGGTCGCCGACCCGCTCATCGCCCAGCCGAACGCTGCGGACGCGCTTGTCCGGCTGCAGCAAGGCAAACTGCTCACCGATCAGATGGGGGCCGACTTCCGGCAACTGCGAGCCGTGTTCGAAGCACAGGCGAGCGACGCGGTCGCGCAATCACGGTCTCTCCTCACCCGCGCCGCCGTCGTCACCGCCCTGCTGATATTGCTGTTCGGCACCGCGGCCGTGGTGGCGGACGTCTACCGCAGCCGGACGCAGGCGGCGCTGGCGCGTGAACGGGTCGTCACCGATACGCTGCAGCGCGCGTTCTTGAGCGGATGGGACCTGCTTCCACACCTGCGCGTCGGCACGGCGTATGTCTCGTCTACCCGAGAGGCGGCCGTCGGCGGCGATCTCTTCGACGTGCACCGTATCGATGATCACCGCTCGATGCTGCTGGTCGCCGATGTGAGCGGCAAGGGGCTCGCTGCGGCCGTGGACACCGCCTTGGTGAAGTACTCGATCCGCATTCTGGTGGAGAGCGAACCGGAGCCCGGCACTGTGCTATCGCGCTTCAACCGGACCTTCATGAATGCGTCGGGGGACCCGTCCGCGTTCGTCAGCGTGTTCTTGGGAATTCTCGACGACCGCGATTTGTCTTTACGTTTCGCGAGCGCGGGCCACGGCCCGGTGTTCTTGCGCCGCGGCAGCACCGTCGCTGCGGTGCCGGTGACCGGCCCGCTGATCGGGCTTGCGCGCACCGATTCATTCTCTTCCTCACACGCGCAATTGGAGCTTGGCGATACGCTCGTGCTTGCGACCGATGGGTTGACGGAGGCGCGCGACGCCTCGGGCATGACCCTTGACGAGGAACAGGCAATGCGCTGGATCGCCGCCGGCGATCAAGACCCGCAGCGTTTGGCCGACGAAATCGTGGAGCGCCTCACCCGTTACGCGGGCGGCCGGATCGCCGACGACCTCGCTTTGCTGATCATCAAGGTGCTCCGTTCACCGGCCGGTCAGGCGCCCGTGACGCCCGATACGGTCGAGCGCCGTGACGTCGAGTCTGCGCCCGCCGACGTCCCCGCCGCGGGGTAGGGCCCCGGTGACCCGCTACGGCTTCGCCTGTGAGGATTGCGGCGACGTGGTCTGGCTGGCCCAGGGCGTGACGCACCTACGGTGGCTTCGGGACCGCGAGCACGTCGTGCGCGAGGTGGCCGAGCACTCCTCGGCCGGGTTGGAGATGTGGATGAGCGATGGGCTTGCGTTCCTCGATGAGCATCGCGGCCACAGCGTGCTGATCGTGTCCGAGCCCTCGCAGTAAAAAGAAAAGAGCGAAGGTGATTGACGCTTCGCTCTTTCCACGTTAGGCCTCCGAGGCGTTAGTGTTTCTTTTTCTTTTTGCCAGCCTTCTTTTTCTTCTTTGCCATTAGAACTCACCTCCATTCTGCGGAGTAAATGGATGTGACTCAGCTTCCACTGAGCTTAGAGCGTCATGTTGCCTCTTATTTGCGACTTCTCCTTCTTCTTACGTTTTGGAAAAAACTACGCGTGGATGTGCTGCTCGTTGCGATCTTTCAATTTCATTCCACTGCGATCGTGTTTCGCAGCGATCATCTCTGCGAGAATCGCGACCGCGATCTCTTCCGGTGATTGCGCGCCGATGTCGAGACCGATGGGCGCGTGCAACGCGTCGACGTCAGCGCTCGCGAAACCGGCGCCGATGAGCCGCTCACGACGCAGCGCTTGCGTCTTGCGGCTCCCGATGGCGCCGACGTAGCGGACTTTTTGGCGTAGCACGTGGTCGAGCGTCGGATCGTCGAACTTCTCGTCATGGGTGAGCACGGCCACGTAGGTGTTCTCATTGAAGCTGAGCTTGGGCAGTTCGTCCTCCGGCCAACCGACGATGAGCCGGCGCGCCGCCGCAAAGCGCTCGCGATTGTTGAGGCTCTCGCGCGGATCGACGACCGTGACGGCGAAGCCCGCTCTGCTGCCGAGGTCGCACAACGCCATGCCGATGTGGACCGCGCCTACGATGATCAGTTGAGCGTCCGGCAGGATCGGATCCACGAAGACATCGTGATCGCCCAGTTTCTCGGTGCGCGCAGAACCTCGCTTGAGCGCGGCGCTCGCCGCTTGGTCGATGCGCGCGTCGAGCTGAGCGTCGCCGGTAGAGCCGGCGGCGCGCTGCGGCGCGCCGGCGCGCGCTGCGTACACGCGGCGTTTGGCGCCGATGCGGCCGGGGCCGCGCACGAGGGTCATCATCACGAACGCTTCGTCCGCCGGAAGCTCCAGCGGCTCGTCAAGCCGCTCGATAAAAACGTCGATGGCTCCGCCGCATGAAAGCCCCACATCCCACATCATGTTGCGATTGATGCCGTAGCGCACGATCTTGGGCTCACCCCTCTCGAGCACGTCGCGCGCCTCATCCGCGACGGCGCCTTCCACGCAGCCGCCGCTCACCGAGCCCGCGATTTTGCCGCTTGCCGCGATCAGCATCTTCGCGCCTTCGTCGCGCGGCGCGGAGCCGTCCACATTGATGACGGTGGCCATGGCGATGCGCTCGCCGTCGGTTTGCCAACGGTGCAGCGTCTCGGCGATGTCTTTCATGCGCTATGCTCCGACAGAAAAGGCGCCTGCGCCCGAGCCGGCCGGCGGTCCTCCACCGAACGCAGCAGCGATGCGAGTTGCAGAAGGCTCTTGAGATTGTGCGCCGGCAGGAAATTGTCGATGTAGGGCAGCGCCGCTTGCATGCCCACCGTCTGCGGCCGATAGTGCGGCGATCCGAGCAGCGGATTGAGCCAGATGAGCCGGTAGGCGCTGCGCTGCAGGCGGCGCATCTCCGAGGCGAGCATGTCGATGTCGCCGCGGTCCCAGCCATCGCTGATGATCAACACGATTGCACCGCGGCTGAGCACCCTCTTCGCCCAATGCCGGTTGAACTCGCGCAGGCACTCGCCGATGCGCGTGCCGCCGGCCCAATCCGCCACGCTGTGCGAGACCTCGTCGATCGCGGCTTGGATCTCGCGATGCCGGATCTGGCGCGTGATGCGCGTGAGCCGCGTGCCGAAGACGAAGGCCTCGACGTGGCCGACGGCATGCCGAACGGTGTGGACGAACTGCAGCAACAAGCGCGAATAGCGGTCCATCGAACCGGAGATGTCGCACAGCAGCACGAGGTCGCGCTGCTTCTCGCGCCGCTCGCGAGTATGCAGCGACAGCACTTCCCCGCCGCGGCGAAGACTTGCTCGCAGCGTGCGCCGATGGTCGAAGGCGGCGCCTCCGCGAGCGGGCCGGGTCCGGCGCGATCGGCGCAGTCCCAAATCCCACGCGCGGCGTTTGGTGAGCTCGCGAGCGACGGCCATCTCCTCGCCTGATAGCTGCGAGAATTCCTTTTGGTACAGTCCCTCGGCGAAGCTGTACGTGAACGAACGATCGCCGTCGACGACCGCGCCGCGTTCTTCGTGGGCGTCGCCGGGCGCATTCGGATCCTGCCGGTGCATCGCGTCCGGCCGTTCCGGTGAAAGCGCGGTTGGAGCGCCGGCGCCTTCATCTGCAGGCGACTCGCGCACCTTGGCGTCTTGGGGCGGCCGGTCTTGCTCCACCGCGCTTTCCGATCGACGCTCGTTTGCGGCGGTCCAAAACGCATCGAACGCGATGTCGAATTTCGTCAGCTCTTCGGGCGAACGCACGAGCACGCTCCTCGCGGCGGCTTTGACGTCGTCGCGCGAGCTCAAGCCCACCGCCTTCAACGCTTCAGCCAAGAGGATCATGCGGTCGGGCTGCGCCCGCAGGCCGATCCTGCGCAGCGCGCGGCCGAACACCACGACGTTCCACCCCAACCGCGCGAACTTCTCAATCGCGGCCGCATCGAACGCCGCGCGGTGCTCCTTCACGCTTGCGCCGCCACCTTTCGGGCACGCTCGACGCGCGTGCTCAAACCGGGCTCGCGCGCTTTCTTCACGTCTTCCTGATACTTGAGAACGCAGCCGATCGTCTCGGCGACCACGCGCTCATCAAGCGCCGTTTGGCCGAGCGCCACCAATGCGGCGGCCCAATCGATGGTTTCGGCGATGCCCGGATGTTTGTAGAACGAGTCGGCGCGCAGGCTCGCGACGAGCGCGCAGGCCTCCAACGCCAACTGCCGGCTGACGCCGGGCACCTTCGATTCCACGATGTGCGCTTCGCGTTCGACGTTCGGATAGTCGATCCAATGGTAGAGGCAGCGCCGTTTGAGCGCGTCGTGCACTTCGCGCGTCCGATTGCTGGTGAGCACGACCAACGGCGGGTGCGCGGCCACAAATGCGCCGATCTCCGGCACCGTGACCTGGAAATCCGACAGCAATTCGAGCAAGAACGCCTCAAATTCTTCATCCGCGCGATCGATCTCGTCGATCAACAGCACCGCCGGCGGCTCACCGCGATCGTCGATCGCTTGCAGCAGCGGCCGTTTGATGAGAAATTCCGGACCGAAGATCTCACGTTCGACCGCGTCTCTTTGCCCTTCGCCTCCTAGCGTTTCGGCCAAGCGGATGTGAAGGATCTGTTTGGCGTAGTTCCATTCATACAGGGCGTGGTTGACGTCGAGGCCCTCGTAGCACTGCAGCCTGATCAAACGCCGGCTTAGCCCTGCGGCGAGGACCTTGGCGACTTCCGTCTTGCCGACGCCGGCTTCACCCTCGAGGAACAGCGGCTTACCGAGCGTCACGCTCAAGTAGATGGATACGGCGAGACTGCGATCGGCCACGTAGCGATGCCGGGCGAGCATCGCTTGAACGTCGTCGATGGAATCGAAGACCGCTGCGTCCTTCTCGCGTTCGATAGCTTCTGCCACATTCGTTGACTTCGCGCTGGCAGGGCGAACGTCCCGTTTTGACCAATCTACGCGAGTGCTTCGTTGGATCGTCGGCGGGCTCGTCGCGGTCGCGCTGGTGGTCCTGATCGCCGCATTTTTCCCGAACGAGATCGACCAAAACCGCGGCCCCGCGCAGGTCATCGGCATGAGCGCCCCCGACGTGTCGGTGCCGCTCGTCAGGGGCGGATCGGTTGCGCTTCGCGGTTTGCGCGGACAAGATGTGCTGCTCAACGTGTGGGCGACGTGGTGCGGACCCTGCCGCCGGGAGATGCCTGCCCTCGAGCGACTCGCAAGGGCGCAGGAAGGCCGTCTACTGGTGGTGGCGATCGACCAAGGCGAAGACCCCCGGACGGCAAAGGCGTACGCCGACCGATTCGGGATCACATTCGCGGTCGGCGTAGACGCTGGGCAGCGCTTGGGCACGGCGCTGCACCTCGCAGGTCTGCCGAGTTCGTTCTTCATCGATAAGAACGGCGTCATCAGGGAAGCGGTCGACGGCGAGATGACCTACGAGAGCATGGCGCAAAAAGCGGAGCGCCTGATCGCCGGCGGATAGCCGAAGTTGTAGTGCCGGGGCTTTAGCCCCGGATGACGGAGACGGATTTGTCGCAGGAACCGAAAATGAAAATAAAATCGATGTGGTCACCGGCGCTCAGCGTTGCGTTGCTCGCCCTTTTCCTGATCGGCGCGCTCGCGCTGGCCGGCGTGGGAGGCTGCACGAGCAAATCGACCCTGCCCGGCGTCAGCACGACGCCATCGCCGTCGCCGTCGCCCATCGGCACCCAGTCGCCGACCCCCACGCCGACGCCGACGACGATGAACAACGTGTCCGTCAGCTATCAGGCCTCGCCGGCTTCTAACGTCACCTACGGCGCTGTCGATGGCTACGGTCTGATGAGCGGCCCGCCCGTGGTTGCCACCTCGAGCCCGGTCGCGCCGACCGCCGCCCCGCAGGGCGTCGTCGCCGTGACGCAAGGCCAGACCATCGTGTTCTTCAATTTCGACAAGTTGCAGCGCACCGTGTCGCTGCTCGGCCCCGCAAACGGCATGAACTGGCCGTCCGTCTTCAACAACCCTATGTGCGCGGGCTGTTCAAGTCCGGCGGGTTCGGCGATCACCGTGACGGGTTTTCAGGCGTCCATCGCGCCTCAGGCCGGCTTGATCCCTGGTTCGTCGCTAGGGTACGTCACCGGCGCGACGACCGGGTCGTTCTACTACGGCGACTGGACCAACTATCTGGCGAGTCCGCAGATGCGAACCGTCATCACGATCAACCCGTAGCTGCACCCGTTTCAGGCTCGTTTCATTCCGCGGTCCTAAGATAAAGCGGGCGGGTGAGGCGCTGCGCCCTGTCGCCGCACCCGCCATCAATTTCAAACCCCAAGCCTAGAAGGGATCCAAGGTGAAGACACTGAGCCACCTCCGCCTGTTTGCCTATGCCCTTTTTGCTGTCTTTGTTCTGCCGGCGCTCGCCGTCGTTGGATGCTCCGGCTACGGTAGCAGCGCCGCCGGCTGTGGCGGCTTGTACGGGCCGGCTTGCCCCGGGCCGACGCCGACCCCGCCCACTGCGAGCGATTGCTCGCACCTCGCTAGCGGCAATCCCCTCATCATACAATTGAATCTTTCGTTCCCCACGTGCAACGATTCCGCGTTCGGAGTGATCCGCGGAATATCCGATACCAACAGCGCCTCCAACATCATCAAGGTCGCGACGGGCCAAAACATCCAGTTCTCAAACGTGGATGGAATCTACGCGCACCAGGTCGATTTCCTCGGGACGTGGTCCGGTTCGTTTCCCGCTACGGATAGCTCTGTGGCGGGTCAGTCCGCTGCGGGCACGGATATCGGCACCACGAATTTCTCGACCGGCGTATTGGGTCCGGGCTCGTCATCCATGATCTATAAAACGCCCGCCG
>DATNNM010000001.1 GCA_035601835.1 Candidatus Tumulicola sp. | reverse complement strand
TGGCTGATCCAACCGATGCGCCGCGACAGCGCGTGCAGCGCAGGCAGCAGCATGTGCCGGCGTCCGCGCGCCGCATGACCGCTGCGCGCGACATGTCCGGCGCGCGGCTCGGGCCGGCCGAGCAACTCGTCGACCGCAGCGCGTTCTTCGTCGGTGGCGACGGCGTCAGTGAAATGGAGATCCAATTGCTACATCTTTTCGATTCGGACGGCCGACGCCTTGAACTCGGCGGTGCCCGATTTGGGATCGTTTGCTTCGATCGTCAGTACGTTCGTCGGCACGTCGAAGTGGAACGTCATGAAGGCGAGACCCGGCCGCAGTTCATCTGCGATGCGGACGGGCGCGACGATGGAACCGCGCCGCGAGGCGACGCGCACGTCTTCGCCCTCGCTTACCCCGAAGCGCGTCGCGTCGACCGGCGAAAGATCGATCGATTCGCCCCGGCGCAGCGGCGACGAGTAGGCGCCGCTCTGCGCGCCCGTGTTGAACGAGTCGAGCCGGCGTCCGGTGGTCAACATGATCGGATACTCATCCGTGATCTCGTCGACCGGAGGCTCGTGCTCCACGACATGGAACGGAGCCGACGGGCCGCGCACCGGGTTCTCCCAAAGACGCGCATGCAAGAACTGTTCGCCTGGGTGTTTCTCATCGTAGCATGGCCAGCGCAGTCCGCCGCTTTCCTCCAAGCGCCGGTAGCTCATGCCGGCGTGCATCGGACTCAAGGCGCGGACTTCGTTCCACAAATCCTTGGCGGTTGGCTGACCGATGTCGTGCCCAAGCCTTTTGGCCATGTCGCACACGATCGCGATATCGTCGCGCGCAGTGCCGGGCGGTTCCACCGCTTTGCGCACCCGCTGCACGCGGCGTTCGCTGTTCGTGACCGTGCCCTCGGATTCGCACCATCCCGCAGCTGCGGGGAAGACGACGTCGGCGATCTTCGCCGTCTCGGTCAGCGTGAGGTCCTGAACGACGAGATGATCGAGTCCCTCGAGCAGGTGCTCGGAGCGCTGACGGTCGGCCTCCGAAACGAGCGGGTTTTCGCCGATGACGTACAGCGACGTGAGTTCGCCGCGCTCCATGGCGTCGAACATCTCGTTGAGGCGCCAGCCGCGTGTGGCCGGGATCTTCACGCCCCACGCTGTCTCGAACTTCGCGCGCAGAGCGTCATCGGTGACGCTTTGGAAACCCGGCAGCCGGTCCGGGATCGCGCCCATGTCGCCGCCGCCTTGTACGTTGTTCTGGCCGCGCAGGGGATTCAGACCCGATCCGTAGCGTCCGACGTGGCCGGTCAGCAGTGCGAGGTTGATGAGCGCGAAGACGTTGTCCACCGCGGTATGGTGTTCGGTGATGCCGAGCGTCCAGCAGATCTCCGCACGCGCGGCCGACGCATAGGCGGCGGCGACTTCGCGGATGACCTCCGCCGGCACGCCGGTGATCGCCTCCGCACGTTCGGGCGTGTGCGGAGCGACGCTCGCGCGATACACTTCAAAACCCGACGTCGCCCGCGCGATGAACTCGCGGTTCTCCAAGCCGCGCTCGATGATCGTGTGCGCCATGGCGTTGGAGAGCGCGATATCCGTGCCGACGTTGAGACCGAGCCACACGTCAGCCCATTGCGCGGTGCCGGTGCGGCGCGGATCCACGACATAGAGCTTCGCCCCTTTGCGCAGCCCCTTGAGGACGTGGTGGAAAAAGATGGGGTGCGTTTCGCGCGCATTCGAACCCCACAGGATGATCAGATCCGTCTCTTCGATCTCCTGATAGGAACTCGTGCCGCCCCCGGCCCCGAACACCGCCGCCAGACCGGCGACGCTGGGAGCGTGTCAGGTCCTGTTGCAGCTATCGACGTTGTTGCAGCCGATGACGGCGCGTGCGAACTTCTGCGCGAGGTAATTCAGTTCGTTGGTCGTCTTCGAGCAGCTGAAGAGGCCGAAGGCGTTTGGGCCGCGGTTGGCGACTGCGCGCTCGATTCCGGCGGCCGCGCGCTCGAGCGCTTCATCCCATGTCGCAGTGCGCAGGCGTTCGCCGTCGCGCACCATCGGCTCAGTCAGGCGTTCGAACTCTGCCATGCCGCTCTGGTGGCCGCTAAGGGACGGGGATGGCTTCGGGCTCAAATGGCGCCTTGCTCACGGGGAACGAAGCCGCGAGATAATCCGCGATCGCCTGTTTGTCAGCGTCCTTGACGGGCGCGCCGTACTTGATCATCTTGTTGACTTCAGCCAGCCACGTCTTGGGAGCGAGCCGCTGCGACGTGATGATCTGAGCGCTGTGGCAAATCATGCAGTTCTGGATCACGAGTTGGCGCGCCGGTGCGTCGGGGAGCGCGCCCGTGCCCATAATATCGTAGGCGGGCGATACGCCCGCGCTCCAAGCGAACGCTACGGCGGCGATGACCACCAAAGCGAGCAGCGATGGCGCTCTCATATGCGCACTCATGATGCTGCCCCCACATTGATGTTGACTTTCATGATCGCGTTGTTGATGTAGCCGGACGGATTCCATGCAGCTGTTTCGGGTTGGACCGCCCCGGTTTCGTCCGTCGCTCGCGCTGCGATCGTGTGCGGGCCTTGAGTAAGGTTGGTTTTGTACGAGAAGCGTCGCCACGAGTACGGCGCTTGCTCGGAGCCTAACTGGGCGGACATCCACGCGCCATCGTCGACCGACACTTCCACGCTCCTGATGGTCGGTAAGCCGGAAAACGCCACGCCTTCGACGGCGAGGCTGCCTGAAGTCAGTCGCCTGCCGTCAAGCGGATTCGTGATGATAGATTTGACGTTCATCGCGGACAGCCGGTGCGTTTGATCGAGCGGCACGGCGACACCGGGCGCTCCAGGGTTGTTCGGATAGCGATATGCCGAAGCGGTCCAGAAGCCGGCATCGTCCTCGGTGCCGACGTTGCGCACCTCGATGGTGTGCAGCCATTTCATCCAATGATCGCCGGCCCAGCCGGGCACGATCATGCGCAGCGGCGCGCCGTGCAATTCCGGGAGCGGCTTGCCGTTCATCTCGTAGGCGAGGATCGTGTAGGGATCCATCGCTTTATCCATTGGAAATCCGCGCACGAACTTGGGCGTCGCTTTGAGCACCGGCTCGTCGTGACCCCGGATGATGAGAAACTTGGCGTCGGTCGCCAGATCCGCCTCCTTCAAAACGTCTGCGAGGCGCACACCGGTCCACTTGGCGTTGCCGACCGCGCCATAGCGCCATTGGGCACCGGGGACTTTCGGCGTGTAGAGGGAGCGCCCGTTGCCCGCGCACTGGAGCACGCAGCTGACGCTCACCTGCTCGAAGCCATGCTTGAGATCGCGCAGGCTCAGTTGCAGTGGCGCGTTCACCGTTCCCCAGACGCCGAGCCGCCACGCAGCTGCATCGATGGGCGCCCGCGGCGGACCCATGTGACTGCGCACGAAGAACCATTCGTTGCGCGTCAGCCACGCGTCGTTGAGCTGCTCCAGCGGGGTTTCAAGATCGGCCGGTTGGTGATTGACCTCGAGCATGTAGCCTTTCCCTAATGCGAGGGAAGGCCAGACGGTGGCGCCGGTAGCCGCGGCACCTCCGGCTGCCACGAGTCCAAGGAATTCGCGTCGCGCGAAGGGTTGAGATCGCATGGTCCGCGCCCTCCCTCGATGTCCTATGCCAGACTTTGCTCCGGCTCCCGCCTATGGATACACCCCGCGCAGCTTGGTCGCCTCCGCCACACGGCCCACGGCGACGACGTACGCCCCGCGGCGCATGTCGCACTTGAGGCGCTTGGCTTGCTCCAACGTCTCGCGGAACGCCCGCACCATCTTGCGCTTCAGACGCTCGTTGATCTCGTCTTCCTCCCAGAAGCTTTCCTGGAGGTCTTGCACCCACTCGAAGTACGACACGCTGACGCCGCCGGCGTTGGCCAAGATGTCCGGCAGCACCATAATGCCGCGTTCGAAGAGAATCGCATCGGCCTCGGGCAATGTCGGACCGTTAGCCGCTTCGGCGATGATCTTCGCCTTGATGCGCGGCGCGTTCTCCGCGGTGATGACTTTTTCGAGCGCTGCCGGAACCAGCACGTCGCAATCGTATTCCAGCACTTCCTTGTTGGAACAACTCTGACCGCCGGAGAACCCGACCACCGTGCCCGTCTCGCCCTTGAAAGCGATGAGTTTGGGGACGTCGAGTCCTTTTGGATTGGCCACGCCGCCCTGGCTATCCGAAACGGCGACAATCGTGTATCCGTCGGCCGCCATCAGCTCCGCCGCGTGCAGACCGGCGTTGCCGAAGCCTTGAATCGCCACGCGCGTGCCGGCAGGCGTACGCCCGAGCTCCTTGAGCGCCTCGTTCACGACGTGCAGACACCCGCGCGCGGTCGCCTTGTCGCGCCCAAGCGATCCGCCGATCGCCAGCGGCTTGCCCGTGACCACGCCCGGAATGGTGTAGCCCTTTTGCATGGAGTAGGTGTCCATGATCCACGCCATGATCTGCGGTGTGGTATAGACGTCGGGCGCGGGGATGTCTTTCTCCGGCCCGATGATGATGGAGATCTCGCTCGTATAGCGGCGCGTGATGTTCTCGAGTTCTTGCATCGACATGTGCTTGGGATCGCAGATGACGCCGCCTTTCGCGCCCCCGAACGGGATGTTGACGAGCGCGCATTTCCAGGACATCCACATGGCGAGCGCTTTGACCTCGTCGAGGGTCACGTCGGGATGGAATCGGATGCCGCCCTTGCCTGGCCCGCGCGAAAGATTATGCTGAACGCGATACCCCTCGAACACTTTGAGCGTACCGTTGTCCATGCGCGTCGGGATCGAGACGGTCAGGACACGCTTGGGTTCGCGCAGGTATGCATGGACGGAGTCGTCGAGCCCGATGAAGGTGGCGACTTCGTCGAGCTGGCGCTGCGCCATCTGCCAGACATTGGACGCGGACTGGGCTGCGGAGCGATCGAGTGTGGACGCCATAAAACCCCCTGGAATATCGATCTTGTAGTGCCGGGGCTTTAGCCCCGGACGCGTGCCGAAGACAGGACTTGAACCTGCACGTCCTTTCGGACACAAGTACCTGAAACTTGCGCGTCTGCCAGTTTCGCCACTTCGGCGGGACGTGTAGGATTGGCCACCGTGCCGCTGGCGCCCTCCGGGACGGCTTTTCCAAGCCATAGTAGCGTTCCGAGCGCAACTCGGAGAACTAAATCAGCCGCATTCGGCGTTTTATTGACGTGAAGAAATCAGTCGCCTTATTTTGCCTGAGCGCGCTTGCCGCGCTGGTGCCTGCACTTGTCCTCGCCGCCGCCCCAGTGCCCTACTTGCCCGTTCCTAAAGGCGCTGCGGTCATCCTCAATACCGGATCGACGAACGCGCTGGGATATCGCATCGTCGTGCAGTCATCGGGAGTCGCCGAATACGTGGCGGGCAATACGCGAGCCAAGGCTCGCGTGTCGGCCGCTGTGGCCAACAAATTCTTCGCTGACATGCGCGCTGGTGCGCGCCTCTCGCAAATGCCCATCATGCAATGCATGAAGAGCGCATCGTTCGGCACCTCGACCTTCGTCTGGTGGCGCGGGCAGCGCTCGGGCGACCTCGAATGCGCGGCTGACGCGCGGGGCAAGGCTCTCGCGAGCGACGTCTCAGCGAT
Source organism: Candidatus Tumulicola sp. (assembly GCA_035601835.1). Classification (NCBI taxonomy): domain Bacteria; kingdom Bacillati; phylum Vulcanimicrobiota; class Vulcanimicrobiia; order Vulcanimicrobiales; family Vulcanimicrobiaceae; genus Candidatus Tumulicola; species Candidatus Tumulicola sp. The sequence goes on along the minus strand of DATNNM010000001.1, from coordinate 54,076 downwards.
CGCGCAAGCACTCAAGATCGAGACGCACGCAAAGCGCATGCTCCCGACGAACGAACCGCGCCGCCCGCTGACCGAACCCTCTCGCTAGAACTCGGTGCCGCTGGAGAAGTGGAAGCCTTCGATCTTCGCGGCCGGCACGACGTGAGCATCCGAACGCACTTGTTCGCGGCCGAGTTCACAGCGGCCGAGCGCGCCGAGGATGGACTCGTTGAAGCGCATGTTCTTGAGGCCGTGCGCGATCTGCCCGTGCTCGATCAAGAATAGGCCGTCTCGGGTCATCCCGGTGATGATCGTCTGCTTTTGGTCGACCATCCGGATGTACCAAGTACGCGAGACGAGCACGCCGTGCTGCACGCTTGCGACCAATTCTGCCTCCGATCTCTCGCCCGGGTCGACGATGACGTTCAAGGGCAGCGGCCCTTCGGGGTTGGGCGCAGGCAGTGCGTGCCCGGTGTTGTCATGGTTCAGTTTCGCCGCGTAGTACGAGTCATAGACCACGTCTTTGGCCATTCCGTCGCCGATCAACGTCACGGGCCAGCGCGGCGCGCCCTCGGCGTCAAACGGCACGCCGTTCGTCAGCGGGTGGGTGAAGTCGTCGCGGATGGTGACGTTGCTGCCGACGATAAGCTGACCGAGCTTGCCGCTCATGAACGAGGAGCCTTGCTCGAATGGCTGCGCGCCGAAGCCGATCCACGATAGATAGATGAGGAATTCTCGAAAAGCCGGCGCTTCGAGGATCACGGTGTACTCGCCGGGCTCGAGCACGTGTGGTTTCGCGCCCGCGGCCGCCTTCTGCGCCGCGCGCTCGGCCTGCTTGCGCGGCGAGAGGTCGCTGAAGCGCCGCGAGAAGCCCTCGGCATAGCCGCTCGAGTCATCGCCCATCGCCTTGATGTTCATGCCCGCGTCGGTCGCCTGGAAAAAGCGCGACACGCCTTTGGAGTTCGCGACGGCGAATGTATCGCGCCGGCTGGATACATAACCCGCGGCATGGAGATTGCGGGGCTTCATCACGCCTGCGATTTCGCGCACCGCGTCCGCGCGCGCTTGCGCGCTCAAGCTCGCGGTCGCCTCGTCGTATGGCGCGGGGATATCGTCGAACGGGCTGTTGTCCGATGGCAAGCCTGGGAAATGCTCATCCTCCGGAGACAAGCGAGCGTTCTCCAGAGCCCTCCCGGCGGCGTCCGCCACGCCGGCTGGGTCGAGTCGCGTGGTTGAGACGACGCCCTGGCGCTTGCCGACCACGGCGCGAATGCTCAATTGCCAAGCGTTTTCGGCGACGTTTTCATGGATGTAGTTGTGCGTGAAGCGCGTGAGAGAAGCGTCGCTGCCGAAGACGAGCACTTCAGTCTCGTCGGCCTTCGACACGGCGAGCGCGCTGCGAAGCACCTCATCCAGCGCCGCGCGATCGGTTCCGAGATCAACCGGCATAGCCGACCCCCACGTTCACGTTGCGAAAGCGCGTCGGCGATGCGCCCTGCGCCGAGCGCGCGGTCTGCATCGGCTCGCCCTTGCCGCAGTTTGGCGTGCCGTGCGCGGTCCACGAAGCCTTGTCGCCGATGGCGTCGCACGATTGCCAGAATGTCGGCGTCATGCCGGCGTAGGTCGGATTCTTGAGCAGCCGCCCTTTCTTGCCGTCTTTGATCTCGTAGCCGATCTGACACCCGAACTGGAAGTTGAGCCGCTTGTCGTCGATCGACCACGAGCGGTTGCTCTCCATGAACACGCCCTGCTTGATGCCGTCGTACAGGGCTTCTTCGGGCGTCGTTCCCGGCTGCAGGTTGACGTTGCCGATGCGGATCATCGGCAACCGGCCCCAGTATTCGGCGCGCACGCAACCGGCAAGCTCCACGTTCGCGGTTTGCGCGGTGTCGCGGCCGGCCATGTACCCGACCAGCGTGCCGTTCCGTATGAGGTCGACGGACTTGGCGCGCGTGCCCTCGTCGTCGTAGCCGTGGGTGGCGAAACCCAAGGGGCAGGTCATGTCGCACACGACGGTGACCAGCGGACTAGCATATCGAAACGTTCCGAGTTTGTCGAGCGTTGCGAACGAGGTCCCTGAGAAATTAGCCTCCCAGCCGAGCACGCGGTCCAGCTCAAGGGCGTGGCCTATGGATTCGTGGATCTGCAGCGACACTTGGTCGCTCGACAGCACGATGTCCATCGTTCCGGAGGGACACTGGTCCGCGCTCAGCAGCGCGACCGCCTCTTCGCCGACGCGTTGGGCGTTTTCCAGCAGGTGCGCCTTCTTGATGATCTCGTAGCCGCCGGTTTGATAAAGTCCGTTGGTACCCGGATAGGTGCGGTCCTGGACATCCGAGCCGCTGACGGCCAGCGCGGAAAGCGCCGTGCCGCACTGCCAAAGGTCCTGCTCGATCCGGCTCCCCTCGGTGCTCGCGTAGATCTTCTTCGTCCGCCAGATGTCCATCCATGCGCGCGCGACCGTCACGCCCTTGACGGAGCGAACCGCGGCCTCGACATCGAGCAAGTATTTGACGCGTTCGCTCGGAGCAATGGAAGACGGGTCGATTTCGAATGGCGTGGCGTACGTGTCGATGAACTTGCCGGCCGGCAGCAGGTGCAGCCCCTGCGCCTTGACGCTTGCGCTTGCTTTGGCGATTTCGACCGCGCGCGCGGCGACGCTGTCGATCTCCGCAACCTCGATGTTGGCCGACGACGCGAAGCCCCATGCGCCGTTGAAAAGAGCGCGCACGGAAAAGCCGCTGCTGTCGGCGTCGCTCAAGCTGACGACGACGCCGTTGCGGACTTCGAGGTGTTCGTCGCGGACGACGCCGAAGCGGACGTCGGCGTAGTCCGCGCCCCGCGCACTGGCCGTGTCGAGGGCGCGTTGCGCTTCGCTTTCAAATTGCACGATCAGTCCTACCTAGCGGTTCGTAGAAGGCAGGCCATAGCAGCCGTCCCCTGTAAAGATTTGACGGATGTTCACGCCAGAGAACGGTGAGGCCAACCGGGCGAACGGCGAAAAAGATTCGAGCGTCAGCGGCGCGGCACCCGCGTTGGTCCCCGCCGTGGCAAAGGCTTTCCGAGTTCTGGAGGCGCTGAGCACCGCAGGGGAGCCGCTCGGGGTTTCGCAGCTGGCGAGACGCTTGAGTCTCGGCAAGAGCACGGTCCATGGGCTGCTGAACACGCTCGAGGCGCTTGGCATGATCGAGTCGCCGAACGGCCTCAAACGATACCGAGTGGGGCGCGGCTTGCATGCGCTGGTCTCCCGCTCGCTCGGGCGGCACGATTTGCGCGAGCTGGCCAGGCAGAGCTTGGAAAGGCTTGCTGCTCAGACCGAACAGACCAGCTTCCTGGGCATCCCTTCAGACGGCCAAGTCACCATTTTGGACCTGGTCCATGGCCGCCCCACCATGTCGATCTCGGCTCCCATTGGATCTTCCATCCCATTGATGGCGGGGGCCGTCGGCAAAGCGGTTCTGGGAGCGTGGGATTCGCAAGAGCGCGAGGCGTTTCTGAGTTCCACGCGTCTGCGGCCATTCACCGCGAACACGATCACCGATCCGGACCGGATGCGGCAAGCCGCCGAAGAAGCGGCTGCCGCCGGCGCGGCGATCGACGTGGATGAATACGTCGACGGCATGCGCGCCGCCGCTGCGCCGATCTTCGGGCCGCCGAAACAGTTGGTCGCCGTCATTTGGGTCGCCGGTTTTTCGCGTCACGTCGATCGCGAGCAATTGACGGAAATCGCCGGGGCGGTGGGCCGCGAGGCGGCTGATATGTCGCGCCTCATGGGCGCGCAAATAGAAGCCTGACCTAGAGGACCGGCGCTTACGGCTTACGGCCGGGCCGACATCACCAGCAGCACGAACGAGCCCGGCACCATGCTCCGGCGCGGTTGCGTGTCGCCCGGAGCCGGCGTCGCGGGGACGTATTTCGCCGCGGCTAGATATATGTCGTGGTCGATCGTGTCGAGCGCCATCGTGCGCGCGGAGTCTTGCGTCTTCGTGGTCTGCACGACGTCGAACTTGTCCGCCGTATCCTCGCGGATGATGGTGAGCGTGCCGTCGAAAGCCGGTGCGAACACCAGCCGCGTGACCGGGTCGAACGCCACCGCGTCGCAGAAGTCGCCGATCGGCACCGTCGCTATTACATTGCCGCTGTCGGCGTCGACGATCATCATGTTCTTGCTGTCGGCGCACGCGGAGAACAGCCTGCGGCTTTTCTGATCCATGCCAAGACCCGTAGGCGACTTGCACGCAGGCAGCAGCCAGGTGTTCTTCACCGTCGCTGTGCGAGCGTCGATGACGCTCAGTTCCCCCTTGTCCTCGATGTTGACGAAGAGCATCCCCTTGCCGTCCGGCGCGGCGAACTCCGGCCTGCCGTCCAAGGGGATGGTGGCCACCACGGTCGATGTCGCCGCATCGATCACCGTCGCGCTATTGGCGCGGCCGTTGAAGCTGAAGACGCGCTTGGAAGCTGGATCGTAGACGATCGCATCAGGAGTCGGGTTGGTACCGTCGATCTTGATGCGCCCGGTTTCTGCGAGCGTTCTCGTGTCGAACACCGTCACCGTGTTCTCGCGGCCGTTGCTCGTGAAACCCTTGTTGAACTCCGGCGCCAGGGCTACGCCATGCACGCCGGGCGTATTCGGTATTGACCCGATGACCGTGCCCTTGTATGGGTCGACCACGTCGACCCGAGTCGAGCGCGGGATGAACATCCGCTTGCCGACGGGGTCAAAGGTCAGATAGTCCCAACCGCCCTCGCCGCCCAAGGCGTAGGTGTGCTTCAATTCATATTGCGCGGTGGGAGCGGCAACGGCAGAAATGGCGAGCAGGCAAACGCATGCGAGCGTGAAGGCAAGTCCTCGTAGCATTGCGATCCTTTCGACGGTTTCCGGGGCTAAAGCCCCGGCACTACATCAGGGCGCGTTTTAGACGGGGGCGAGGGAGCGGGTCGCGGCGAGCGCATGCTCGATGTCGGCGACGAGATCGGTCGCCGACTCGATCCCAACGGAGAAGCGCAACAGCCCTTCGGTCACGCCGCGCGCTTCGCGCACTTCCTTCGGAATCGAACCATGCGTCATCGACGCGGGGTGACAGACTAGCGACTCGACGCCGCCCAGGCTCTCGGCGAGCGCGAAGAGCTTCGTCTGCGATGCGAACGCGCGCGCCCGTTCCGGTCCGCCTTTGAGCACGGCGGACACCATGCCCCCGAAACCACGCATCTGGCGCTGCGCGAGCTCGTGCTGCGGATGTGCCGGCAAACCGGGATAATACACGCGCGCGACGTCGGCATGGCCGTCCAAGTACGCCACCACCGCCCGCGCGTTGCGTTCGTGCTCGCGCATGCGGATCTCGAGCGTCTTGACGCCGCGCAGCACCAAGAAGCAATCGAACGGGCCAGGCACGCCGCCGACCGCGTTCTGATGGAACTTGACGATGTCGTGCAGCTCCTTTTTGTTGGAGGCGACGAAACCCCCCACTGCGTCCGAATGGCCGCCGATATATTTGGTCGTCGAATGGACCACGAGATCAGCCCCGAGATCCAGCGGCGTCTGCAGATACGGCGTCGCGAACGTGTTGTCCACCGCCAGCAGCACGCCGTGCTTGCGGCAGCCGGCCGCGATGGCGCCGATATCGGCCAGACGCAGCAGCGGGTTGGTCGGCGTTTCGAGCCAGACCATGCGCGTCGAAGCGCGCATCGCCGACTCGACGTTGCGCACGTCGGTCGCGTCGACATAGGTGAACGTCAGACCATAACGCGCGAGCACCTTGTCGAAAAGCCGGAACGTGCCGCCGTACAAGTCATCGCTGACGATCACGTGATCGCCTTGCGAAAGGATGTTCATCACCGCCGCCGTGGCGGCCATGCCGCTTGCGAAACACAGCCCGAACTGCGCGTTCTCGAGCGACGCCAAGCAGCGCTCGAGCGCGACGCGCGTCGGATTCACGGTCCTGGAGTAATCAAAGCCTTTGTGGACGCCCGGCGCGGATTGCGTGTAGGTCGACGTCTGGTAGATCGGCACGATGGTCGCGCCGGTCGTCGGATCGGATTCTTGCCCGACATGTATGGCCCGCGTAGCAAAGTCCATGCGATCCTCTAATTCGCCGAGAGGTACGAGATGATGTCCATCTTGGTGAGCACGCCGATGGGGTGCCCCTTGCGCGCGACGACCACAGCCGCGTGGCCGAGCGAAAGCTCCTTGAAAGCGCGTTCGACCTCATCGAGCTCGTCGAGCACCGGAAACGGACGCGCCATGACGTCTTTGACCGCGGCGTGCGCGACGTCGGCGCGGTCGTAGATCAGCTGCATGACCGAGACCTCGTTGATGCTGCCGACCATGTCGCCGGCGGCATTGACGATTGGGATCTGCGAGATCTGGAATTCCCGCATCAGTTCGATGCCGCGCTTGACCGGATCCTCGGGTGATAGCGTGATCATCGGGGGCAGCTCGCCCTTGGCGGCCAGCACGTCGCTCACCCGCGCAGCGCGCCCGTGCTCTCCGAGAAAACCGTTGGCGCGCATCCATTCGTCGTTGAAGATCTTCGAGAGATACCCGCGACCGTTGTCCGGAAGCAGCACCACCATGATCGCGTCGGCCGGCAATTCGCGCGCGACGCGCACGGCGGCGACCACCGCGGTTCCCGAGGAGCCGCCCACCAGCAAACCCTCTTCGCGGCAGATGCGCCGCGCCATAAGGAACGACTCTTTGTCGGAAACCCGCTCGATGCGATCGATCGATTTCAGATCTACGGTCGCGGGCAAGAAGTCTTCTCCGATGCCCTCGACCTTATACGATTTCGCCGTGTCGCCCGAATAAATAGAGCCTTCGGGGTCAGCGCCCACCACCAGCACGCGCGGGTTTTGCTTCTTGAGGTAGTGCGCCACTCCTGAGATGGTCCCGCCGGTGCCGATGCCGCTCACGAAATGCGTCAGCTTGCCCGCGGTCTGCTGCCAGATCTCCGGACCGGTCGTCCGCTCGTGCGCCATCGGGTTGAGCATGTTCGCGAATTGATTGGGTTGAAACGCGCCGGGTATCTCACTTGCCAGCTTGGCCGCGACGCCGTAATACGACTCCGGACTGCTGGCGGGCACTTTGGTCGGCGTGATCACCACCTCCGCGCCGTACGCGCGCAGCAGTCTGATTTTTTCCTCACTCACTTTGTCCGGCATGACCAAGATGCAGCGGTAGCCCTTGATGGCGGCCACCATGGCAAGCCCGGTGCCGGTGTTGCCGGAGGTCGCTTCGACGATCGTGCCGCCGGGGCGCAGCAAGCCGCGCTCTTCAGCATCGGCGACCATCGTGAGCGAGGGCCGATCTTTGACCGAGCCGCCCGGATTCACCAACTCGATTTTGGCCAGCACCGTGCACTTCGCGCCATCCATCACGCGCTTGAGGCGCACGAGCGGGGTGTTCCCGACGACGTCGAGCGCTGAATCGTAGTAATGCATGCCATCGGGCTGCAGCGGCCCGAGGATGGTCGAGGCGTCGAGCGTGGTCTTCAATGGCATGTCCTTTTCCGGGGGTATGAGCCTCGGCACTACTACGATGCGCGACCGGCGAGGAAGTCTTCCGTCCGCGCGTTCGCGGGCCTGCTGAAAAGGACCGGCGTGTCCCCCGCCTCGATGATCTCGCCCCCCGCCATGTAGCACGTGACATCGGAGAGCCTCGCTGCTTGCTGCAGATCGTTGGTCGCCAAGAGCACCGTGCAATCGCGCCGCAGGCGCGCGATGATGTCTTCGATGCCACCGGCCGCAATGGGGTCTAATTCGAAAGTCGGGTCGTCGAACAACAGCACTTCGGGATCAACCGCAAGCGCCCGCGCGATGCACAAGCGCTGCTGGAGGTCGATGGGCAGCGAGTCCGCCGGCTTGAGCATCGAGCCGCTGGCGATAGTATATTCCCACAAGAGCGTGCGGCGCAGCGCGCGCTCGCAGCCGTCCTCGAGCTCCCGTCGGTCGCGAATGCCTTGCGCGCGCATGCCGAACACCGCGTTGTCAGCGACCGTGCCGGGCATGACGGTGGGGCGGGGGAAGATCATACCGACACGACGGCGCAACGCATACACGTCGACGCCCGACGCCAACATCTCAACCCCATCGAGTTTCACACTGCCGTTGATGCGAACCGATTCGTCGAGATCGTGCAGGCGGTTGATCGCCCGCAGCAGCGTCGTCTTGCCGCAGCCGCTCGCTCCGATCAGGGCGATGGTCGTGCGGTGCGGAACTTTCAAAGAGGCTTTGTTCAAGGCTACGGCTTCAGCGTAGCGCACGCTCACGTCGCTCAGTTCGACTTTCGGGCCCGTCCAGGCGAGCGTCGCCTTCATGTTGGTTTCGGATTCGCGGCGCGCGGGGTCAGAGCATGCGCGACGCTTCGCAACAACAAGATAATGAGGGTGAGGATCAGCGTCGCCGCTGACACAGCGCTCAAGTCGGCGTGAGCTGACGCACGCGTCCAAAGATCGACGGCGAGAGGCCAAGCCCCAAGCGTGCTGGCTTTCAAATGCGAGCCTCCAAGCGCCGCGCGCGAAGCGACGGCCAGCGCTGCGGTTTCACCGAGCATCTGGGCGGCCGTGGTGAGCACCGCCGCGACCAGGCCTTTGGCTGCTGCCCTCGCGAGCACGAAAAAGAAGATGTGGACCGGACCGGCGCCCGTGGCGGCGGCGGCTTGGAGACGGACGACCGATACCGCGCGAAGGGCGCGCGCGAATCGGCCGGTGATGGCCGGAAGATTGACGACGATCAGCGCGAGCGACGCCGAGAGGATGTCTGGCCGGTAGCCGGCGGAGACCACCACGATTAGGATGACGGTGCCCACCACCACCGAAGCCGTGGCGATCCGCGAATCTGCCGCCGGTTCCGTGAACTTGGCCAGGAATCCGCCGATCTTCGCATCGATCGCGGCGCCGGCGGCCGCGAAGCCCAGGAGCGCGACCGCCGGCAGTGCGATAGCCAAGACGACGGCCGACGCTTCAAGCGCAAGCCAGATCCCCACCGGGGCCGGTGCCTGCAGCACCCAAAGGAAGTCATTCCAACCGTTGATGCCTAAGCCCGCGGCCACGAGCGCCAGCGCCGCCACGCAAAACCCGGCGCAGGACCACAAAGCCGCGAGCGGCATTTTCGCGCTCACGACGCGCTCCGCTCAACGCCCCGGCTCAATATCACCGGAATCAACCCAAGGACGAGGAGCACCAGGCACGCAGGTGCGAGCGCTACGGCCTCCACCCCATCCGCGCCGCCGGCGAGCACGACAGCGGCGAGCGTCGCGGGGCCGGCCGAGCCGTTGGGGTCAGGCACGTTGGCGAAGATGACTTGCGCTGCTGTTGCTTCGCCGATGGCGGCGGCGAACGCCGCGAGGAATGCGGCCGCGATGCCGCGTCGGGCCGCCGGAAAAATCGCGCTAAAGGCGATTCTCACCGGATCAGCACCGGTTGCCGCGGCCGCTTGGCGCAGATCGGGCGGTAACTTCGCCAGTTCCCGCAGCGCGTGCCGGCTCGCGAGCGGCGTCGCAAGGATCGCGACCGCCAGCGTCACCGGAACGAACGGTCCGGCTCCGGCGACCCCGTGCCAGTACGCGAGCAGCCCCACCATGGCCACACCGACTGCGATCGCCGGCGTTGATGAAAGAATTCCGACGATCACGAGCAGCAGACGGCGCGTACCCGCTGACGCGACCGCGTGAGCCAGCAGGGCGAGGCCCGTTCCCGCGGTTGCGCCGATCAGTGTGGCGATGAGCCCGATGCCGATCGTGGCGATCGCGAGAGGTACTAGCGCTGTGTACCGTTCGGGCGCCGAATAACCCGCCATGGCGACAAGCGTCGCAGCGCCAAGCACGGCGCCAAGCAGCCAGGGAATGCAGATCACCAGCGATGCGCACAATCGTGCGAACCACACAAACGCGCGCTCGAAGAAACCCACGCGCTTGCCTTGGCCGAGGTGCCTAGGATTTCCTTACGGGGGCTTCTCCGAGCTCGCTTCGCTCGCTCGGAACACTACATTCCGTAGTTTCTGAGCGACCTAAACTATCCGAAGCGGCCGGTGATATAGTCTTCCGTACGCTTGTCTGTCGGCGTGGTGAACATCTTCGACGTGACGTCAAATTCGATGAGTTCGCCGGTCGCAGACTCGCCGGCCAGCATGAAGCCGGTGAAATCGGACACGCGCGCCGCTTGCTGCATGTTATGGGTGACGATGATGATCGTGTAGGCGCCTTTGAGCTCGCGCATCAGCTCTTCGATCTTCGTGGTCGATATCGGATCCAGCGCAGACGCCGGCTCGTCCATGAGCAGCACCTCCGGCTCGACCGCGAGCGCGCGAGCGATGCACAAACGCTGCTGCTGACCGCCGGATAGCGACAATCCGGACTCTTGCAGTTTATCTTTCACTTCGTCCCATAGCGCCGCCCGTTGCAAGCTGGTCTCGGCCACTTCCCGCAACGCCGCTTGACCGCGGACCTTGCCGGTCAGTTTCACGCCGGCTATCACGTTGTCGTAGATGGACATCGTCGGGAACGGATTCGCTCGCTGGAACACCATGCCGACACGGCGGCGCGTATCGGTCGGGTCGACGCCCGGACTATAGAGATTCTGGTTGTCGAGCAGCACCTCGCCCTCGACCCGCGCGTTCGGGATGACTTCGTGCATGCGGTTCAGGCACCGTAGCAGCGTCGTCTTGCCGCAACCGGACGGCCCGATGAGCGCGGTGATGGCGCCCGTCTGGAACTCCACATTGACGTCGCGTACCGCCAGATGCGGGCCGTAGTAGGCGTTCAAGGATTTCGTTTGGATTGCGGTTGTGGCCACGGAGCGTTCCTGCCTTACTTCTTAGCGGGCGTGGATCTGCGACGAGAATGCAAGCCGTGCGATGAGATTCAGCGCGAACACCAGCACGACGAGGACGAAGGCGCAACCCCACGCGATCTGCTGCCAGTCGGGGTAGGGTGAAATCGCGTAGTTGAAGATGAGCAGCGGCAGCGCGGCGGTCGGCCCGAACACGGTTTTGGCCCAGAACTGGCTGCCGAACGCCGTGAACAGCAGCGGCGCCGACTCTCCCGCGACGCGGGCGACTGCGAGCAGGGTGCCGGTGACGATGCCGGGGCGCGCGCTCGGCACGGTGACGATCATGGTCGCTTTCCAAGCCGGCAATCCCAAAGCCAGCGCGCCTTCGCGGATCGTCGAAGGGACGAGGCGCACGGCCTCCTCGGTCGTACGCACGACGATCGGCAGCATGATCACCGCCAACGCGACCGATGCGGACAGCGCCGAGAATTTCCCGATGGGCAGCACCACCAGCGCATACGCGAACACGCCGATGGCGATGGAAGGCATGCCCGTCAACACGTCGCTGAAGAAGCGCACCGACGCGGCCAAGCGCCCCCGGCCGAACAACGCGAGGTAGATGCCGGCGATCACGCCGATGGGCACCGCTGCCAGGGACGCCATTAGGATGATCTCGCCGCTGCCCACGATCGCGTTGGCGACGCCCCCGCCCTCCATGCCGACCGGCATCGGCAACTTCGTGAAGAACGCCCAATTGAGCGCCTTCGCTCCGCGTGTGACGACGAACACGACGATGAGCGCGAGCACGGTGGCAGCAAGGCCGGCGCACAACGCCGCGACGACCGACATGAAAGCGCTCCAGAAACGGCGGACGAGCAGCGATTTCAGCATCGCGCTAGCGTCCCACACGCCGGCTGACGCTCCACACCAAAAGCCGCGCGACGACGTTGACGATCAGGCTGACGACGAAGAGCAACAGTCCGATCTCGATCAGCATCGAGATGTAGACTTTGCCGGTCGCTTCTGAGAATTCGTTGGCGAGCACGCTTGCCATCGTGTAACCGGGCGCGAAGAGCGACGCCGCGATTGCGGGCTTGTTGCCGATGACCATGACCACGGCCATCGCTTCGCCGAGCGCGCGTCCCACGCCGAGCACGAGTGCGCCGAGGACGCCGGAGCGCGCGTATGGCAGCACCGCCTTTGTGAGCATCTCCCACTTGGTCGCGCCGAGCGCGAGCATGCCTTCGCGCTGTTCGTTGGGCACTGCCTCGAAGACGTCACGCGAGATCGCGGCGACGGTGGGAACGACCATGATGGCCAAGATGATGCCGCCGGTCAACATGCCGACGCCGTAGATCGGCCCCTGGAACAGCGGCAAGAACCCGAACGTCTTGGCGAGCGCGGGCTCGATGTAAACGCGCATGAACGGCGCGAGCGCGAAGAGCCCCCACACGCCGTACACGACACTGGGCACCGCGGCGAGCAACTCGACGAGCATGGCCACTGGGGTCGCTAAGCGACGCGGGGCCAGTTCCGCTAAGAAGAGCGCTGCGCCGATCCCGATAGGCCCGGCGACCACCAGCGCGATGATCGACGTGACGAGCGTGCCGTACACGAACGACAGGACGCCGAACTGTCCGTCGTTGGGACTCCAGACCTGACTGAGCAATGGCTTGATGCCGGTGGCCTGGATCGCGGGAATCGCGGCTTTGAGGAGCACGAGGAAAAGCGCGACGACGACCGCGAGCACGATCCACGCCGCCGCATACAAGAGAATCGAGAATATCCGGTCGCCCAACGGGGACGACCGCACATGCGGCGTGCGCTGAACTTTCGAGGCGGTCGCGCTCGCGAGTTCAACGGTTTCTTGTGACATGCTCCCCGCTGAAGTCAGGTAAGGCGGTGGGCCCAGGTTTGTCGCCTGGGCCAACACCGCCTCTTCGACGTCGTGCGTCCCGCGCACGCTTAGGTGTGGATGCTGGCGATCGCCTTGAGCGCTTCCTGCTGGACGTTATCGGGGAGGGCGACGTAGTGGACCTTCTTCGCATATTGTTGACCCGAGGTGACGAGCCACTTCAAGAGATCTTGAAGCTGCCGCCCCTTCGCCGGGTCCGCTTGGTTCTGCCAGACCATGATCCACGAGTAGCCCGATATCCCGTAGCTGTCCTTGCCCGCCATGTCGGTGACCGAGAAATCAACCGCATTGACGTTAGGCTTTTGCGCGGCAGCGGCTCTGATGGTGTCGACCGTCGGCAGGACGTAGGCGCCGTCTTTGTTCTGCAGCGCTACGTACGCCATGTCGTTTTGCAGCGCGTAGGCGAGTTCGATGTATCCGACAGCGCCCGGCGAGTTCTGGATCTGCCCGGCCACGCCTTCGTTGCCTTTGGCGCCGACGCCGGTCGGCCAGTTGACCGTCTTGCCCACGCCGACCTTCGTCTTCCATTCAGAGCTGATCTTCGCCATGTAGTCCGTGAAGTGGTAGCTGGTACCGCTCGCATCGGCGCGATGTACGACGAGGATCGCCAGGTTCGGGAACTTGACCCCAGGATTGACGGCGGCGATCGACGGGTCGTTCCAGTTCGCCACGTGACCGAGGAAGATGTCGGCGAGCGTTTTTTCGGTCAGCCTGATGTGTTTTGGAAGGCCCGGGGCATTATAGGCGATGGGTTCCCCACCGAGCGTATCCGGCAGTTGGATGACCTTGCCGTTGGCGTCCCAGGCGGCGGCGAGTTCCTTCGCGTTCATCGGAACGTCGGAAGCGCCGAAGTCGACGAGCTTGGCAGTGAGCTGAGCGATGCCGCCGCCCGAGCCGATGCTCGCGTAGTTGACCGTGATGCCGGGGTGGTCTTGGCTGTACGCATAGAACGCGCGTGAGAAAAACGGGGTCGGAAACGTCGCGCCCGCGCCGACGAATTGCATGTCGGCCAACGCGGCGACGGGGGCGAGAACGCTGACCGCCGCGACGGCGGCCAGGCTTCGCGTGAAAGTCTTGCGCTTCACTAGTGGGCTCCTCTTGTGGGATGGGCGTGGCGACGCGGCGACCTGAATCAACCGTAGCGCAGTGGGCTTACCCCAACGTTAAGACGGCCTTAAGAACGGGTTAAGGAGATTTCTACGAGGCGGCGGTTTCGCTCTCGGCCTTGCCGGCCTGCAGGATGGCGTCGCTGCGGGCGATCGCCTCGTTGATCTCGACCACGGAGCGCTTGAGGTTCTTCGGAACCCCCTCGACCATATATACGACGCGCTCACAGACGTTGGTCGCGTGGTCTGCGATGCGCTCGAGATACAGGGCGACCAAAATGAGATTGCTGCCGACGTTGATGGCCTTGGGATCCTTGGCCATGAACCCGATCAGCTCTTTGAAGACGTTGCGGTAGAGCCGGTCGACCTCGTCATCTTTCTCAGGCACTTTGTGCGCGATGCTGGCGTCATGATTGGCGAACGCGTCAAGCGATTCGCGCAGCATCTCGCGCGCTTTGCTCGCCATGCGCGGGATGTCGATGAACGGTTTGAGTTGCGGCTCGTTCGCAAGGTTCTTCGTGATCCTGGCGATGTCGCAGGCGTGATCGCCGATGCGCTCGAGATCGATGATGATGTCGAGCATGGCCGCGATCGTGCGCAGATCGGAGGCCATGGGCTGCTGCAGCGCCAGCAGATTCAGGCAATTCGTCTCGATGCGGACGTTGAGGTCGTCGATGATGTCATCGGCCTCTATGATCTCTTCGGCCAGCTTGACGTCGGAACGCGTCAACGCATCGACGGCTCGGGCGATGGCCTCTTCGACGAGGCTGCCCAGACGCAGCACGTCTTGCTGCGTCTCATCGAGGATCCTATGAAAACTTTCGCGACCCAATGAAAAAGGTACCTCTCTTCTTCCGAGCTCCGCTCGGAACGCTACATACTCCGAGGCTGGCTCACAACGCTACAATTATAGGCCTGTGCGGCCCGTTTGTAAACCATTCTGGGCAACGCCTTACGACCGGTTAAGATTTCCTGAAGCGGCAGCGGAAGGTCGTGCCGACTCCGAGCTCGCTCTCCGCTGTGACGGAGCCCCCATGTTGCTCCATGATGTGTTTCACGATCGCAAGGCCGAGACCCGTGCCCGCGGAGACGCGCGAGCGCGAGCGCTCGACGACGTAGAACCGCTCGAAGATGTGCGGCAGGGCCGCGGACGGGATACCGGGCCCATTGTCTTCGACGGTGAGCTCCGCGTATTGAGGCTCGCCGTGGATCGCCACCTCGATCTTGCCGCCGCTGGGCACGATGCGCAACGCGTTGTCGAGCAGGTTGACGACGACTTGGACGAGTTTGTCTCGGTCGCCCGAAACGATGACGGGATTCGGCGGCGCGATCAGGCGCAGGTCGACGTTGAGAGCAAGAGCTCGCGGCGCTTGCATGTCGACGACTTCGCGGCACAGCTCGGCCAAGTCCACCGCCTCGAAAGGCCGCTCGATCGCGCCGCTTTCTATTTTGGCGAGTCGCAGCAGATCCTCGACCAGCGCGATCATGCGATCCGTCTCGCGCGCGATGTTCGCGAGAAATTCCTTCTGCACACCCGCGTTGACCCCGGCCTGCAGCGTTTCGACGATGATCTTCACCGAGGTCAGCGGAGTGCGCAGCTCGTGCGAGACATTGGACACGAAATCTCGGCGGATCGCTTCCAGTTCGCGGACACGGGTGATGTCGGTGATGACCGCGACCGCCTCGCGCGGTCCGTTCGGGCTGCGCAGCGGGCGCGTCGTCACCTCCATCCGACGTTCCACGCCTGCCACGTACTCGAGTTCCGCGGTCTGTTCCGTCCCGTCGCGCAAAGCTGCCGTCAAACGGCGATCGAGTTCGAAGCTGCGCACGCTCTCGATGAGCGAGCGCGCGAGCGCGCGCTCGCGGGCGACGCCGAAAATCTCAGCGGCAGCCTGATTGAAGACCCGCACTTGCCCCTTGGCGCCGACCACGATGACGCCCACCGGAAGCGCCTCCACCAGCGCGTCGAAGCGATCGGCGAGCGCGTTCGCAAGTAACTCGGCTTCGGAGGCGGGAGGGTTCACCGGCGAAGCCGTTTGTTCGGCTCGGCTCCGGCGAAACGGATCAAAGAGGAATGACATGATCTCGGTAAGAGCGGCGCCTACTCCCTGAAGAGATAACCGCGACTGCGCACGGTTTGGATGTGCTTCGGGGAGCTCGGGTCGTCCTCTATTTTTTCGCGCAGCCAGCGGATGTGCACGTTGACGGTCTGCAGATCACCGTAGAAATCAAATCCCCAGACGCGATCGAGCATCGCTTGCCGGGTCACGACGCGGCCCTTGTTCTCGAGCAGCACTTGAAGCAGGCGGAACTCTTTGGGAGCGAGTTCGACCGCTTGCCCGCGTTTGGTCACGCGGTGACGGCCGGCGTCGAGCTCGACCTCGCCGCCGCGCAGCACTGCGGTCTCCGAAGGCTGCTGCGTCGCTTGCATCCGGCGCAGATGCGCCTTGATGCGCGCCAACAGCTCGTAGATCGAAAACGGCTTGGTGATGTAGTCGTCCGCGCCGATCTCGAGCGCGAGCACCTTGTCGATCTCTTGATCTTTGGCGGTGAGCATGAGCACGGGCGCGCTCGAGCGTTTGCGGATCTCGCGGCAGACCTCGATGCCGTCAAGCTCCGGCAGCATGATGTCCAAGACGATCAGGTCCGGCTTCTCCAATTCAGCAACGCTCAACGCCTTCCGCCCGTCACCGGCGGTGCACACAGCATAGCCGTTTTTTTCGAGATTGAAGCGCAGCGTCTGGAGTATCGTCGCCTCGTCGTCGACGACGAGGATCTTGGCCGATGGCGCGGCCCGCTGGTCGGTCATCTACTCGCACGCGTTCGCTGAACCAGGCGCACGCCCCCTCTGTTCGCTCGTGCTTAACACAATCTTAAGCCTTAGCCGCAGGGGACCGGCGTGAACGGATGGATCATGCCGAACAGATTGGCAGCCAGCGAGTATGCCAACAGCACGAGCGAGAGGAGCAGCGGCACGCGCTCGACGCCGCGGGCGAGCAGCACCATCAAGAACGGCGTGAAGTCCAGGCTGTGACGCATGCCGAATTGCTCGCAGCCGTTCAAGTAATAGAGGAGCGAGGGCACCGCGACCAGCAACGCCGCGGCCCACATCACGATCGATTCGATCTTTCGCACCGGCGCGGCCAGCGCCAGGAAGAGCAAAGGGCTCGTGAAGGTGAGCGCGACGCCCTGGCCGGTCAGTTGGAAATACGGGGCTTGATCGATGAGCTGCGGGGGCAGCATGAAAAAGCTGTAGAGATTCTTCGCGAGGAACTGCAGCGCGAACGGACTGCCGGTCGGCGACCCGGTGTACGTGCACGACGTGCAGTACTGCTTGCCGCCGCCGCCCACCGCATCCATGTGGTAGAACAGAGTGTAGCCGACGTCCATCACCGAGCCGTAGCGCAGATAATTGTAGCCCAGCGACGCCGCCACGAACGGGACGAAACCGTAGGCGAATGAGGCGAGGTCGCGCCAGCGGCGCTCCGCCGGCGCGGACAACCACAGCCACACGAGCAGCGGCGGCACCGCAAGCACCATCGGGAAACGCGAGTAGACGGCGCATGCGAGCAGAATCCCGAGAAGCCACGGCCTGCGCCGGCCGTACCATTCGGCGAGCGCCAGCATCGCGAACATGACGGCGACCACATGCGCGTACATCCAAACGGCGCCGTTCGCCGCGCACCACCACAACACGGTTCCCAAGGCGAAGAACAGCGTCAGGCGACCGCGCCAGAACGCGCTCACTCCCATCCGCCCGAACGTCACGTCGGCCGCGGCCACCGCGATGGCGCCGCACAGCACGCTGACGATCGTCTGATTCGCGTTCGCGCCGTAGACGGCGACGAGCGGCAGCAGCAGCACGGCCGGGATCGGCACATTGATGATGTACCAGTGCCCGTTATACGGCAGCGCATCGATCCACGATTCCGGTTTGGCGATCCACACGTGCCCGTGCAGCCAGGCATCGGCGAGCAGCACGAAATTGTTGTACGCGGTGTGATCGTTGCGCGATAGCAGGAAATATCCCAGGAACGCCGCCGCGAAGACGATGGCGCTGCGCGTTGAGAACGCCGGCTCTTTCACCGGCGCGGCACCACCGTGAAACCGTGAAACGCCCACGAGTACCACAGACCCCAGGCATTGACGGCGATCGACAGCACGATCAGGGAGTACGCGAAGACGGAGGGCCGATGTTCGAGGCCTCGCGCGACCAGGGGCAGCAGAAACGGCAGGAAATCCAGGCTGTGGCGCATGCCGAATTGTTCGGCGCCGTTCACGTAGTAAAGCAGTGAGGGTAGCCACGTGAGCAGCACGGCGACCCACAACCAGATGGCTTCGCGGTTGCGTAGCGGCGCGAAGAAGGCCAAAGCCATGCCTGGACTCGTGAAAGTCAGCGCGACGCCGATCCCGGTGGGGACGAACCACGGGAAATGTTGCGCGTACGCCGGCGCCAGCAAGAAGAAGCTATACAGATTCAGCGGCAGGTACTGCACGCCGAACGGACTCCCGGTCGGATGTCCGGCTGGGTCTAAATGGTACCAATTCGTGTAGCCGATGTCGAACGCGGTGTGCCAGCGCAGTTCGTTGTAGACCACATAGAGCGCGAAGAGCGGCAGCGCACCGGCTACGGCTCCCGCCAGCACGCGCAAGCGCTCGCGCGACGGCGTCTCCTGGAGCAGCCATGCCAGGAACGGCAGGGCCGCGATCGCCATGGGGAAACGGCACAGCGCCATGCACGATAACAGCAGCCCGAGCAGCCATGCTCTGCGTTTTCCGTACCACTCGACCAGGCCGAACATCGCGAACATCACGCCCGCGACGTGCGCGAACATCCACACCGCGCCGAATGCGGTGCACCACCACAGGCCGGTGCCGAACGCGAAGAACGCCAACACCCAGACATGCACGGATTGCGAGACGCCCAGCCTTCCGAGCATCACGTACGCCGCGGCGACCGCGGCCGCGCCGCAAAACACGCACACGAGCGCCTGGTTTGCGCCGAGTCCGAATATGGCGACCAGCGGCAACACGAGAAGCGCGGGCAGCGGCGCTTCGATGATGTAGAGATGACCTTGGTAGCGCAGTGCATCGATGCCGGGCCCGGCGTAGTTCACCCAAACGCGGCCGTGCAGCCACGCGTCCGCGAGACGCACGTAGTTGTTGTAGAGCGTGTCCGCCCCGCCCGACGACGCCAGATATGCGGCAAGCGCGAAAACAAAAACCGCCGCGACGTAGATCAGCCCGGTCCAGCGGTTCACGGGTTGAATATCTCTTGGGGCATCAGGGCTGGGAAACTGTAGTTGCTGAACTTGAGCGTTTCGCGATATTGCGTCGGCTCAGGCGTCCCCGTCAACGCAGCGGCTTGAAGCGAGCCGCATCCGACGGCCACGCTCACCGGCAGCCAGTACGACCCGAATGCGCCGAAATCGATGGACCCATGACCGCTGCAGGTCGGGCCCCTCACCGCAAAGCGCGCGCGCACGGGCAGACCGCTCTCGACCGCGAGATACAGCGCTTCGATCGAGAAGCTCGCCGGCGCGCGCCGCTTTGCGATGTATGCGTAAACGGATTTCCCCGACACGAGGCCCCTGCCGTTGGGGGTGAGATCGTACTCGCCGGGCATGGCGGCGAACTTGTCGGCGTCGTACGGCCACGGCCGGGCATGATAGGTGTGCGTTATCGGCGGAGCGACCTTTGAGCCGTTGACCGAAATCGTCTCGTTGCGCTCGTCGCCTGATTGATCGCGGTATACGCGATGGATCTCGGTGATGATGCGATGCGGACCGCTGCGCGTTTGCACGTATTCGAAAACCACGTTCTGGGGCTTTCGCAGGTTCGACATCGCGGCCTGATAGCTCGCGAGCGCGAGCGCCGGCGTCAGGGGCGCTGCCGCGGCAAGTGCCGGTAAGAGCATCAGCACCAGCAGGACCATAAGGTCCCGCTTAGGTCTTCCCACGGGACTTTCTGATCGCGTCCGGCAGTGCGGCTAGCGCGGCATCCAGACCCGCCGGATTCTTGCCCGCGCCTTGCGCGATCGCCGGTGAACCGCCACCCTTGCCGTCGACGAAGCCGATGATGGCCGCGAGCAGGACCTTAGCCGAGACGCCTTTTTTCACGAGGTCGGGGCTGACCGTGACGATCAGCGAGGCGTTGCTGTCGGCGGCGCCGCCTACGGCGAGCACGCCGCTTGGCCAGCTGGCCCGGATCGAGTCTGCGAGTTCGCGCGGACCCACGCCGTCATCGCCGCTTGAGCGAACCGTGAGGTAGGCGATGCCGTCCGCTTCCTTTGCGTCTGCGATATGTTCTGCGGCTTTTCCGGCCGCCAACCGCGTGCTCAGCGCAGCAAGTCTGTGTTCCAAGTCGCGCTGGCGCTGCGTCAAGCGGGCGACGGCATCGGGAAGTTGCTCCGGTGTTGTCGACAACGTCGAGCCCACCTCCTCGATCGTCTCTCGCAGCTTGCTATCGTAGCGGTCAGCCGCTTCGGACACGAGGCCCTCGACGCGCCGGATGCCGGCACCGATGGCCGATTCCGCGAGCAGGACGAAATGCCCGATCTCCCCAGTGGAGCCGACGTGCGTGCCCCCGCACAGCTCCACGCTGGGTCCGAATTGCACGACGCGCACCATGTCGCCGTAGTGCTCGCCCTTCATATATATCGCGCCGCGCGCGATCGCCTCGGCGAACGGCAGAGTCGTCTCGTTGATGTGGAAGTCGCGTCGGATCAGGTCGTTGACGCGCGACGCCACATCAGCGCGCTGCTGCTTCGAGAGCGCGCCGACGGGCGAGTCGAAATCGAAGCGCGTGCGATCCGGAAACACCGCGCTGCCCCGCTGCGCGACCGCGTCGCCCACTGCGTCCTTCAAGGCGCGCTGGAGCAAGTGCGTGACCGTGTGATGCCTTCGGATCTCGCGGCGCCAGTGCGGATCGACGATCGCGTCGACCTCGTCGCCGACCGACAGTTCGCCCGCCGTGACGCGGCCCTTGTGCAAGACGTGCGCATGGGATTTGTCGCGGTACTGGGCGTCGTGCACGTCGAAACTGGCGCCCGTCCGCGCGATGACGCCGCGATCGCCCATCTGGCCGCCGCGTTCGGCGTAGAATGGCGTGCGCGCGAGCACGACCACGCCTTCCTGGCCGCTTTCCAAGCGCGCGATCGGCTCGCCCCGTTTGTCGAGCAGCGCCGCGATCGGCGATTTCGCTTCGAGACTCTCGTAGCCGACGAAGCTCGTCGTCTCAGACAGATCAGCCTGGTCTCCCTTCACGTTCAAGTCGGCGCGCTTGGTCCGCGCGTCCTGGCGGGCACGCTCGCGCTGCGCTTCCATGGCGGCACGGTAACCTGCCATGTCGATCTTGATGCCGCTTTCGGCAGCGATCTCGCGCGTGAGGTCCACCGGAAAGCCGAACGTGTCGTACAATTCGAACGCGTCGGCGCCCGGCAGTTCGCCGGCCTTCTTCTTCTTGAGCTCCTCGAGCCGCTCGAGCAGGCGCGCGGAGCCGCGCGCCAGCGTCGCGCCGAATTGATGCTCTTCGGCCTGCAGCACGCGCATGATGCGCTCGTCCTCGGCGCGCAATTCCGGGTACCCATCGACCAAGCTGCTGATGACGGCGGGCACCAGCGCGGACAGAAATCCGTCCGCGAAGCCGAGCAGCCTGCCGCTTCGTATCGCGCGGCGCGTGAGGAAGCGCAGGACGTAGCCCCGCTCCGTGTTGCTCGGCGCGACGCCGTCCGCGACCAGGAACGTCGCAGCCCGGGCGTGGTCAGCGATGATGCGCCGATGCACGTCTTGTTCGGCAGCGGGTGCGCGACGCTCCGAAATCGGCGGCAGGGCTGCGATGATGCCCTGATAGAGATCCGTATCGA
The DNA here is from genome assembly GCA_035601835.1 of Candidatus Tumulicola sp. NCBI lineage: Bacteria > Bacillati > Vulcanimicrobiota > Vulcanimicrobiia > Vulcanimicrobiales > Vulcanimicrobiaceae > Candidatus Tumulicola > Candidatus Tumulicola sp. The sequence goes on along the minus strand of DATNNM010000001.1, from coordinate 32,449 downwards.
AGATGGAGGTCTTGCCGGCCAGGATCATGCACAGGCGCTCGAAGCCCATGCCGGTGTCGATGCACTTCTTGGGCAGCGGATGCAGCGCGCCGGCGGTGTCGCGATCGTACTGCTGGAAGACCAGGTTCCAGAATTCGACGTGACGATCGCAATGCTCGCATCCCGGACCGCACGTCGGCTTGCCACAACCGGCCTCGGGTCCTAGGTCGTAGAATATCTCGGAGCACGGTCCGCACGGACCGGTCGGCCCCATATCCCAAAAATTGTCTTCGCGGAAGCGTTTGATGCGCTCGTTCGGAAGTCCGATGTCGCGATGCCAGATCTCCGCGGCCTCATCGTCATCCACGTACACCGTGGCGTGAATCCGTTCGGCCGGCAGCCTCAGTGTTTCGGTCAAGTACTCCCACGCCCACGCGATCGCTTCACGCTTATAGTAATCGCCGAACGAGAAGTTGCCGAGCATCTCGAGGAACGTGCCGTGCCGCCCGCTGCGTCCTACGTTTTCGATGTCGTTCTTGCCGCCGGCGACGCGCAGGCAGCGCTGCACGGTGACGACGCGGGGCGCGGGCGGGGAGACGTCGCCCAGGAAGGCGGGCACGAATTGTTCCATCCCGGCGATCGTGAACAACGTCGTCGACATCTCATCGGGGATGAGCGTCGCGCCGGGCGCATGCTTGTGGTCCTTGCGTTCGAAAAAGTCGACGAAGGACCGCCGTATGTCCTGGGATTTCATGTCGCTACGGTGGGGATTTCAGCGTCGGGGCGGCTACTCTTCTAGGCCTTCAGGCGTCTTGCAGCCAGCGCTTCATCTTCTCGAGCGCGCGCTGCTGCAGCCGCGACACATGCATCTGCGAGACGTTCAGCCGCGCAGCGATCTCCGATTGCGACACGTTCTCGAAGTATCGAAGATAGAGGATGATGCGTTCGCGCCGGTCGAGCACGGTGAAGGCCCGCTCGAGCAGCGCCTTGTCTTCCAGCATCGCCAACTCGGGATCTTCGGCGCCCAGATAGTCCAGCAGGGTGGCCGATTTCTTGTCACCCTCGCTCGCCAGCTCCGAATCGAGCGACAGCAGGTTGTAGACCTGCCCCAGTTCCTGCGCCTCGATGATCTCTTCATCGGTGGCGCCCAACGCCGTCGCGAGATCATTCACCGTCGGCGATCGTCCGAGCGATGTGGAAAGCGAGTCGAGCTTCCGGTTCACCGCCAGGTTCAATTCCTGCAGCCGGCGCGGCACTTTCACCGCCCAGCCTTTATCGCGGAAGTAGCGTTTGATCTCGCCGATGACGGTCGGCGTCGCGTAGGTGGTGAACTCGACGCCGCGACCGGTATCGAAGCGATCGATCGCCTTGATGAGGCCCAACGTCCCTACTTGGATCAGATCCTCGAGCGCCTCGCCGCGGTTGGCGAATCGAGAGGCGAGGTAGCGCACCAGGTTGAGGTGGAGCACGACGAGCTCGTCGCGCGGGGCGGACTGGCGACTCTTCGTGTACTCGGCGAACAGCGCGCGTACGCGTTCCCGGTCAAAGCGCTGGTCGTAACCCGTGCGCGAGGTTGCGTCCATCGCTCCTTATTTCCGCAGGTGTTTGACCATGGTGAGCCTCGTGCCGGCCGCGGGATCAACCGCGTAGCTCACCTCATCCATCAAGCTGCGGATGAGAAAAACGCCGAGCCCGCCGACCTTCGGCTCTTCGACCGCGGCGGCTGCCGGCCGCCCGTCGAATCCTTTGCCGTGGTCCTCGACCGTGATGGTCAAACGGTCAGGCAGCACCTCGCACAGGATGCGAACATCATCGCTTTCTGCCGCGTGCTGGATGCAATTCGTGTATGCCTCGGCGACCGCCAGCTTGAGGTCCTCGACTTCTTCGATCGTGAAATTCAGTCGGCTCGCGATGCCTGCGATCGCAAGCCGCGCGACTCGTACCCACTCCGCTTTGCTCGGCATCCGGAGCTCGATGACGCTCGGCGATTCGCCTTGGATTTCGGGTGAGATCATGACGCCTCGGTGGCGGCTGCCTCGGAATCGTAGATGCCGAAGATCTTCACCAATCCCGTGATGTCGAATATCTTCTTGATCTGCGGATTGGTGCAGACCAGGTTCACCGTTCCGCTGTGCTCGCGCACGCGCTTGAGCCCGCCGATGAGCACGCCGAGGCCGGTCGAGTCGATATACCGGACGTTCTCGAGGTTGATCACGAGCGCGTAGTGACCCTGGTCGATGAGCTCGGTGATGGTCTCCTTGACCTTCGGCGACGTGTACACGTCGATCTCGCCGTTGAGATCGACGACGCGCACGTCGTCTTTGCCCGGCACCGAGCGGACGTTGACGGCGATGTCCACGTGATTAGCCATTCTTCAGATCGTCGATTTTCGACTTGGCGGCGTTCTTGCCGGTCTGCAGCGCGTCGTTCACGCGCGTGCGCGCCGTTTCGTACGTGTCGCGGGTCTTTTTGGCCAGATCATCGGCTTGTTTGCGTAGATCCTCGGCCAGATCGTTGGCGAGATCCTTGAGGTCGGACGCCATATCGAGAGCCTTGCCCTTCGCTTCCTGCGCCTTCCCCATGATCAAATCACGAGTTTCCTGACCGCTCTGCGGCGTCAGCACGATTGCGAGAATCGCGCCGGCGAACGCGCCGAGCACCAACCCGGAAAGAAAGCCGATGCCGGAGCTTGTGCGATCGTTATCCATTGTCCTATTCTCCTGAATCCGTCCGTGAAGCGCCCGGCGATTTCGTTGGGCCGGGCTTGCTCGTCGGTCCGTTTTTCTGTCGCGAGCTGAAAAATGCCCGCGCACCTTCGCTTACCCCGGCCAGAACCCCGACGAAGCGGACGACCGCGGGCGTGATGGTTTGTTGCGCGGCGTCGGCGGTCTTCGCGACGACGCCGACGGTTTTTTCTGCGACCTCGGTGATCTTGTTCACGCGTCCGACCATCGTGTCCACGTTGGCCGCGATGCCGCTGACATGCCCGAGGGCTTGCGTCAGCTGCGGTTCGAGTTTGTCCAGCTTCTCCTCGGCTTTGCCGAGCGCTTCGTCGGCACGACCGAGCACCGCTGCGAAGCGGACCAACGCGAAAGCAAGCGCTCCCGCGATGATGAGGCTGGCTAGCCCGATGGCAAGCCACATGAAGTCTTGTGAGGTCACGACGTCGGTTCAGGCCTCCGAGGGCTTGACTGATTCTTGGAGGGGCGGCTACCTGCCTGCCCCACGGCTAACCGGCGACGGTGAGGACCGGAGAGAGCGCACGCAACTTACTTATGATACCCGGCAGGACGTCGAGTAAACGGTCGATGTCTTGGGGTTGTGTTTGGCGACCGAGCGAAAAGCGAAGCGCGCCCCGCGCCGCCGGACCCGAGGTGCCGATCGCGGTCAACACGTGCGAGGGGTCAAGCGACCCGGACGTGCACGCGCTTCCGGTCGAAGCTTCGAAACCCGCGACGTCGAGACCCAGTACCAGCGTGTGGGCTTCGATGCGATCGAAGCGAAGATTCGCGTTGTTCGGAAGGCGCCGCTCGCGGGATCCGTTGAGAGCCGCGCCGGGAATGCTCTTGAGCACTCCGTCGATGAGCCGATCGCGCAGCGCCTCGATGCGCGGCCGCTCGCTCGCGAGCTCTTGAACCGCGAGGTCAAGCGCGACCGCAAGGCCGGCGATGCCGGCGACATTTTCGGTGCCCGCGCGCATGCCGCTCTCTTGGCCGCCGCCATAGACACGCGGCGTGACGCGCATGCCCTCGCGCACGTAAAGAGCGCCGACGCCTTTCGGCCCCTCGAATTTGTGCGCGCTGAGCGAAAGCGCATCGACGCCGAGCGCACGGACGTCCAATTCGATATGGCCCACGCTTTGAACGGCATCGGTATGGAAAAACGCTCCGCGCGCGTGCGCCAGCTTCGCGAGCGCGTTCACGTCTTGAATGGTACCGATCTCATTGTTGGCGTGCATGATGCTGACGAGCGTTGGTGGAGACGTGCCCTCATCGAGCGCTTGCTCCAGCGTTCCCACCTCGACAAACCCATCGCGATTCACCGGCAACACGCTGACGATCACGCCTCGCTCGCGCAACGCATCCGCCGCGTGCAGCACGGCATGGTGCTCGATCGCGCTCGTGATGAGACGCTGAACCCCATGCGCTTCGACGATGCCGAAAAGCGCCAAGCAAACCGCTTCGGAGCCGCCGCCGGTGAACACGATCTCTTTGGGGGCGGCGCCTAGCGCGCGAGCGGTTTTTAGGCGCGCTTGATCGAGAGCGTTGCGCGCGCGCTGTCCGCTCGCGTGCGCGCTCGAGGGGTTGGCGAAATCGCCGCGCAGCAACGGCAGCATCGACTCGAGCGCTTCCGGGCGCACGGCGGTAGTGGCTGCGTTGTCCAGATAAACCGTCTTCAAGCTTAGTCTCCGGGTCGCTTGACCACGCTTCGCCGCGGGGTCTGGAGCGCCTGCGCGCGAAGCCCTGCTGACGATGTCCGATGAACCTGCGCTGTTTCCGATCGACGCGCCGTTCGGCGAGCGCGATGAGCCGCTCCCGCCGGGCGCGCCGCTCGCCGCGCGCATGCGCCCGCGTACGCTCGAAGAATTCGTCGGCCAAGAGCACATCGTAGGGCAAGGCACGGCGTTGCGCGCAGCCGTCGCGCAAGGAAAGATCCCCTCGATGATCCTGTGGGGACCGCCCGGCAGCGGCAAGACGACGCTCGCGCGCGTGATCGCCGCGGCGGTGCGCTCCCGTTTCGTCGGTTTGTCCGCGGTCACCGCAGGCGTCGCCGATCTGCGGCGCATCGTGGCCGATGCGAAGCGTGCGCGCTCGGCCGGCCGCGGGCAGACCATCGCGTTCATCGACGAGATCCACCGCTTCAACAAAGCGCAGCAGGACGCGGTGCTGCCGCACGTCGAGCGGGGCGACATCACGCTCATCGGCGCCACGACGGAGAATCCGTCGTTCGAGGTCATCAACGCGCTACTGTCGCGCAGCCGCGTGTTCGTCTTGAAAGCGCTGACGGATCAAGAGATCGGCACGATCGTGGATCGCGCGATCGCCGATCCAGTCCGTGGGCTGGCCGGCCTAGTCACGCTCGATCCCGACGCGCGCGCGCGTTTGATCGCGTTGGCGGACGGCGATGCGCGCTCGGGCTTGAACGCGTTGGAGCTCGCCGTCGAGATCGCCGCCGGTCGCGGCGCCACGCTGCTGAACGCCCACGACGTCGAAGAGGCCATGCAGCGCCGCGCGCTGCGCTACGATCGGGCGGGCGACGAGCATTACGATCTCATCTCGGCGTTCATCAAGTCGGTTCGCGGCAGCGACCCGCACGCAGCCGTGTATTGGCTCGCGCGGATGCTCGAGGCGGGCGAGGACCCGATGTTCCTCGCTCGCCGCATCGTGATTCTCGCCGCCGAAGACGTCGGCTTAGCGGATCCGCAGGCCTTGCAGGTCGCGACTGGAGCGCACTACGCCACGCACGCGATCGGCATGCCTGAGGCGATGCTGCCGCTGGTCGAGGCGACGCTCTATCTCGCGCTCGCGCCCAAGAGCAACTCGGGCCTTCGCGCGTACGCCAAGGCGGTCGAGGCTATCGAAGAAACGGGCACGTTGCCCGTGCCGCTGCACCTTCGCAATGCCGCCACGAATCTCATGAAGAAGCTCGGCTACGGCAAAGATTACAAATACGCGCATGATTTCGAAGGCGCCGTCGTCGAACAGCAGCATCTGCCCGATGCATTGAAAGACCGGACTATTTTCGAACCATAACCATCCGAGGAGGACGTCATGCGTTTACTTGCCGCTTTGGTTCTATGCGCGCTCTTGCCGGCCGCTGCGTTGGCAGCCGCCAAAAGCTTCGTCCCCTATCCTCATTCCAAACCCGATGTGGCCTCGGCCAAACAGGCGGAGAAGCTGGCGCCGGGTACGCACGTAGGGGTCTGGACGAGCACCGATTCGTTCGAACAGGTCGTCGCCTTCTACAAGGCGCGCTACTCGGCGTACAAAATGCCCGGAACCGGCGCGGTCGGAGCGCAGCGCGTCAAGATGGCGTTCTTCATGCTCGACGGCGCTGCCGACATCTCAAAGTCGCGATCCTGGATGAAAGTGCAAAGGCCGTTCGTCGGCAACTTCTCGTTTCACAACGGGGCCCCGCAGCCGCAAGATGTGCGCGACCTCACCGCTATCGAGAGGGTGACGAAGTAGCGGCTGCCGTCGGCGACGGCGCGGGCGTCGCAGACGATGCCGGCGTGGCGCCCTTCTTTCCCTTGGGCGCCGGAGTGGGCGTGGGCGTCGGCGTTGCGCGCTGCACCGGGAACGTGACGGTCACGCCTCCGACCGCTTTGAAGTTGTCGGTCTGGGTGTCGTAGACAAGTTCCGGCGCATCGAATTTTCTGTTGGGCGGCTGTTCGGCATGTGCTCCGCCCGTGACGTGGACCAGATGCGTATTGTCATCGAGCGTGATGATCTGCCCGCTGAGCGTGCGTTGGCCCTGCGTCAGCTTCGGGCTTCCGGTGGCCGTATAGATCTTGGCCGCGGCGTCGATGCGAAAGCGCTCGCACTCGAGCGCGGTCGCCTGCCTCGAGCTGTCAGCCTGGCCGAATCCGCCGCTGCGCTGGAGTTTGACATGGCCCTCCAGGGTGTAGACGTTCTTGGCGGCGTTGCCGAAAGCGCGGTCCGCGCGAAACGTGTCGGTCTTCGAGTGCCCGGTGATTTCGGTCGGCACCACGAAATCGCCTGAATCGGTGTGATAGCTCACCTGGGAGGTGTCGGCGACGCGATCAGGCGCCTGCGCGGCGTGGACTCCACCGGTCAGGGTCGCCACGTGGCTGACGTCATTGAGCGTCATCCTCGGCGCGCCGATAGTTCGATCGGTTTGGATCAGTTTGACGTTGCCGGTCGCGAGGTAGAGCTTCTTGCGCTGCGCGACGTGCAGGCGATCGGCCGTCAACGTCACGGGCTTTGAGGCCGAGGCCTTCTTGGCCGTCGCGCGCGTACGCGTCACCTTGACGTGACCGACGAGATCGAACTCCTGGGTTCGCGTGTTGCCGCTGACCGAATCGGCGCGAAAGGCGCCTTGGTCGACTTCACCGCGCACTTCGCCCGGAGCCTTGATGTCGCCACTGTCGGTATTGTACGTGACGTTCTCGGTCTCAAGCGTTCGCGCACCGGTCGTGGTGGCGCCGGGCGCCGGCTTTCCCTCTTGGGTGACGCGCACGTGCCCGATGGCGCTGAATCGTTTGACGGCCGATTCCATGCGCACTTGGTCGGCTTGTACCGTGAGCGGCTGCGTCTCCTCGCCGGGCTTGCCGCCGCCGCTGGTATGCGCGACCACGTTCCCGATGAGCGTCAGCTCGTCGCGCGAGAGATTCCCGAGCGCGCGGTCAGCGCGGAAGTCGGCATCTGATGACGAGCCGCGCAGCGGACCCGGGATGATGATGTCGCCGGTGTCGTCATGATACACGATCGTGTCGGTGTCGACCGTGTTTCCCGGCGGCTGAGACACGTGCACTCCGCCGCTCAAGGTGACGAGGTGAGAGGCGTCGTCCATGGTGATGCGCGCGGCGCTCATCGAGCGAGCGCCCTCGACCGCTAGAACGTTTCCCGACGCGCTGTAGCGGCGCAGGTTCTCATCGATTTCCGCCGTATCGCTCGTCAGGACGACGGGTTGGGATCCAAAACCCGCGCCGTGCCGGTGCGCGACGACGTGACCCACCAACGTTATCTGCTTGCGCTCGCGATTCCCGAAGGCGCGGTCGGCGCTGAAGTCGCCGTCGCTGCTGTGGCCTTTGAGTCCGCCGGTGATGGTGAAATCGCCGCTCTTGAGGTTGAGGTTCGCGCTGCTGAACTCCACCGTGAAACGGCCGATGCGAACGCTGCCGATATCGGCGACCGCAGGCGCCGCAACGACCGTCAGCGCGAGCAACACTGCGGAAGCGAACCGGTAGTGGATCTTTTTGAAAATCAGTCTACGTCACCAACGAAACGCCCTCGCAGCCTGCGAGGGCGCGTGAAATCTGCGCTTCTTCAAGTGCTCCGTGGCGGAGCACCCGGACGGCATTGCTCGTGCAATCGAGGACGGTGCTTTCTCGGCCGCCGCGAGTCGGACCTGTGATGATCGCGAGGTCGGCGTCGGGCAGCATGCTCTCATCTTCACTCTTTCCTGTAAACGCTGCTTTCCCCGAAAAGTTCGCGGACGTCGCAGCAAGCGGACCGGTCGCACGCAAAATGCTCGCGCATGCGGCGTCGTCAGGGCAGCGCAGCGAAAGCGTCGCTCCATCGCATGCAGCGGCTGCGGCACGACCGGGCGCTCGCTCGACGACGATCGCCAGCGGACCGGGCCACAGCGTGTGCATGAGCCTCTCAGCGGCCACGGTCAGCACGCGCGCGAACAATCGCGCCTCGTCCGGCTCGGCGACATGTACGGCAAGCGGCTTATGCGCCGCTCTGCGCTTGGCGGAGAAAATCGCGGCGACCGCTTGGAAGTCGTCGGGATCGCAACCGATGCCGTACACGGTATCGGTGGGAAAAATGAGAATGCCGCCGCCGGCCACGCACGCCGCCGCGTCGCGAAGCGCGCCCGCATCGGGCAGGCCGTTTACGCGCAGTGTGCGCCGAGCGGGCATTTCATCCGGTGAAGGCCGCTTGTGCGGTCGCGGCCAATCGAGTGAGCATGGGTCGCATCCGAGAGCAACTCTTCTACGCCGGTCTCGCTCTTATCTTTGCGGCCACCTCTGCCGCGCTCATACCGCTGGCCATCGGCCGCGAGCTCCACAGCCGCGCACGCACCCGCGTGCAAAACGCGCGCTATCGCCTGCTCAAGGTCAGCGCGCACATCGTCAAGCTGATCAGGGGCTGACTTCCGGGGCTCCGGAGCTAAAGCTCCGGCACTACACCAAGGATTTATTTTCTTTTTTTGCGGAGTTCGAGCATGCGCGCGTCCCCGGCGCGCAGCACGACTTCATGCCGTTCGACCTCGCCCGTAAGCGGCGGTTTGACGGTCACGCGGTACGTGCCGGGCTCGTCGGTCCCGATGAAGACGAGCGTCCGCTCCGCGTTGCGAAGCGCCAGCGTGAACGGCGCATCGCTTTCCACGTGCTCGCTGACGTCCTGGTCCAAGACGACGCATTTGCTGCGCGATGCCACCGGCCGCGTCGTGTACAACACGCGCCGGTAATAAAAACAGGACATCGTCTCGCCGCGCACCGTCACGTTGCGCACGCCGGCCCATTTCCAGTCGGAGGGCAGATGGGGATTGATGCGCAGTCCGTCGACGGTCGGCTCGAAGCCCAGCAGTCCTTCGAAGGTGAGCCACACGTACGTCGGCGGCATCCACGGACTCATCGCCATGCCGCGGCTCTTGTATGACTCGCCCGACAGCCGTTCGGGGAACAGCCCCGGCACGACGTTCTGATACGCGCGCGGGTTCTCGACTTCGCTGATCTTCCAGATGTTGCGCATGCCCGCGGTGAGTTTGCGCGGCGAATATGTCTTTGAGCTGTACGCCACCCAGGCGGTCAGATTTGGCCATACGCCGCCCATGAGCTGCAGACCGTAGTCGGGATCGTACTCTTCCTGGCCGCGCGCCACCGTGCGCACGCCGAACGGGGTCCAAAAGTTCGAGGTGTAGAGCAGGTCCAAAATCGCTCGCTTGCGCGTCTGGTCGGCGACGCCGAAAATCACCGGAAAGATCTGATCGCCCGTGAGGTCGTGGTGCGGCACGCCTTCGGGGTCGATGTTGAGGAGGTAAAAGCCGTGTTTGTCGCTGATCAGCCGGCGGTTGATCTCATCGCGAAGGCGCTCGGAGGCGAGCAGGTACCTCTCCGCGCGCGCGCCGTCGCCCGCGTCCTGTGCGAGCCGAGCGGCGAGCCGCAGCGCGTACGAGCACTCGCAGTTGATCTCCGTCACCGTGCCGCTGATCTGGCTTTGCGGGATGATATTGCGCCAGCCCGCGATGCCCCACACGTTGGCTTCCTGCGAATGCGAATAGACGAGCCCGTCCACGATCTGCGCGAGGATCCAATCGCACGCCCCGCGCACCATCGGCCAGTAGCGCGCCAGCACGTCCTGATCGCCCGTGACCGCATAGTGGTGATACACCGCGCCGACCATGAGCGGCGTGTCATCATTGATGTTGAGATCGTAATCGGCGCTGACCGGCGGATCGGCGCACGCGAGGATATATTCGGTGATCTTGCCGCCGTCTTCGATGCCGTGCTCGGCCACCAGATCCATCATTCCGCGCGTGAATTGCGGCGTGACATAGTCGGATCCCATCGCGTACCACGCCGCATCGCGCACCACCACGATGTCTTGTGAGGGATCATTGGTGAATCCCCAGCCGGCGGGAAAGCGGTGCTGCACGCGCACGGTGTTGATCTTCGCCCAATCAAACGCGCGATTGATCAGCGGATCCGGCGTCTTGACGTCCGCGGTGCGCGCCAGGTCGCGGTAGAACGCTTCGGTCTGCGCGAGCGCGACGTCAGCGCGCGGCGCTTTGCGGTTCGACGCGAGCGCCGCGCGATCGCCTTTGTCGCTGATCACCATCGTCACGGACACGCGCGCGCTCGCGCGCGGCGGCACGTGCGCGCGGAAGGTACGCGAGAACCCACGATCGCCCGCATAGGTTGCGACGACTTCGGCGTCGGCTCCGAACACGCGCACTTCGTGCTCGCGGCCGATGGTCGTCGACACGATGACGTGGTTCTGCTCGCGGTTCTCCATGCGCTTGGCCCGCTGCACCTCGTCGGGCACCTTGTACATGCCCGGCCACACGAACGCCGGGTAGTGCACGTCGCACATGATGGCCGCGTCATACGGCTCGTTGGTCGGATTCTCGACCTCGACGACTTGGTAGACCACTTGCAAGTGCTCGCCGAGCATGGGCAAAAAGGTGCGCTTGCGAACGGACAGCGCGCCGCAGCTATATGCCGTCTCTTGGAAGGCGGGGCGGAAGGTCGTCTCGATGGCCCGCGACCGTTCACCGCCGACGTAGACGTGCGTGACCCAGCGCCCGCAATACTCCTGATCGTCGAGCGCGCTCCACAACCCCGCCACGTCGCTTTGCGGGGTCAGTTTGAGAAACGTTTCGGGGTTGCCGAGGCTCGTGCCGTTGAGAAGTCTGTCGATAGGGTAACGGTAGCCAGGCTCGCCGTCGTCCGCGGCGTAGACCGGCTCCGCCGCGAGGGATCTCACGTCAGAGACGCACCCGCAGACCGGTGCCGATCGCGACGCACGAGAGCGGATCGTCCGCGACGATCACGGGGATGCCGGTCACCTCGCTGAGCAGCGCGTCCAGGCCGCGCAGCAGTGCGCCGCCGCCCGTCAGCACGAGCCCGCGATCGATGATGTCGGCGCCCAATTCGGGAGGCGTCTTCTCCAGCACGGCCTTCACGGCGTCGACGATCTGCCCGAGCGGCTCGGACATGGCCTCGCGCACCTCTTCGGACGTGATCGTGACCGTCTTCGGCAGACCGTTGATGAGATCGCGACCGCGGATGTCCATCGTCAGCTCTTGATCGAGCCGGTACGCGGAGCCCACTTGCAATTTGATATCTTCAGCCGTGCGTTCGCCGATCATGAGGTTGTAGACGCGCCGGATGTGCCGCGTGATCGCTTCGTCGAGCTTGTTGCCGGCCACGCGGATCGATTGCGCGGCCACGATGCCGCCGAGCGAGATCACTGCGACATCCGTGGTGCCGCCGCCGATATCGACCACCATGTTGCCGTTTGGACCGTCGATCGGCAAGCCGGCGCCCAGCGCTGCCGCCATCGGTTCTTCGATGATGTCCACGCTCCTCGCGCCCGCCAGTTTGGCGGCGTCGCGCACGGCGCGCTCCTCGACCGAAGTGATCTCGGCGGGCACGCAGATCGTGACCGACGGCTTCGGCCGGAGGAACGAGAAGAAACCGTTGTCACGCGTGACCTTCTTGATGAAATAGTTGAGCATCGCTTCGGTGACTTCGAAGTCGGCGATGACGCCGTCGCGCAACGGGCGAATGGCTTGGATGGAGCTCGGCGTCTTGCCGAGCATCAAGCGGGCTTCCTCGCCGACGGCGAGCGTCTTACCGCTACGCGTGTCGCGCGCGACCACCGACGGCTCGCGCAGCACGATGCCCTTGCCGCGCACGTACACGAGAACGTTGGCCGTCCCTAGATCGATCCCGATTTCCAAATTCTGATGCCTTTACGAACGCGCCCGGAAGGGCGTGACCACGCGCGGTAGTTTTTCGGTGATAGTGATATCGGCTTTCGGCATGATGGGCGCGACTCCGCTGCGCCGCGCCGCAGACGCGCCCAGCGACGCAAGGCGCTCCTCGAAGAACTCATAGCCCCGGTCGATGAACTCGAGCCCGCCGATCTCGCTCGTCCCCTCCGCCGCCAGAGCCGCGAGCGCCAGGGCCCCGCCTGCTCGGATGTCCGGCGCCTCGACCACGGCATCCTTGAGTTTGTCGACGCCTCGGACCACCGCGCTGCGCCCCGACACCTTGATATCCGCTCCCATGCGCGCGAGTTCGCTCACGTACACGAAGCGCGCATCGAAGATCGTCTCCTCCACCAGCGAGGTGCCGACCGCAAGACTTAAATATGCGACGAACGGGGCCTGCAAATCGGTCGGAAAACCCGGGTATGGGGCGGTCATCACATCGACCGGAGCCCACTTCGGCTGCCCTTGGACCCGCACGCTGACGCCTTCGGGCGTGATGCGGCAGCCGGTCGCTTCGAGCTTGTCGGTCAGTCCGGCCAGCATGACCGGGTCGATGCCGCGCACGGTGACGTCGCCGCCGGTGATCGCCCCGGCCATCAGATAGGTGCCGGCTACGATGCGGTCTGGGATCACGGTGTGCTCGGCGCCATGCAGCCGGCGCACGCCCTCGACCTGGATGGTGGACGTTCCCTGACCGCGCACGCGCGCACCCATGAGGTTGAGGAAGTCGGCGAGATCGACGACCTCGGGCTCTTGGGCCGCGTTTTCGATCGTCGTCGTGCCGCGAGCTTTGCTCGCCGCGAGCATGATGTTCTTCGTCGCGCCGACGCTGGATTTCGCCAGCGCGATGTTCGCGCCGCTGAGTTGCTCGGCGACCGCGACGATGGAGCCGTGCTCGAGATTGATGGCCGCGCCGAGCGCTTCGAAACCCTTCAAGTGCAGATCGACGGTGCGGGGACCGAGAATGCAGCCGCCGGGCTGCGGCACTTCGGCGCGCCCGAAACGCGCGAGCAGCGCGCCGGTGATGTCGAACGATGCGTTGAGCCGGCTCACCAGCGCGTACGGCGCCGCGTGCGAGTTGACCGATGACGTGTCGATGACGAGCGTGCCGCCCGGTTGTTCGCGTACGCGCGCGCCGAGACTTTCGAGGATGGCGGCCATGACGTCCACGTCGGTGATGCGCGGCACGTGATGCAGCACGACCTCGCCTTCGGCGAGGACGGAAGCGGCCATGATCGGCAGCGCAGCGTTCTTCGCGCCGGGCGCGTCGAGAACGCCCTCGAGACGTCTGCCGCCTTCGATGATCAGCCTGGTGTGCAGGCCCTCAAAAGGATCTAACATCTACCCCTATTATCGGCTCCGCGCGGCCAATGTAGTGTTCCGAGCGAGCGTAGCGAGCTCGGACGTTCTTCCACTCAGACGAGTCTTCTGCGCCTGCGACCTGTCCGCCCGCTTACGCGCTGACGGGTCGATGCGTGACGTCGAGACGGGCCTGCGCCCAGGCTTTGGCTTGGCGCTCGTCCGTTTCGTCGCCGCCTTTTTTCAAAGCCAGCGCCTCCTCGGCGCGCTTGAGGTCCGAGCGCGCGGCTTCGACATCCACCTCTTGGGCGGTCAGCGCGGTCTCGGTGAGCACGATCACGCGATCCTTCACGACCTGCATGAAGCCGCCGTCGACCGCGAACTCGATGCGCCCCGCTTCGACGGCGTTGGCTTTGACGACGCCGGCGCGCAGCGAGGTCAGCAATGGCGCGTGGTTGGCCAGCACGCCCAGGTCGCCGGCCGCGCCCGGCGCGATGACGATCTCGACGTCGCCGTCGAATTTGATCGAGGCGGGCGTGACGAGCGAGAGATGGGTCAGAGCCGGCATCGGCTTAGGCGGCTGACTTCATCTTGTCGGCGTTGGCCTTCGCCTCGTCGATGTTGCCGCACATGTAGAACGCCTGCTCCGGCAGATCGTCGAGTTTTCCTTCGACGAGTTCCTTGAAGCCCGCGATCGTCTCCTTGAGCGGCACGTACTTGCCGGAGCGGCCCGTGAAGGCTTCGGCCACGAAGAACGGCTGGCTCAAGAAACGCTGGATGCGGCGCGCGCGGCGCACCGCGACTTTGTCTTCCTCCGACAGTTCCTCGACACCGAGGATCGCGATGATGTCCTGCAGATCTTTGTTGCGCTGCAAGATCTCTTGCACGCGGCGCGCGACTTGGTAGTGCTCGTCGCCGACGAAGCGCGGTTCGAGGATGCGCGAGTTCGAGGCCAGCGGATCGACGGCCGGGTAGATGCCTTTGTCCGAAATCGAGCGCGACAACACCGTGGTGGCGTCGAGGTGGGAGAATGTCGTCGCTACGGCCGGGTCGGTCAGGTCGTCGGCGGGCACGTACACCGCCTGCACCGACGTGATCGAACCCTTGCGTGTGGAGGTGATGCGCTCTTCGAGCGCGCCCATTTCCGAGGCGAGCGTCGGCTGATAGCCCACCGCCGACGGCATCCGCCCCAGCAACGCCGAAACTTCCGAGCCGGCCTGCATGAAGCGGAAGATGTTGTCGATGAACAGCAGCACGTCTTTGCCCTGCTCGTCGCGGAAATACTCCGCCATCGTCACGCCCGCAAGTCCGACGCGCAGCCGCACCCCAGGTGGCTCGTCCATCTGGCCGAAGACGAGCGTCGTCTTGTCGATGACGCCGGAATGTTTCATCTCCATCCACAAATCGTTGCCTTCGCGCGTGCGTTCACCGATGCCGGTGAAGACGGAGAAGCCGCCGTGCTCGGCTGCGATGTTGCGGATGAGTTCCTGGATCAAGACGGTCTTGCCGACGCCCGCGCCGCCGAACAGACCCACTTTGCCGCCGCGCACGTACGGCGCCATGAGATCGATGACTTTGATGCCGGTTTCGAACATGATCGTGGTCGGGTCTTGCTCGTCGACTTTGGGAGCCGGTCTATGGATCGGATAGCGCGCCGCCGCTTTCACCGGCGCGGCGGAGTCGATCGTGTTGCCCAGCACGTTGAAAATGCGCCCGAGCGTGCCTTCACCCACCGGCACCGTGATCGGCTGGCCTGTGTCGCGCACGTCCTGACCGCGCACCAGCCCTTCGGTGCCGCCCATGGCGAGGCAGCGCACCTGATTGTTGCCGAGCTCGCTTTGCACTTCGAGAGTGAGCTCGTGCTGTTTGCCGTCGGCGCCGGCCAGGTCGACCAGCAGCGCGGTATAGATGTTCGGCAATGTCTCGGCGCTGAACGAGACGTCGACCACGTTGCCTAACACTTGAGTGACTTTTCCGGTGCCTGCCATGCTCGCTTAGCCTTTCAGAGCCTCGGCGCCGCCGACGATCTCCAATATCTCTTTGGTGATCGCCGCTTGGCGCGTGTTGTTCATGACGAGCGTCAGCTCGTCGATAATCTTGCCGGCGTTGTCGGTGGCGTTGGTCATGGCGATCAATCGCGCGGCGAACTCGGACGCTTGCGTCTCCAGCAGCGCCTGGTAGAGCGTGAACTCGAGGTACTTCGGCAGGAGCGCTGCCAGCACGTGCTTCGGATCGGGTTCGAACTCGAACGCGTTGCGCGGCCCCTGCTGTTCCGCCGCCGTGTCGTCGGCAGCAGGCGGTGCGATGGGCAACAACTGCAGGGAGGTAGGCCGCTGCACCATCGTCGATACGAAGCGGCTCGACACGAGGGTCACGAGATCCACCTCGCCCGCGAGGAAGTCGTCGGAGATCTTGGCGGCCAGTTCGCGCGCGAGTTCGGGAAACGGCTTGCTTTGCAGCGGCCAGAACGCCGCCTTGGGTTGCGGCTGGCGCCGCAGCTGCACTTCGCCCTTGGTGCCGACAAGGTACAGGCGCGTTTGCGCTGCTTGCGCCTCCGCGAGCGCAGCCCGCACCAGATTCGAATTGAACGCACCGCACAAGCCCTTGTCGGCGGTCAGGAGCACCACGCCGCGAATCGAAACGTCGCGAGGCAGCAGCAGCGGATGGTCGCGGCCCGCGCCGGCCCGCGCAAGCTCGCCGAGCATGCGGCCCATCGCGTCCGCGTACGGTCGCGCGCTGCGCATGGCGAGTTCGGCGCGGCGGATGCGCGCGCCGGCCACCATCTTCATGGCGCGCGTGATCTGCTGCGTGCTCTTCAGCGACTTGACGCGGTCGCGGATCTGACGGAGTGTCGGCATCTTACTTCGCGGCTACGACCGCTGATTTTGCGAAGCGTTGCTTGAACTCGGGCATCGCTTTGTCGATCGTCGCTTTCACGTCGTCGCCCAGCTCTTTGCTCTCGGCGATCGTCTTGGCGACCTCCGGATGCGCGGTCTGCAAGAACTCGAAGAACTCGCGATGGAACTGGCTGAGGCGTTCGGTGGGCACGTCTGCCAAGAAGTCGCGCACCGCGATGTAGATCTGGATGACCTGTTTTTCGAGCGGCAGCGGTTCGAACTGCGGCTGCTTGAGCGTTTCCGTGATCTTCTCGCCGCGCGTCAACTGCGCTTGGGTCGCCTTGTCGAGATCGGACGCGAATTTGGAGAAGGCCGCAAGATCGCGATACTGCGACAGCTCGAGGCGCAACTGACCCGCGACCGCCTTCATGGCTTTGGTCTGCGCGTTGCCGCCCACGCGTGACACGGACAGTCCCACGTCGACCGCCGGGCGTATGCCGTTGAAGAACAGTCCGGTCTCCAGATAGATCTGCCCGTCCGTGATGGAGATCAGGTTGGTCGGGATGTAGGCCGAGACGTCGCCTTGCTGCGTCTCGATCACCGGCAGCGCGGTGAGCGAGCCGGCGCCGAGTTCGTCCGAGAGTTTGGCCGCGCGCTCCAGCAGGCGCGAGTGGAGGTAGAAGATGTCGCCCGGATACGCCTCGCGGCCCGGTGGCCGGCGCAACACCAGCGAGATCTCGCGATACGCTTGCGCGTGCTTGGAAAGATCGTCGTAGATGATGAGCACGTCTTTGCCCGCGTACATCAGCTCCTGGCCCATGGCGCAGCCTGAGTACGGGGCGATGTAGCGCATGCTCGCCGGATCCGAGGCGTTGGCGGCGACGATGGTCGTGTACTCCATGGCGCCGTTGTCGGTGAGAAGCTTGTGGATCTGCGCGACCGTCGACGCCTTTTGCCCGATGGCGACGTAGATGCAGATGACGTTTTGGCCTTTTTGATTGAGGATCGTGTCGAGCGCGATCGCGGTTTTGCCGGTTTGGCGGTCGCCGATGATGAGCTCGCGCTGGCCGCGCCCGATGGGGATGAGCCCGTCGATCGATTTGATGCCCGTTTGCAGCGGCTGGTGCACCGGCTGGCGCTGCACGACGCCCGGCGCCTGCGTTTCGATCGGGCGCGTTTTTGCGGCGTTGACCGGACCTTTGTCATCGAGCGGCTGGCCCAGCGGATCGAGCAGACGCCCGACGATCGCGTCGCCGACGGGCACCGAGACGATCTTGCGCGTGCGGCGCACGGTGGCGCCTTCCTTGATCTCCACGTCGGATCCCAAGATGATGACGCCGACGTTGTCTTCCTCGAGGTTGAAGGCGATGCCGTAAAGCCCATTGGGGAACTGCACCAGCTCGTTCAGGCCGACGGCGCTCAGCCCATAGACGCGCGCCACGGAGTCGCCGACCTCGATGACGGTGCCGACCTCGTCCTCGCGCGTCTCGGTGTGCGCAGCCTTGATCTGCTGCTTGAGTATTCCGGCGATTTCGTCGGCGTTGATCATGCCTAGTCTATGCCTTTCCGTTGGGCGACAGCGGCGCCTGGAGGTCTTCGACCGCCAGCAGGTGGCGGCGCAATTCTTCGAGCTTGCCCGAAACGCTCGCGTCGGTGTAGCGGTCGCCGACTTTCACGACCGCGCCGCCCAAGAGCTCGGGCACGACCTTGGGCTGCGGGATGATCGTGCGCCCGTGGATCTGGGAAAGCCGCTTGGCCAGCAAGTCGAGCTCTCGCTTCGACAGCGGTTTGGCGGTCGCGATATCCGCCGCTTGGCGGCCCGCTTCGCGTTCGCGCAGCTCCTGCATCTGGCGCGCGATGATGTCGAGCAAAGTCTCGCGGCGTTTCCTGACCAGCAGCAGGACGAAGTTCAGCGCCAGTTCGCTCACCTTGCGCTCGAGCGTGCGACGGAGGATGCCTTGCTTCACTTCCCGGTCCACGACGGGCGAGGCGAAGAACGATGCGAGTGCGGCGTCCTTGTGGATCGCCGCCACCACCGCGTCGAGCTGCTCCACCGTCTCGGTCAATTCGCCTTGCTCGTTGGCGAGCGAGAAAAGCGCTGCCGAGTAGCGTGCGGCGATGCTTTCTTTAAGCACGGCGCGCGCTCTCCAACTCGTTCGTGAAGCGCTCGATCAGCGCACGCTGCTGCGCGTCGGACAATTCGTTCTTGGCGATGTCGTGCGCCGCAGCGTGCGCGCGTTGCACCGTTTCTTCGAGCAGCTCGCGGCGCACACGGTAGCGCTCGCGGTCGAGCTCGCCTTGGGCGTGTGCGACGATGCGCGCCGCATATTCTTCGGCGCCCGTGCGTTCGTCCACGAGGAGGCGCTGCGCTTGGGCGCGCGCGAGCTCGAGCATGCGCACGCAATCCAGCTTGGCCTTTTCCACCGCTTGTTTGGCGTCTTCCACGCTTTTCTCGGCGCGGTCGCGATAGATCAGCGCTTCCTCAACCGCGCGATTCTGCGCTTCCTGATGCGCGACGAGCGCTCCCTTGATCCAGCGGTTGTAGACGTAGACGAGGCCCGCGACAAAGATCACGAAATCGATGAGCTTGGCCACGAAGATCGGATCGAAGCCGCTGAACTCGAATACCCCGTTCACGCCGCGTCTCCGTTCACGGCCTTCGCCACCATGCTTCTCGCCAATTCTTGAACGAAGGGCCCTTGCGCGGCCACAGCCGTGGCGCGCTCGCTCGCGACCGTCGCGTGTGCGAGTTGGACGATGGCGCTGCCTTCTTCGACGGCCTTGTTCTCGATCGCCCTGACCTCCGTGGAAGCTTGCGATGAGGCGCCGCGCATGATCTCGTCGGTCGCGCGTCGCCCTTCTGCGTAGATCGCTTCCGCTTCCGCTTGCAGCGCGCCGGCTTGCGCCAGGTATTCGTCGCCTTTGGCGTAGAGCTCCGCGATATGGCGCTGCCGCCCCGCGATGGCACGCTGTGTCGGACCGATGAACAAGAAATTCAACAGCGTCCAGAACACGAGGAAGTTCAGGATTTGAAGGAGGAAGGTGCCGTCGAGGCTCAGCAGCATCGCGCCGTCACGGTCCGAGAAGGGGTTTGAGAGCCTTCATGATCCCAAGACCGCCGCCGCCGATGAGCAAGAAGAACGCGAGAGCGATCGCGATGATCGGGAACGACTCAAGGATGCCGAAGCCGAGGAAGTAGAAGAAAAAGATGTTCGGCCGGGCTTCCGGCTGGCGCGCGATGGACTCGACGGCTTTGCTCCCGATGATGCCGTCGCCGATAGCCGAGCCGAAAGCAGCGAAGCCCACCATGAGGGCGAAGCTCAAAATGACCGAAGCGGTGAGGATTGCGTTTTCCACGTCCGTGTGCTCCCTTCTTAGTGTTCCGTTGACTCTTGTGTCGGAGTGATGAGGTACGCGATGGTCAAGAGTGAGAAGACCACCGCCTGGATGAGGCCGACCAGCAAGTTGAAGATGTAGACGACTACCGGCAGGCCGTTGGCGACCGCCGAGATGAGACCGAGATGCGCGCCGATGACCACGGCGATGACGAGCAGCAACACCTCGCCCGCGAAGATGTTGCCGAACAGCCGCATGGCGAGCGTCACAGGTCTCGCGAGTTCGTCGATGATGTTGATCGGCAGCATCAAGACGCCGAGAACCCACGGTTTGATGATCAGATGCTTGTAGTAGCCGAGCCCATGATTGCGGATGCCGATGAGCTGGATGAGCAGGATCGTGGTGACGGCCAGCGCGGCCGTGGTGTTCAAGTCGGCGGTCGGAGACTTGCCGATGAAGGGGAACAAGCCGATCTCGTTCATCAACAGGATGAAGATGAACAGCGATATGACGAACGGGACGTAGGGCGCGCCGTTTTTGCCCAGGATGCCGGTCGCCAGGTCGCTGGCGAAGCTGACGATCAACTCCATAACGCTGTAGCGCTTGGAAACGACGGTGATGGGATGCGCAGCGGCAAGAGCGCCGACGGCGACGAGCGCGATCGCCATGACGAGCCATGTGATCACGACCGTGTCGGCATGCACCGTGTTGAACGGCGCAGGCAGAAACGGCACGTGCCACAGAGGGTGCTCGCCGACGCCTTGCTGCATGCTTTCTTTATCCTAGCGGAACTTCGCGCGGGCGTTTGCCCGTTTTCGCGCAGTCCGCATTGATTTGTTGGCTATAGGTCAGAAGACTCATGGCGAGCGGTGCGACAAATCCGGCAAGGTACGTGAAATAGCCGAGCCAGCCATGCCGCCCGACGATGAAGAAAGGCGCCGCGCCCGCAAGCAGCACGCGGACCAGCGACTCGATCGTGAGGAACGGCAGATAGAATTTGCCGCCTTTCATCAGCCGGTTGAAGCTTCCAGCGATGTGGAAAAGATAGGCCAAGCCGATAAGGCAGCCGGCCAGCAGGGCTAGGGCCGCTACCCATTCTCGAACCACGAACAGCACGGCGAGGCCGCCAGCCGTCAAAATGAGGCTGCGTATTGCCACCGCTGCCCAAAATTGGCGGAAGCCTTCCATAGGAACGACGGCTTTTCGCGCGCGCGGAAGGAGCGTCCTGTCTTGAGGAACTCCGGGGCTAAAGCCCCGGCACTACATTACCTAGCGGGCGAGTTGGCGGAACATCGAGACCATGCCCGCGACGAAGCCGGCCACGATGCCGACCGGCACGGCCCACGGCGCGTGCAAGAACTTGTTCGCCAGCAACCCAAGCGCGAAACCGACGATGATCGTGCCGACCACGGTGAACCCCGCGCCGCTCAGACGCGACAACGCGAGCGGCTCGCTCGGTTTCATCGCACCGCTTTCGGCAGCGTCGGGGGCCTTGACGGATCGAATTCGTCGGGCATCGGAGCGTTGCGATGGAACGCCCACAACGCGTCTGCGACGCGGCGTGCGGCTTGACCATCGCCGTACGGATTTGAAGCGCGCGCCATGCGCTCGTACGCTGCCGGGTCGTCGAGCAACTCGTTGAGCGCGTCGGCGATGACCTTCTCATCGGTGCCGACCAAGCGAAGGGTCCCCGCCGCCAATCCCTCAGGCCGCTCGGTGACGCGGCGCAGCACGATCACGGGCTTGCCTAGACACGGCGCCTCTTCTTGCAATCCGCCTGAATCGGTGGCGACAAGCGTCGCGCGGCTGATCGCGCCGACGAGTTTTCGATAGCTGAGCGGTGCCACCAAGTGCACGCGAGGCCGGTTTTGCAGCAGGCGGCGCGCGGTCTCGACCACCGCAGGGTTGGGATGCACCGGCCAAATGAGCGAGAGATCCCCGTGCCGCTCCACGACCGAGCCGAGCGCGCGGCAGACGGCTTCGAGCGGTTCGCCGAAGTTCTCGCGGCGGTGCGCCTCCACGAACAACAGCCGCTTGGTAGCGACCTCAGGCACGTCGTCCGGCCCGATGCGTTCGTGCACCCACAAAAAGGCGTCGATCACCGTGTTGCCGGTGACCACGATGCTGTTGGGAGCCTTGCCCTCGCGGAGCAGGTTGGCGCGCGCGGTGGGCGTGGGCGCGAAGTGGTGCGTCGCGATCACGCCGGTCAGGCGCCGGTTCATCTCCTCGGGAAAGGGCTCGTAGATGGTGTCGGTGCGCAGGCCTGCCTCGACGTGGCCGACCGGGATCTTCCTATAATATGCGGCGAGGGCCGCGGCGGTCGAGGTCGTCGTGTCCCCGTGCACGAGCACCTCGTCGGGACGGACGTCTGCGAGCACCGCATCGAGGCGCTCCAAGACGCGGGTCGTCACATCGGTGAGCGATTGGCCCTCGCTCATCACCTCCAGATCGTGTTCGGGCCTGATGCCGAAGAGCCCAAGCACTTCGTCGAGCATCTCGCGGTGCTGCGCCGAGGCGACCGTCACGCACGTGAAACGCGAGTCGGCGGAGAGCGCGTGCACGACCGGCGCCATCTTGACGGCGTCGGGCCGCGTGCCGAACACGACGGCGACGCGCAGGGGGCACATCAAAAGGTGCGCGATCCCCCAAACCGCGAGAGCGCGATGGCCGCGGCGCCGAGCAGGCCGCCGACGGCGTAGAACAGCATGACCGCCTGACGTTGCGACAGCCCGAGATCGAGCAAGCGGTGATGCATGTGCTCGCGGTCCGCGGCGAACACGGGCGTGCGGTTGCGGATCCGGCGAACGATGACGCTTGCGGTGTCGAGGATCGGCAGGGCCAGCACGAGCAGCGGCACGGCCAGCGAAATGGCGACCGCTTCCTTCTCGGTGCCCATCACCCCGATGCTGGCCAGCACGAAGCCGATGAAGAGCGCGCCGCTGTCGCCCATGAAGATGCGCGCCGGATTGTAGTTATAAGGTAAGAAGCCGAGCGCGGACCCGGCCAGCGTCGAGGCGATGATCGCCACCAGATACTGTCCGTGCATGATCGATACGATCGCGAGGCTGACGCAGGCGATCGCGGCGTAACCTGCCACGAGGCCGTCCAGCCCGTCCAGGAAGTTTATGGCGTTGACCATGCCGAGGTACCAGAACAACGAGAAGGGGATGCCGAACCACGCGAGATCGACTGGACCGATGAACGGGATCTTCAAATGATAGATCGTGAAGCCGTACAGCACGGTTGCGATGAGCGCCACGACGAACTGCGCTGCGAATTTGCGTTGCGGGCTCATATGCATGATGTCATCCCACAACCCGACTCCCATCATGAGCGTTCCGCCGAAGAGCAAGCCGATGATGTGCGCGAGGTCGCGGTCGCTCAAGAAACGCACGATCACGAGGTTGTTGTTCAGCGCGATATTGAGGATGACGAACAGCGACAACATGAAACTCAGGTAGATGGCGATGCCGCCGAGGCGCGGCGTGGGTTCGACATGGACGCGCCGGTCGCCGTCGGGCTGATCGAAGGCGCCGACCTTGAAGGCCATGCGACGCACGAGCGGCGTGAACAGCAGGCAGACGATGAGCGCCACGGCAAACGTCGCGCCGCACATGACGTAGATATTGAAGTCGAAGTGCGCGAACTGGATCACGCCGTGCTCCCGCCCATGCGCTCGACTTTCACCCCGGCCTCGAACAACATCTGAGCGGCGAGTTCGTCCGGATAGGCGTCCTCATACACGATACGCACGAGCCCTGCATTGATGGCGAGTTTCGCGCACGTCAGACAGGGGCTATCGGTGCAATACATCGAGCCGCCGGCGATCGGGATGCCGTAGCGTGCGGCCTGGACGATCGCGTTTTGCTCGGCATGAGTGGAGCGGGTGCAATGGCCGTTGCGCATGTCGCCGCCGTCGGAGTGGTCGCAGTGGCGCATGCCGACCGGCGCGCCGTTGTAGCCGGTCGCCAGAATGCGTTTGTCTTTGACGATGACCGCGCCGACGGAGCGGCGCGAGCAGGTCGCGCGCGTGGCGACTGCGCGGGTGATGGCGATGAAGTATTCGTCCCATGAAGGCCGATCGGCGTCCGCGGACCCGGGCTTTTGGGCCAAAACTTCTTTCATCGCGCGCGCGTCTGCGGAACTCGTCCGGCGCCGCGGCCGAAAAGGCGATCGCCGGCGTCGCCCAAACCCGGAATGATGTACCCGTGGCTGTTCAGATGCTTGTCCAGGGCGCACGAGAACATCTTGAGGCTCGGGTGCGCCGCACAGACGCGTGACACGCCTTCGGGCGCTGCGATCAATGCGATGAGACGCAGGTCCTCGATCGCTGCACCGCGTTCGACCAGCAGGTTGACGGCCGCCACCGCCGACGCACCGGTCGCGAGCATGGGGTCGAGCACGAAAGCGCGGCGCCCGCGAAGATCGTCAGGCAGGTTCAAATAGTACGGCACGGCCTCCAGCGTATCGGGATCTCGATACACGCCGATATGGGCGACGTGCGCTTGTGGCATCAGCGCATGGAACCCCGGCACGAGTCCGAGACCGGCGCGCAGGATCGGCACGAGCAGGGGGACGCGCGTCAATTTTTGGGCAGGGC
The DNA here is from genome assembly GCA_035601835.1 of Candidatus Tumulicola sp. Classification (NCBI taxonomy): domain Bacteria; kingdom Bacillati; phylum Vulcanimicrobiota; class Vulcanimicrobiia; order Vulcanimicrobiales; family Vulcanimicrobiaceae; genus Candidatus Tumulicola; species Candidatus Tumulicola sp. The sequence continues at coordinate 8,209 of DATNNM010000001.1, read as the reverse complement.
ACCAGTCCAGCGGCGTGGCCACCGTCGTCTCGGTCGTCTCGAGGTCGGCGGTCGCCGGAAACGCCACGAGCGTGGCGAGCTCGGTGCAGAGCTCCCGGAATTCTTTGTCGGGAGTCGCAGCGTCGCGCAGCCGGCCTAGCTTATCCTGTACGAGCGGGTGCTCGACGAGCGTGAGGTTCGCAAAAGCATGTGGTGTGCCGGATTTCAGTCCGGCCTCAGCATGCGTCACGGCACACCGAACTGGCTGGTCAAGGCGAACGTGCGATTGCGCAGCGCGTCCACTCGCGCGCGGGCCCCGATATCGTCCATCGCCGCGCCGATGATGTCCGCGATCTCGCGCATCTCGGTCTCTTTCATCCCGCGCGTGGTGATCGCCGGCGTGCCGATGCGCACGCCGCTGGCTACTGCGGGCGGATTCTTGTCGAATGGGATCGTGTTCTTGTTGACGGTGATCCCGATCGCATCGAGATACGTCTCGACGTCCTTGCCGGTATGCCCGCGCACCGAGACGTCCACCAGCATCAGATGATTGTCGGTGCCGCCGCTGACGATGCGCAGCCCGTGCGCCACGAGCCCGCTCGCCAGGGCTTGTGCGTTGGCGACGACCTGGCGCGCGTAGACCGCGAACTCGGGCCGCGACGCCTCGGCGAACGCCACCGCTTTGGCAGCGATGATGTGCATCAGCGGGCCGCCCTGAATGCCGGGGAAGATCGTCTTGCTGATGCCTTTGCCGCGCTCGACATCGCACATGATCACGCCGCCGCGCGGCCCGCGCAGCGTCTTGTGGGTCGTCGTCGTGACGTAATCCGCCACGCCGACCGGCGACGGGTGGATCCCTACCGCCACCAAGCCTGCGACGTGGGCGATGTCCGCCAACAACACCGCGCCGACCTCGTGCGCGATGTCGGCGAACGCCTTCCAATCAGGAATGCGCGAGTACGCGCTCCATCCGGTGACGACCATCTTCGGCTTATGCTCTCGCGCGAGCGCGCGGATCTCGTCATAGTCGAACTGCTCGGTCTTGGCGTTGACCCCGTAGGTCATCGCGCGATACAGCTTGCCGCTGAAACTGACCTTGCTGCCATGGGTGAGATGGCCGCCGTGGTCGAGCGCGGCTCCGAGGATCGTGTCGCCGGGCGAAAACGCGGCGAAATACACGCCCATGTTGGCTTGCGCGCCCGAATGCGGCTGCACGTTGGCATACTCCGCTCCGAACAGCTTTTTGACGCGCTCGATGGCCAGCGTTTCGGCGATGTCCACGAACTCGCATCCGCCGTAGTAGCGCCGGCCGGGGTAGCCTTCGGCGTACTTGTTGGTCATCACGGAGCCGGCGGCTTCGCGCACCGCCGCGCTCACGTAGTTCTCCGACGCGATCAGCTCGAGATTGCGGCGCTGGCGTTCTTCCTCTTTGAGTATGGCTTGATAGATCTCGGGGTCGGTGGCGGCTAGGGCCGTCTGCTCGAGCAGTCGCGCGTTCATGCTATACCCGCTCCTTGCCCGCCGGTTCGTAGTCGTTGATCTCGCCGACGCGGCGCGCGTGCCGCCCGCCTTCCGCTTCCGCGTGCAGCCAGACGTCGAGGCATTCTTCGACCATCTCCCAGCCGGTCAGCCGTTCGCCGAAGCAGATGATGTTCGCGTCGTTGTGCTGGCGCGAAAGGCGCGCTGAATACGGCTCGCTGATCGGCACGGCGCGCACGCCCTTGACCTTGTTGGCGGCGATGGCGATGCCCAAACTCGAACCGCACACCAAGACGCCGCGCTCGAACTCGCCGCCGGCGACGGCTTCGCCTACCTTGAAACCGACGAGCGGATAGTCGACCGGGTCCGTTGAGTAGGTGCCGAAATCAACGACTTCGTGACCTAAAGCGCGCAGACGCTCCGCTATTTTGGTCTTGTAAAGGAAGCCGGCGTGATCGCAGCCCACGGCGATGCGAAAGACTTTTTTGGACATGATCCTACGTTGCGTCCGTTCCGCTAACGCGAGGGCGCGCCCTTTGCCGCGCTGTGGCGCTCGCGCACGGCGGCCATCAGCGCCGGCATGCCCTCTTCGATGAGCGCGCGCACGCGCCGGTACTCGCTGGAATTTCGCCCCCACGGGTCCGGGATGTCGCCGAGCGACGTGATGTCTCCAAAGGAGGCGATGCGATCCCGCCGTTCCGGAACCAAGCGCTGCAGCCAGTCGCGTTGCGCTGCGGTCGCCGCGACCACGAAGATCGCGCCCTCGATCATTTCAGGCGTGACTTGGCGCGCGCGGTGGGCGCCGATGTCCAAACCCAGCTCCGCGATGCACGCGAGCGCGCCAGGTTCGGCTGGATCGCCGATGAGTGCGGACGTCCCCGCGCTCGCCACTTCGATATCGAGTCCAACGCGTTGCGCTGCGTCGGCGGCCAGCGCCGTGGCGATCGGGCTTCGGCAAATGTTGCCTTGGCACACGAAGAGCACGAGCGGTCTTTCGGTCTTTGCCATGAGGGGCTCATTTCGCCCGCTCGAAGGGCGTGCACCTACATGCCGCAGAACGCCGGGCAGGTCATGCAGGTTTCGTGCAGTTCGCGTCCATTCGCTCAAGCCTTTCGCGACGGCTCCATGACGCAGCTCGAGTGGATCGACCTGTGCGCCGGCGATCTGCCACTGGACGGGATCGAGCCGTGCGTTTCCCACTTCCCTCGCACTGACGTCGAATATCTCGCTCAGATCAAAAAGCTCTGCGTGGACCGCGCTCTGACGGTCGCCGGTGCCCAGTCCGAAGTCGCGTTCGGGGCGAACGTCGACTCCGACGTCGAGCAAATCAAAGAAGCGCTCGACGTCGCACTCGCCATCGGCGCACCGCTGGTCCGCTTTTCATGCGGCGCTGCTTCCGGGTCTCCCGGCATCGCGTGGCGCGAGCTCATCCGCGGTTTGAAGCACGCGAGCGGCCACGCAAAACTGCGCAATGTCACGCTCGCGCTCGAGCCGACCGGCGGCATGCTCGTCGCGACGCCGGAAGACTGCAAGCGCGCGCTCAAAGAATGCGATTCAGCGTGGTTGCGCTGCGCATTGCCGCTGGGCGCGCTCGCCGCCTCGCCCGGTGAGTGGGCGCCGCTCCTGACCGAAACCGTCCTGCTCGTCGCTTATCTCAACGGCACGCCGCCGCGGGCGCCGGCCGGAGCCCGCGGTTTCGTCACGATTGACGGCGCGAATGGCACGGCTGATGCCTCGGCCGTTCGCGAATTCGTGGCGGCGCTGCAGGCTTAGCGGCGGACCAGCTCCACGCGGCGGTTTTCGGCGCGACCCGCTTCGGTGGCGTTAGACGCCTTTGGGTGGGTGAAGCCGTAACCCGCCGAGGACAGCCGAGCCGCCGCTATGGCATAGCGTGTCACCAAGATACTCCTCACCGCTTCGGCGCGCCGCTTCGAAAGATCGAGATTGTAGGCGGCGCCGCCGACGTTGTCGGTGTGACCCTCGATCGTCAGCTTCCAATCCGCATGCTGTTTGAGTATGTCGGCGATGTCGCGGATGACCGGCTGCGATTCTTTGCGCACCGTCGCGCTGTTGAAATCGAAATGGATGCCGTAGATGGCGATACGCTTGCTCTTCTCGAGCGCGCGCTCGATCTTTTTGGGCGGTGGGTTGGCCACGGTCAGCGTGATGGTCGCTTGCGCCGACTGCCCCTTCGCGTCGATGCCCTTGACCAAAAAAGAGTACGAGCCCGGTCGCGCGTCCGCCGGAACGTCGATCGAGAATGTCAGCGGCTTGGTGTCCCCCTTGAGCTCGACCTGGCTTTTCGAAAGCGTTGTGACCCACGGCGCCTCGGCCGGCGCTTTGGCGACGAGACTGACCGAGCCGGCGTAGCCCTGATTGGCGAGCACCATGAGATCGAATTTCTGCCGAGACGCTGTGCCCGACGCGAGCTGCCTGTTCGTCGATGGCGAGACCAAGAAACTGCTCGAAACCGGCTGCGTGCAGGGCGGGTTGTAAGGCACGGGGTGCGAGAGCTCCAATTTGACGAGCTTCCGGTAGTCGGGAACGCGCCAGTCGTCGACGTCGAATCCATTGTAGATGAGAAGGCCGCGACCGTACGGAGCGAACATCTCCATGAAGCCGTTCACGCCGTTCGAGTTCGTGCCGAATAGATGTCCGCACCAGTGGGAATCCTGCGAAATGACGGTATTCGCGTCGCCCAGCTGATTCCATTGATGTTTCGCATAGGCGCTCGCGTCGATGAAATGCGCACGGTCGCCGCGGTCGCCGCTGCCGAGTTCGCTCGATTCCACGAGGACGAGGTTATTGCCGTGGTTGCCTTTTGCCCCGGGGTTGTTCGTCGTGAACGGGTACGGCATGAAAGCGTAGCCCGATTGCGTACAGCTGTCGGCGTCGCGGATGATGAGTTTGTGCCCGGAGGCGACGAACTCGAGCAGCGCGGATGCTTGGGCTTTCGCGAAGATCGTGCTCCCGTCGCACACGTTGAGCAGGATGACGCTGTCCATCCCCGCTAGTTGCGATGGCTCGAAGAGTCCTACATATTGCGGAATGAAACGAAAGCCAGGGTACGTCTCGGGATCATCGTAGGGCGAAAACGTGGTCGGATCGCCGCCCGGAGCCAGCACCAGCACCGGCTTGCCGTGGCCTTTGGGAGGCGCTGGCGGGTTGCACTTCACGGCGTCGCTGAGGCGCAGCGCCATGTATCCGCTCCCTGCGAGCACGTTGCCTTCGACGTTCAGCGTTCCGGGTCCGAAGGTCATGCGCTCGCCGATGGATTGCCAAAGCACAGTTGCGCCGTCCTGGGTGAGGGCTTGCGTGCCCGAGTAGCCGATCCCGCTTGTGCCAAGGTCGATGCACTCGAGCGCCCGGAACTCGTTCCCGAGCGCGATGACCTTGAGCAGCGAGTGCGAGTCTTTAAAGGCCTTCCAATCGAAGCTTTGCGGCAGCCTGCCCGGCAGTTTCCACATCGCATCGGTCGCCTTCGGCATCTTCGTCCACTGATCGAGCAGCCATGTACCAGCCATCGGCTTCGCCGGCGCGATCGCGTCGAGCACGCCATGCGCCTCGAATTGGTGGAGCGTCGTGCCTGTTGTGCCGCGCTGCTCAAACGAGACTCGCAGCCAACGCGCGTGCGCCGGCGGCTCGACTGGGAAGGTCGTGACGTTGCCCGTGGAATCGATCGTGAACGTGCCGATGTCGCTGTAGCCCGTATCGGCGCCGCTCAACGAACCTTCGACCCTCACCTTCTGCGGGTCGGTCGCCGGTGTGCTGGAAGGCGAAAGGACGAATTGTCCGACGCTCGCCGGCGCCGCCAGCTCGAAGACAAAGATCAGAGTGCCGGTCGCGCCCGGTGCCGACTGCCATTGCTCGTCGTTGAGCAGCGCTGCGGGCGAGTTGTCGGCGGCTGTTGGAGGCCATGCGCGCACGATCGCGCTCTGCGCGAGCAGGTTGGGCACGGGCGTCGGAGTTGGGGTCGGCGAAGGCGTCACGCTTTCAGCCGGCTGCGGCGACTCGCTGGCGCCTTCTCCCGGCGTGGTGGTCGCCGCGACTGTGGCGCTCGGCGTCGCTTGCACTGCTGCCTGCTGCTTCGCGCAGCCGACGATTAGAATCGCCGCAAATACCACCAGAAGCGCCTTTTGCATCGAATCCTTTCCGGGGCTAAAGCCCCGGCACTACATCCGAGCTTCGCTCGGAACGCTACATAACTACATCCGAGCTTCGATCGGAACCCTACATGCCAGCGTGGTTATTGCCGCACGAGTTCGACGCGGCGGTTCAGCGCGCGGCCGGCGTCTGTATTGTTCGTCGCGACCGGGCGTGTCGCGCCGTATCCCGCAGTGGCAAGCCGCGCCGTTGGAATACGATACTGCGCCACCAGTATCGCCTTGACCGCGGCGGCGCGCCGTTTCGACAGGTCGAGATTGTAGGCGTTGCCGCCGACGTTGTCGGTATGACCCTCGATCGTGAGCTTCCATTCCGGGTGATGCGTTAGCGCGTCAGCGATCTCGTGGATCACCGGTCCGGACTCCGGTCGGACCGTGGCGCTGTTGAAGTCGAAGTGGATGCCGTAGATGCGGATGCGCTTGCTCTTGGTCAAAGCGCTCTCGAGCGCCGGCTTGCTGACGAGCAGCACGATGGTCGCGTGCGCGGCTTGATTCTTCGCATCCGTGCCGGTGACGGTGAACATGTAACGGCCGGCTTTGACCTTCGCCGGAACGTCGAGCGACAACACAAACGGCTTGGTATCGCCCTTGAGCTCGACCTCAGTCTTTGAAAGCGCGGTGTGCCACGGCGCATCCGGCGGGGCTGCCGCCGCCAGCGTCACCGTACCCGCATAGCCCTGGTTGGCCAGAACCTCGAGCGGGAACTTCAGCGTCTTGGCAGCGCCGGGCATGAGCTTTTGCTCGACAGACGGCGACACGAGAAATCCGCTGGTGACCAGCTGCGTGCATTTGAAGTCGTATGGAACTTTCTGCTGCAGCTCGAGGCGCACCAATTTTTGGTACTCCGGGACTGAGTTGTCGTCGCGATCGAATCCGTCGTAGATGATCATTCCGCGCCCATACGTCGCGAACATGTGCATGAATCCATTGACGTTGAGCGCGTTCGTTCCGAAGAAGTGTCCGCACCAATGCGGATCCTGCGACGTCACGGTGTTGGCGTCGCCGAGTTGATTGTACAAGCTTTTCGCATACGCGGTCGCGTCGATGAAGTGGGCCGGATCGGTCTTGTCGCTGCCCAGGGTGCTCGACTCGACGAGGATCAGATTCTTGCCGTGCTCTCCGCGCGCGCCCGGGTTTGAGGTCGTAAACGGATACGGCAAGAACGAGTAGCCGGTCTTCGTGCACGCGTCCGAGTCTTGGATGATGAGCTTATGCCCTGCCGCGATAAAATCGTTGAACGAGGCCGATTGCCACTTCGCAAATTCGCTCTCGGCACCGCACACGTCGATCAGGGCGACGGTATCGATGCCGGCCAGTTCCGAGGCTTGGAAGAGCGCGGCGTATCCGGGGATGTAGCGAAAGCCGTTGTAGAGCGGATCGTCGCGCGACGCGAACTCATAAGGCAAGTATTGCCCGGCGTCGGCGTTGGGCGTCAGCACGAGCACTTTCTTGCCGTGTCCGTACGGCTTGCTGGGCGGATTGCAGTTGTTGGCGTCGCTGATGCGCATGGCGATATAGTTGCTGCGGCCGCCGCCGACGAGCACGTTGCCTTCAGGATAGAGAATGCCGGGATTCCGCTCGGTGCGGACGCCGATCGGCACCCACGTGATGTGTGGCCCGTCCTGCGTGGCGCCGATCTCCTCGTAGAAACCGCCCCTTTCGTCACACTCGATACCGCGAAGCTCCGAACCCTTTTGGATGATCTTCCACAAGTAGTGCTGAGCGTTGTTCTTTTTCCAATCGGGTGAGTCCGTGAGCTTGCCGGAGGCAAACATGGGATCGTCGGTGCTCTCCGGATTCCAGAACAGCAACCACGTGCCGGCAAGCGGCTTGTTCGCCAGGTTTGCGTCCGGCGTGCCGTACACCGCGAGTTCTGAGAGGTCTGCTGCCTGTTCGCCGCTCGGCGGCTGGATGGTCGCGCGCAGCCAGCGGGCTTTGGCTCCCGGCGCGATCGACTGCGCCTCCGGCTGGCTATCGGCTTTGATTTGGAACGTGCCGAGGTCGCTGTAGCCGGAGTCTCCTGCGGTGCTCGATCCCTCGAGGTGCAGCGATTCGGTGTTGGGCTCTTGAGGGCTTGGGGGCGGCGTTCCCGATCGCCGGGTCAACTCGATGCGCTCGATGCTCGTCGGCACCGGAAACTCGAACACGAAGGTGAACGGTCCAGATGCGCCGGCGCGCGATTTCCACTCCCAACCCTGCCCGGCGAGGAATCCCGCGGGAGCGTTATCCTTTTCGGTGGGCGGCCACGCGCGCATGATCGCGCCCTGCTCGAACGTGAGCATATTCGGGCTTGGGGTCGGCGTCGGCGAAGGTGTCTCGCTTCCGACGGCTTGCGGCGACGCCGTTTGCGCAGCTGCAGGCGTCATGGTTGGGGCCGCAGCCGCAGTAGGCGTCGCGCTTGATGTCGCCTGCACCGCCTGCTGCTGCTTGGCGCACGCGGCAAGCGCGAGCGCGACGACCAGAGCGGCACAGGCTCTACGCGCTGCAGGCAACGCCTTTAGCCACCCCCACAAACGCCACCGCTACAACCGCCGCTGTAGCCGCCGCAGCCGCCACCACCACCGCCGCCCTCACCGCCGCCGTGCCCG